>JBCCHQ010000005.1:0-108284 GCA_039028735.1 Planctomycetota bacterium | reverse complement strand
TGTGGTACATGTTTGCGCGCTCTTCCATCTAGGACCCATCGGGGATCTAGGACCATCGGGATCTAGGACACATCGGGCCGACCAAGCCGATTCTGCGAACGGTCGGGTGAAGCTACAGAGCGCACAGTTGCCGCTAGGCCGAGCCCTGGATCTTCTCCACCCGTTTGTAACATGCGGAGGGGGCCGTCGCACTCCGCAACGGAAAATGCAGAATTCCCTGAGAACGGAGAGCTTGGCGTTGCGGCGTTGTCTGTCGGTGTCGTGTGTTCTCAGGGACGTTCTTCGCCGGGCGTCACTGAGTTCGTGACCGGTGCTTCGGCCGGAGCGGGAGGGGGACCTGATTCTGGAGGGGCCTCGTTTGCCGTGTCTTCCTGCGACGCGCCGTTGTCAGCCCAGTGGAGGAAGCGCCGGATCCCACCGGTGACGTCTTCGACTGCGAGATACACAGCGGGCACCAGACCCAAGAGTACGATGGTCGAGAAGAGCTCCCCTCCGGCGATCGAGATCGCCATTGGAATCAAGAAGCGCGCTTGGACCGACGTCTCCAGGAGCATCGGCGTCAGGCCCAGCGTTGTTGTCAACGTCGTCAGCAGGATCGGGCGAAAGCGTCGTACTCCAGCGGCGTGAACAGCCTCTTTGACATCCATACCCGCGGCGCGCAAGCGGTTCGTCGTGACGACCAACACCAGTGAATCGTTGATAACGATCCCGGACAGTGCCACCAGTCCAAAGAAGCTGATCATGCTGAGGCTGTAGTCCAGTACGTAGTGCCCCACGATCGCGCCGACGGTGCCAAACGGAATGATGAACATGATGATCAGCGGCTGCACGTAGCTCGAGAACGAGATCGCGAGAAGTGCGAAGATCGCAAAGATGGCCAGGACGAATCCTACACCCAGTGCCGACAACGATTCCTGCTGCGTTTGCCGCTCTCCGGTCAGCGAGTAGCTGAGGCCATTGAACTGGTCGGTCAAAGCAGGCAGTGGGCCGGCAGCGAGTTCGTTCAGGACTGCGTTTCCGTTCGTGACCTCAGGATCGACATCCGCTGTGACGTTGATCGACCGTCGACCATCCTTGCGGCGAATCTGTGTGTACGAAGAGCTGCGCTCTGTCGTCGCTGCCTCGAGCAGGGGGATCTCACCTCCGGCCGGTGTCCTAAGAATCAGGTTTTCTACGGTGGCAAGTGACTCGCGCTCGTCTTTCGGCAAGCGCACCATCACCTTGACCTCGTTCTGGCCGCGCTGCTGGCGGAGGGCCTCGGCACCAAAGAAGGAACTGCGGACCTGCGAGGCCAAATCGGAAACCGTCATGCCAAGGCTGCGAGCCTCGGTCGTGAGCCGGAAGCTCAGCTGCGGTTTGCCCGAAGAGAAGCCGTCATCGATGTCACTTACGCCCCCATAGTCGGCCAAGACCGCAGCAAGTTCAGTAGCCGCCCGTTCGAGAGTCTCCACCGACGTATGACTGAGCTCGACGTCGATCGGGGAACCACCACCGACGCCAATCTGCGCCTGGAAGCTGACCGACTCGAGGCCGGGAATCGTTCCTGTTGCTTCGCGCCAGCTGTTTGCGAACTCGATCCCCCCTACTGAGCGGCCGCCCGCGGACACGAGGAACGCCTGCATGTTGAGGATGTGACTCCCGCCGCTCGATGATCCGTTGTCGGGCCGTCCACCACGTTGCGGAAGTCCCGCACCGATCTGCGTGTAGACTCCCCGCAGGATCTCCCGTCCGCCGTGTCGCTCGAGCGCTTCATCCAGTGAAGCCAACAGTCGATCCTGCACCTGCCGTGTCGACTCCACGGGAACGCCGAAAGGTAGCCGCGCCGAGACGTTCACGAGGTCTGTGTCTATTCGGGGCAGGAAACTGAACTGCAGCCTCCCGCTACCGACGAGCCCCACGGCCAGCAGCAAGCAGCAGATGCAAAGAGCGATCATCGCGTAGCGCCAGTGCAGGATGACTTTCAAGCTCGGTGCATAGACGCGTTCGATGACGAAGCGCAAGCCGCGATCGAAAGTCTTGTTGGGCCAACCAACAATCCGCCAGAAGAGAGTGTCCTTGGTACGGTGCCCGAGGTGTGCCGGCAGGATAAAGAGGGACTCGATCAACGAGATTGTGAACACAGTGACGACCACGGCAGGAATCTGCCGGAAGAACTTACCGCTGGAGCCGGGGACGAAGAACAGGGGCAGGAACGCGACGATGTTCGTCAGGACCGCGAAGACAACAGGGCCGGATATGTCGCGGGCACCTTCGACAGCTGCTCTCAGAAAAGACATCCCACGTTCGCGCTTCTCGTAGATGCTCTCGCCCACGACGATTGCGTCGTCGACGACGATTCCCAGGGTCACGATGAACGCAAACAGCGAGATCATGTTCAGGGACGCGCCGGTGAGGGGAATAATAACAAAGGCTCCGAGAAACGAGATTGGAATGCCGAGGGTTACCCAGAACGCGAGCTTTGGCTCCAGGAAGAGACCCAGGCTGATGAGAACGAGGATCAGCCCAAGGCCCGCGTTCTTCAGGAGCAGCTGGATTCTGTCGCGGTACACGTCGGACTGGTCCGACCAGATCGCCATGGCGACCCCCGGGGGCAGGTCTGGCTCGATCTCCGCAACGTACTGCCGAACCGAATCTGAGACCGACTGCGGGGTCTCCCTGCCGACGCGAAACACTTCGACACGCAACGACGGCTTACCGTTGTAGAGCGATTCTTGGTCTACGTCTTCGAAAGTGTCACGGATCTCCGCGAGATCTCCCAAGAAGACGATGGAGCCCTCCGGCGTCGTCGTGACTGGAATGTCGCGATACTCGATCGCGTAGTCGCGACGTTCTTGAGTTCGCAGCAGGATCTCGCCCCCGTCGGTTCGAACGGCGCCGGCGGGGAGCTCGAGTGCGGTAGAGCGCACGATGCGTGCCACCTGGTCCAGCGTTAGATTGTACGCTCGCAGCTTTGCCTGGGGGATCTCAACAGCGATCTCGAGCGAACGCGCTGCTCCGAGTTCGGCGAGCGTGATATCTGGCCGACGGAGCAAGTCTTCTCTCGTGCGTTCGGCGAGTGCTCGCAGCACGCCCTCTTCGTGATCGCCGTAGATGACGAGCGATAGTACTTGCGTGCGCGTTTCGACCAAATTGATCACCGGACGCTCGGCAAGCTCCGGAAACGAAGTGATTCGGTCGACAGCGTTCTTGATGTCTTGCAGTGACTTCGATGGGTCTGCTGACGTCAGGAGCTCCACCGTGACGGAAGCGCTGCCTTCGTTGGCGAGGGCGACGACCTCCTTCACTCCATCGAGGCCACGAACGGCGTTCTCGATCGAAAGCAGAATGCCCTTCTCGATCTCTTCGGGGCTGGCACCCGGGTACGGCACAGCGATCGACACGCGATCCGTCGTGAACTCGGGAAACACCTCTTGTTTGATGTTGAGCGCGAACGCGAAGCCGCCTACGAGCAGCAGTACCATCAAAAGGTTCGCGGCGACAGGATTGCGAGCCATCCACGAGACGCTACCTCGGGCGTATCGATCGCCGCCAGCATTGTTGTCCGAGATGCTCACAGCGAGGTCTCCGACGATTCGGTGCTCTGGGTGGCAGGTTTTTCGATGCGAATCTCCGTCGTCAGCGGCATGCCAGGGACGGCGAATTCCAGCGCAGTCGTAACGATCTCGTCTCCCGCTTCGAAGTTGTTCTGCACCATGACTTCGGTTGCCGTCGCGTAGATCGGATCGAGCTGGCGAATGGCAAGTAGGTCGTCGGTCGTCTTGACCCAGACCTGATCGCGTTCACGGACAGCCCTCCTGGGCACCGCGACCAGCCCCTCGACGTCGGGGCCTTCGATGCGAACTTTCAGGTATTCGCCCACGAGAAGTGGTGAATCGAGGTTCGTGTTCGTCAATACACCGAGTGGATCCTTCACGGCAACGAGTACCCGCGCCATCCTGCCGGTCGGATCGACGTTGCCCAACAAGCGGACGACTTCCCCGGTCCGCTCGACAGTCTGCCCCTCAGCCACCTCGTGCACGAGCTGCACCAGCGCCCCTGCAGACCCACCGCGCCCGGGGATCTGCACCCAGGAAAGGTCCCGCAGGGGGATGCTGACCTCGACGTGGAACTCGTCGATACAGACGAGCCGCGCGACAAGCGACTGTGTGTTGATCAACTGTCCGATCTCGACGTTCTCGTCGAGAACGACCGCGTTGAACGGAGCGCGGAGCGTTGTGCGTTCTAGGTCGAGTTTTGCTTTGTCGACGCGACTGTTGGCAGCGCGCGCGGCGGCCTGCCGCTCTGCCAGGTGCGGTTTGCGCAACGCGAGCTCTTCGCTGAGCGGGTTCTTCTCGATGGTTGACTCGAGGAGCTTCCATTCACGACCGGCGACGACTTGGCGCCCTTGCTCCAACTTCAAGTCGAACTCGGCTTTGGCGAGAGCGGCCTCCTCTTGCTGCAGCGCCAGCTCGTAGTCGCTGCGATCGATCTGCACGAGCATGTCCCCGGCTTTGACGATGCCGCCTCGCTGCAGTTGATCCGACTGTTCGGTGACTCGTCCGGCTACCTGCGCCTGGAGATCGACGGACCGGTCCGCTTGGACCGTGCCGTATGCAGACAGCGTAACGCGCCGGGTCTGTGCGACCACCGGTATGGTCTCGACGAACGTAGCGCGGGCGTCCCGTTCTGCGCGCGGCGGGTCTTGACGGCCCGCCATCATGATTCGGGCACCGATGATGCCTACCGCGATAATCACGACAGGAACCAGAAAGCGAAGGAGGCCTAGCAGAAAACCGGCCAGCGGGCGAGTCATGAACTACTCTCCTCGGACGGGGTTGCACGGGCAGCGTCGGTGGGCGACTGCTCTGATGCGGGTGGTTCTAGTTGTGACGTCCAGCCTTTGCCACCCAAGGCTCGATACAAGTCGCCTCGGATCAGCAGGAGCCGAGTCTTTTCAGCGATCAACCTACGCTCCAATCCTTGGAGTGTTTGCAGCGCGACAAGAACGCTGAGATAGTCGGTGAGGGCGTTGGCATAGCGCGACCGCGACTCATCCAGATTCTGGCGGCTCAGCTCGGCTTCCTGCTCGAGACGCTCCAGCAAGTCACGTTGATAGCGCTCGCGGACCAGCGCGTTCTCTACTTCCAGCAGTGCGTCGAGAAACGCCTGTCCCAGGCGGTCGAGCTGTTCTTCGACGATCGCACGACGACGCTCTACCTCGGCCTTGCGCCGCCCTCCGTCGAGGAGGGGCGTCACAATGTTACCGAGCAGCGTGCCCATTTCTCGTTCGAAGATTCTGCTGAGGCTGTCGCCACTGAACTCGTACGACAGCGAGATTCCGAGTCTGGGCAGGCGCTCTGCCACGGCCACGGCAATCTCGAGGTCAGCCGCTTCCAATCGCCGCATCTCCGCTTGCAGATCCGGTCGGCTAGCGAACAGTTCCTCAGGGGTGAGGAGCTGTGGGAAGGGGGGCAAGTCGGGCAGCCCTGCCTGCACGGCGGGTGTTGGAATCGCAGTGCCAGGGGGCAGACCTAGCAGGACGGCGAGCGTGTTCTCTGCGACTTCCAAGTTGGAGCGCACGACGGGGAGCTCCGACGTCGTTTGCGCTACTTGCTGGCGTTGCTGCAAGACGTCGACGGCAGAGCCCTCCCCGATGCTGAAGCGAAGTTCCGTCAACTCGAGAAACTGTTCTCCCGTGGCGACCTGGCTCGCGACCAGTCGCTCGAGATTCGATTGCTCGAGGATCGTGAACCAGAGCTCGGTCGCAGTACCGGACAACAGCAGCGCCGTCGCCTCGAGATCCTCGCGGGAAGCTTGGACTTGGGACTCGGCGGCGCCGCGCTGCGACGCGACCCGCCGCCAGATATCGATCTCGTACGAAAGGCTGCCGCCAACGAAGTAGCGGTCGTCGTTCTGTTCCGATCGCAAGCCGGGTACGGATTGGTCCCGGTCTACAGTGCGCGTCAGTGAGGCACCCGCAGTCGCAGTGATCTCGGGATATCGCCCACTGCCCGCGGCGCGGGCTTGGGCGATGACCTGTCGGAGCCGATTCCACGCCTGCTGCAGGTCGAGGTTCGCGGTGAGTGCTTGCTCGACGGTCTCGTTCAGCTGAGGCTCGCCGAAGGCCTCCCACCACGGTTGTGAAGGGGTCGGGCTCGAGGTCTCCGCAAACGGCGCCTGTCGTGCAAACGCTTCCGGAATGGGCACGTCGGGAAACGGTTCTTCCCGCAGCTGGTGTGGGTTGCAGCCAGTGAGGAGGGCGAGTCCTATGGCGAGAGCCAGCCTCATGATCAGCGCCGTGTTCCTTGTGGGCCATGCTCTTGTCGAGGCGGCCGGTGGTGGTAACAGGGCGGCTGTCCGCCCTGCGCCAGAAACGGCATGGCACTATCTCGCCCTCGGGAGGAAAGCGCCAGTGCAAAACAGGGAAGCGCAAGACAGGGCAGCGCGCTCGCCAGGTAGTTCGGGCACTCGAGCACGGTGGATTCACCGAAGTTCTCGTGCGGACAGGTATTTGCACCGCGCGAACGCGCAGGATGATCACCTGATCCGCTTGCGGCGGGCGCTGCTACCGTCGTTCTCGATCGCAGATGTTAGCGCCATTCCCCAGAAAGAACGAAAGCCCCCCAAGTGGCGGGGAGTGGCTGACCGTAGCGCTTGCGGTTCTGCTGCAGCATCTCCAGCTGCGCGCCACGCAGGGAATCGATCTTGCCTAGCGCTTGATTCCAGTGACGGTCGTAGAAGTCGAGCATCAGCTTGCGCGTCGAATCGTCGCGGACCTTCCACAGCGAGCTAATGACGGTCCGCGCGCCTGCTTGGTGGAACGCACGGCGCAGGCTCATCATCCCTTCGCCCGCGCGAGTGGAACCCAGTGCGGTCTGGCACGCCGACAGCACGACGAGGTCGCACTGACCCAGGTCGAGCCACGACACTTCCTCCGCCGTCAGTAGGCCGTTGTCGCGGTTTGCGTAGCGGGGCGCGTTTGCGCCGGCACAGACGAGACCGGATAGGAGACTTGGCAGGTAGCCGGTAACGAGCCGGTGCTCGAGCTGCGACACGGAATTCGAAGTGTATTGCGCCTCCGTTGCCTGCGCTTTCGCTCGCTCGAGCGTGCCAGAAAGTTGAGTCGGTTGAAAGTAGCCGTGAGTCGCCAGATGAATCACGGTGTGTTTCGGCAGTTCAGCCTTCAGACGCTCTTCCGTCGCTTCTTCGTCTTGTATGAGTACGCGAGCGAGGTCTTTGAACTGCTTGCGGTGAAAACGATGGATACCGTCTACCTCGCGGCGAGTCTCAGAGAGCGGCAACCACCCATACTCGAAATCGCCAGCACGGTTGCTCGCGAGATCGATCCCTCCACCAATAGGAAGGTCATTCTCTTCGGAGTCATCGCTGCGGGTGTCACCGCGCTCGTCGTAGTCGATCGCTCCTGCGGCAAGCAGCGTCGGCGCGACGGGTTTGGCTGCTGCCACGAGTTCCTGTAACGCGGCGCCGTCTCTAAGGTAGACGAACGCGAACTTCTCGATCAGGAACTTCTCGTCCGCGTCCTGAAGGATCTCGAAGGGTAGCGTCGCGAGAAAAGCGTCTGCGCAGACAAAGACTTGTTCGGCCGCCGCGACGTGTTTAGTGAGTGGCTCCCAAAGAAGTGCGCGCAAGCTCTCGTTCGCGGCCGCTAGCGGACTCTCCGCGTCTTGCTCCAACGCGAGTCCTCGGTGCCGGGTGGTGCCCTCGAGGAATGCGGCGGCGGCCTCACGAATTGGTGCGCTTGCACCCAGGGATACCTGTGTCAGTGCACCGCTTGGCTGCACGATCCAGGCCGTGAGCTGTGGCTCTGTCCACCTTCGCTGCGCGACGAGCTTCCCATCTTTCCACTGTGCAGGCTCAAAGCGTCGGTGTTCGAGGAAGTCTATCCAGACGGAATCAGCTGGCATCGCTTGGCACAGTTCCGTGATGCGCACCGGCTTCTGGTGCAGCTTTGCGGCGCCGCTGCGCTGTAGCTTCAAGCCGAGTGCATCGCGTTCCTTGCGGAGCCACTTGAGATTCTTGGTGTGTTCTTCGATGTCCTGTGCGCCGTCTTGCGCGAGGGCGTTCGACAGTCCAGCCTGCACCGAACGGAGGCGCCGCAGCGTGCTTTGCTCCTCAGACGACAACGCCGCGAACAACCGCCGCTTGCTCTGTCCGAACAAACGAGAGACTTGCCCTTTCCATGACAGGATCGCCTCGTAGCCTTCCGCTAGAGCACCGGCATCTGCTTTGGGAAGAGCGCTGAGCAGCAGCTCCACCGAGGTCTTCTGGCGCGCTGCGTAACGGAGCGCATCGCTCTCGGAAGAGTTGGCGAGCTGCAAGAACATTCGTCGTTGCTGGCGAGCTATCAGCGAACGTGCTCGCGCGAGCGCGTCGGGCCTGCCGAGGTCGAGGTCGAGCTTCGTCAGGTTGCTGAGGTCGACCAATACTTCGGGATGCTCGGCACCCAACGAGTCTGTGTCGATTTGCAGAGACCGCTCGAGCCACGGTAGCGCAGATCGATGTTTGCCCTGGGCAATCAACAGCGAAGCGAGGTTCGTTGCGTACGTCGCTAGCGTCACGTGGTTCACGCCAGACGCCTTCTCTCGAATTGCGAGCGCTCTCTCGAACAGCGGCCGTGCTTCGTCGTACTTTTGTTGCCGTTTCAGCAGCAGAGCCAGGTTGTTCAAGCTCATCGCCACATCTGGGTGATCGGTGCCGAGAGCCTTTTCGCGAATAGCCAATGCTCGCTGATAGAGCGGTCGGGCTTGCTCGTACTGCCCTTGTACCTCGGCGAGATACGCGAGGTTGCTGAGGCTCGCCGCCACGAGCGGGTGCTCTGAACCCAATGCCTTCTCTCGGATCGCGAATGCGCGTTGGTCCAACGGTCGCGCTTCCGCGTATTTCTCTTGCGTTCGCAACAGCAGTGCAAGGTTGTTCAGGAGTGTCGCCACTGCTGGATGGTCTGGTCCAAAAACCTTCTCTCGAATCGCCAGCGCACGTTCCAGCAGCGATCGCGCGTCCGCGTATTGCCCCTGCGACTGCCGTAGCAATCCCAAGTTCGACAGGTTCACCGCGACCAGTGGATGGTCAGGACCAACAGCCTTCTGAACCACCTGCAGCGCTCGCTCGTAGATCGGGCCCGCGGTCTCGTAGTCGCCTTGCTCTTTGAGCACGCGCGCGAGGTTGTTTAGATTGACAGCTACGTTGCGATGCTCGGGACCCAGTGACTTCTCCGAGATCGCGAGTGCTCGTTCGAACAGCGCGCGAGCTTCATCATACTTGCCCTGCTCTTGAAGCACCCCCGCCAAGTAGCTCGCGCTCGTCCCGACATCAGGGTGTTCGGGCCCCAGCGACGACTCCAGCGTTTGCAATGCCTGCTGCAGCAGTGGTTGTGCCTTGGCGTACTTGCCTTGCGAAGTGAACAGCGACCCCGCGTTGACGAGGATTCTGGCGAAGTCCATCTTCGCAGAGCCCTCGGCCTTCTCGAGAATTGCCAACGCTCTCTCGAAGTGGGGCTGCGCCTGGTCGTACTGGCCTTGCGCTGCCAACACGCCTGCCAGGTAGTTGAGGGCAATCGCCACCTGTCGATGATGTGGTCCCAGCTGCTGTTCGTAGATCGCCAGTGCTCGCTCGTACAGCGGCTGCGCGTCGGCGAATCGGCCTTGCCAATCGAGGATGGACGCTAGGTTGATCACACTCATGGCAACGGTCGGGTGTTCGGGTCCCAGCGTCTTCTCATCGATTCGTAGGACGCGCTCGAAGAGGGGGCTGGCCTCTTTCAGCTTGCCCAGCGCCCGCAGCACCACGCCGAGGTTGTTGAGGCTCGCCGCGACGTCCCGGTGTTCAGCCCCCAGCTGCTTCTCGCGAATGGCTAAGGCCCTGCGGTAAGACGACTCCCCCTCAGCGTACTTTCCCTGTACTTCGAACAGGCGGCCGATTCGGTTCAGCACTCTGGCAACAGATAGATGCTCTGCTCCCAATGACCTTTCGAGGATTGCGAGAGCTCGCTCAGTCGGGGCGGATGCCGCGTCGTAGTCGCCGCGGTCGAAGTAAACGCGACCAAGCCTCTCGAGACTCTCAGCGACGCGCACAGAGTCGGCACCAAGAAGTTGCGCGCGCACTTCGACTTCACGTAAGGCGTCTGCGAGCTGCGCCTCTGCGCGCTCCTTTGCTGAGAGCTCAGGTGGCTTTCCGGCCGTCAGCGCTAGTTCGAACGACCCGGTGTCGCCCCGTAGCGCGCAGGCTTCCAATTGGTAGTGCATGTCTTGGTTGAATTCGTAAACAAGTCGAGCGTGAGACGCGCCGTAGCTGTTGTCATCTTCTGCGAGGATCTCACCGTCGGAGTTGCGCAGCACCAGGTACGCGTCGAACAGATAAGAGCGCAGTTCGATACGAAAAACACCGGACTTCGGGACTCGGACAACATAGGTCTTCCCGCGCGCAGGCATGCCGAGGCTGGTGTAGGTCTCTGAATCGAGCACCGCAGAGTGGACCGCTGGATCGGTGTCTGCAATCGCGCCTGTGATCGTCGTGTCGGGCGAAAGGAGCGGGGAAGCGGGTGGCGCTAGCGTGGACGCGACCAACAGCACAAGCCACCAGATTTGAGTTAGCACTGAAACACCTCCCGGGGGAGCCTAGGCCTACCTTACCGGTGTGCCGCGCCGCTCCGCAAAACGGAGCGCTATCGAGCGCGCCCCAAGCAAGAATGTCCGTTGGAGTCATCGAGTAGGTGTGGAGTATGCCGGAAGTCGCTCGACGTCGCGAGACTCGCTTACAACTGTAGTCGTGAAATCGGTTGGATTCTGTAGCGGGGAGGAGGTGTAAGCGTGTTGGCGCTTCATCGTTGTTGGATTCAGGGCCAACTAGCGCAACCGTGGAGTAGTGTTTGGCAATGGTCGCTGGGCTCCGCGACGACGCCGGTAGTTGTAAGTGACCTAGGCGTTTGTTAGCATAACGGGATCGGGCAACGGGCATCCGATCTCTAAGAGTGGAGCAGTGATGACCAGGGATTACTCCAGCAATACGTGGATGTTGCGCGTCTTGGTGCTTCTCGGCGTGATTGCCCTCCAGCTGTGCATGGCTCTGCCTCGCGTCCCAAAGCCGTTCATCGACGGCCGACTCCACACCACCTATGACAACGCGGCCCTCTTGCACCGTGCCATTCATAGCAACGACGAAACCATCTCGGAGCCGGCGAAGTTCTTCGGGCAATCGAGGTACGCGTATCGTCAAGGCAAGCCGAGCGGCGTCTACCACAATGGCTCTCATGGCGTGCTGGGCCCGACGTGTCTTCGTATCTTCATCGGCTTGTTTGGAAAGTCGGAAGCGGCGATGCGCTCGTTTACGCTCTGCGTCTCGGTCCTCAGCACGATCCTGTTGTTCTTGTTGATCGTCACGGAGATTCCGCGGCTGCGCCTAACGGCGGTAATCATGACGCTGTACGTGTGCTTCCCGATCAAGTACATGTACGTCGACGTCTGGAAGTACGAGTCGGTCGCCGAAGCTTCGATGCTGGCTGTTGTCCTGGCGCTGCGACATATCGAACGACGGGCCGGCTTCGTAGCATTCCTCGCGTTGGTGTTCTTGATGTTCCACGCCGACTTCATGCCCTATCTGTTTGCTGTTGGCCTCGTCGTCCACCTGTTCCTACGCAGGAAGAAAGATGGAAACCTCTGGGTGTGGACGACACTCGTCGGCTTTGCCAGCGTGGCAGCGGCCTACGTCATACAGAGCCGCGTCCTTGGCTACACGCGAGAGCGAATCGCTGAGAAGCTGGCCAGTCGAACGGGAGAGCACACACAGCACCTATCGGAGCTGGGACTCACTAGCTCGCTGGTTCAGACAGCGACGGAGGGGGTGGGCGAGACCCCGCTTGTACTTGCACTGTTCCTAGGGGTCGCGTTGGTTGCTTCACGCGAGATCTTTCGCAGCAGTACGGCCTACTTCGGCGTTGTGCTTTTCTCGATACAGACGCTGTGGACTTTGATGTTCCGTAGTCACGTTTTCGTTCACCCCTACGCCCATTGGTTCTATGCTCCTGCCGTCATCTTGATCCTGGCGGCTTCCTTGAAAGTCTGCGGCGCGAAGGAGTGGCTGAACAATCGAATGGTCAACGTGGCTTCGATCAGCATACTGGTCTTGTTGTTGATCAATTTCGTAGACACTCGGGTTCTTCTGCTGAGAGACGAGAGTTCACGCTTTGGGACCGCCAGCGACAGTGCCGCGCTACAGAAGGTGACGGGACGCCTGCTCACACTGCCTGACGTGCCGCCAGGCTGGTGGACGTCTCCGGTGCAGAAGCTGTACTGCGATCCCATCTGGCGTGGATCTGCTGGGGCTCGCATTACACCGATTGAGAAGATGGGCAAGATGCGGAGCGGTGACACGATCGCGGTTCGCAACACGCAGGCCGCCAGGCAACAAGCCCGCAAGTTCGTTGAGAAGTTCGGACTGAAGGCCAATCGCGTCATGCTCGAGTCGACTTCGCTTGTCTTCTTCGCAGTGGAGTAGTGCGAGCTGCCTTCTCACCAGAGTCGACTGACTACGGGCAGCCTCCGCCCGCAGCACAGCCGAGGCCGTCCGCGGTGGGGTCCGAGCCGCACGTGGATGTACCAGGAGCTGGAGGCTGTGGGCCCATGGCGTACAGAAAGTCTGCCAGGTACAGCCCGTCGTCGATCTCGACGAACCCGTTGTCGTCCGCGTCGGCGGCGTCCATGCACTCGAGTGACGCCGTGCCGATGACGAACAAGTTGATCAGCGCCAGGTCGAGTAGTGTCAGCTCGCCGTTTGAGTCTGCGTCGCCGCGTCGAAACTCGCGCGGCGTCAGGGTTACCTCGCCGTCTTCTAGTATTGGCGTGTAGACTGCGAACGGTACACCGATTACCGAAAGCGTGCCTGCTGGTCCCAGCTCTTCCCACACGAGCGGCACGACTTCTTCATCGCTGTCCACGAGCGCAGTGTCGACGGGATCGTAGGTCACCGTTACCACGGGGCCTTCGTCGAGGCCGAAGGTTACGATGGGTGCGCCGAAGACGCCGTAGATCGCCCCGATCGAGACGCCTACGTTGCCTGTCGCGGGACTGGTGGCGTCCATGTCGATGAAGAGGAAGTCGGTCGCGAACCCGCCGACGAACTCGACCACATCCACTGTCAGTAGGTCGGGATCGTGAGTGATATCCAGCTCGAAACCGGTCGTGGCGACCGGGACTGGGAAGGCGGTGAAGAGTCCGGCCAGATCGCTGATGACCAGATCGACCTCGACGCTGTCCGAGGCTCCGGTGCCCGGGTCGAACGTGACGCTTTCTGCCGACGCTGAGAACTCGAACACTTGGGCCACGGCTGGCGAGGTGGCCCACAGAAGCAGTGACACGAGCGCGAATCTTCGGGCTGCCATAACATCCTCCAGAGTCTTGGTACGGGAGTCTTGGTACCGGCGGTTCGAGGTGACTGCACACCAAGGTGTGCCCACTAACACCTCGTAATCCGAATACAGCGGTTGTCATGAAAGTCGGAGTTTTCTGGGGGCGGACGAGGGGAGTATCGCGTGAATGCGCTGGGTGACACCCCTGGCTACGGCTAGACTGGTGTTATCACAGCTGTGACCGCTCGGATGGTGCGCTGGGGTCGTCAGTGTAACTCGCTTTTGCGATACGCCTTAGCGCGAAAGACGAGCAAGTCTGGGACGGGAAGCGTTGCGGCGGGATCTTGAAACCCGTGTCGAGTTGTCTTTGTCGGCAACTAGAAACGCTGCCCCGAAACCATGTGAGAGCCATGGAGGAGAAGAGATGCTTCGCTCCCTACCGATCTTCTTATTGCTTGTCGGCCTCGTGTCGCCCACGTTCGCCCAGGTCACGGTCCCGTCCGATCCGTCGTTCTCAGTCCCCAGCGGCGTGACTGTCGCTCAAGGAGACACGCTCGTCATCCCAGTCTCTATAAGTGATCCCAGCGGTTTCGTTAGCTTCTTCGGCCTAGAGGCGACGTGTGACGTCAACCAGCTGCAGTTCACGGGGGCAGGCCCCGGTACCGGGCTCGACCAACACATCGCTGACAACGGGCTCCCGCCCAACTGCGATATCATCATCTACCCGTCGCAGCTGACGATTTCGATGGTGATGCTTTGGGCACCCTACGACATAGCCCTCTACGGTTCTGACTTCTTCTACCTCGAGCTCGCGACCAACGCCACAGCGCCGGGGACGACAATCCTCACGGTCACCAACCCAGCGGGGACCCAGCCTTCCGTCGACGTGACCGTGACGATCACCGCAGCCGCGGCCGCGGATCAGTTCATGCGCGGTGACGCCAACGCAGACAACAGCTGCAACATCAGCGATGCAGTGACGCTTCTGTCCTACATGTTCGCAGCCGGCGCTGCTCCGAGCTGTCTGGATGCTGGCGATGTCAATGACGACGGGTCCATCACGATCGCTGACCCTGTGTCTCTCCTGGGGGCACTGTTTGGCGGCGGCAACCCGCCCGTCGAAGTGTGCGCTGTCGATCTGACACCAGACAGCCTCGACTGCGTTAGCTCAACTTGCCCCTAACTACTTGCGAGTAGGTAGGGCACGGCGGCAGCGGCAGTGGGGGATCGGCGAATCCCGACGCTTCACGCTGCCGCCCAATTCGCTCTTGCCCGCGGCCATCATCCCTCCTGATCCCGGTCGGGTCTCCTAGGCACAGCAGCGCACCTTGGCCTGCGACCATCAACGATGTCGCTGATCACGTTCTCGCAGAAGCGCATACACCCCAAGTCACAGCCCTCTTCGGCACGTAGAAACGCGGAAACGCTCTGCAGGTTGGCGGCATCTTCAGGGTGAACGTCGGCAATCTGCCGTGGCAGCAACTCCGCGCCATGGCAGTAACTCCCGGGCAGTCTGGTGCGTCACGCTGCTGGCTCCCCCCAACCCTCAGCCAAAGGAGGACCCCTTGCGCTGTCTCATAGGAATCCTTTTCGTGATCGCGTCCCTGAGTCCTGCGGTCGCCCAAGTTCAGTTCACGGTCTCACAAACGCTCAACTTGTCATCGCCAGCCCCTGCGACGCTCCTCGGAGAGCACCTCAAACTTGTCGATGTCACCGGCGATGGAGACCGCGACTTGTTGATCGTAGACGCTGGCAGTCTCAGAACGTATGAGCTTCAAAGCAGCGGTGCGTTCACCGAGATTGCAGCTGCGCCTTTGCCGATCGTTGGCACGTTGGCAGCCGTCGCCGACTTCAACAATGATGGCAACCTCGACGCTCTGGTGCGACTCCTCAATGGCTACTCATGCCTGCTTGGCGATGGCACCGGGAGTTTCACTCAGTCAGGCCTGTACCAGACGTTGGCGGACGCCGGCCAAGCGGTGGTCGGTGACTTCAATGGCGACAATCTCCTGGACGTGGCCGTGACTCGCGGCTTCGGGACACCATTTCTCGGCTACACAGTGGAGATCAACATCCGCATGGGGAATGGGGCCGGGGGCTTTGGCGCCCCGATCTTCAGTGATTTTGCTACGACTGGACTGTTGAACCACACGGTCGTGATGGATTTGGATGAGAACGGCACGGACGATCTCCTGTTGTCCAGTTTGGAACAGCTGAGTTTCGTCTTCGTCGCGAACGGCCTCGTTTCCAACGTCAACTTCTATCCCGTCGGCATCAACGACACCCCAAGAGACTTTCAGATCCAAGACCTGAACAACGATGGGCACGACGACATCGCCTTCACTTGTACGGGCAACAGCATCGTCGGCATCTTCCTTCAAGATGGCTCGGGGAACATCGGCGCATTCTCCAGCTACGCCGTGAATGGCAGCACCTTCACCGTGCGCGCTGAAGACATCACCGGTGATAGCATTCCCGATTTGTTGACGACGTCCAACATTGGACTCGAGTGGCGCCATGGCGTCGGCGATGGAACCTTTGGCGCAGCGAGCAGCATGCCGCTGACGACCCCGGATTCGCGGTGTACGGTAGGCGACTCCACCAGCGACGGTCTTGCCGAAGTCGCGGTCCTCTCCAGCAACACCGTTTCCATCCTGCTCAATACGTCGACGGCGGGAGAGTTCATCCGCGGAGATGTCGACCTCAACGGATCGGTGCAGCTCACCGACGCGGTATATACGCTTCAAGCTTTGTTCGTCCCCTCAGCCCCAGCGATTGCGTGTGCTGACAGTGGTGATACCAACGACGACGGCGTTCTCAATCTGAACGATGCGGTGTATCTGTTGAACTACCTCTTCGTGCCCGCCTCGCCGGCCCCGCTCGCTCCTGGCGTCAGCGTCTGCGGTACCGACCCGACCGCTGACTCGTTTGTGGATTGCGGCGTTCTCGGCAATTGCCCGTAGGCACTAGAGCGCACTCGACCGACCCCAAGCGGCCCTTGCTGTTGCGACAGCTGGGGCCGCTTTGTCTCGTTCGTTCGCTACTTGATCAGCCGGATGTCGTCGATGTAGAAGTCGGAGAGGCCGCCTCGCGTGTGAAACCCAAGAAAGTACAGCTTCTCCCAAGACATTTTGGCGTGTGCGTTCGGTCGAGATACTGACGCGTCCTTACGGAAGTCGATCGAGAACGTCTTCCAACCCTTCCAGGTCCCGCAGCCCATTTCGTATCGGTTTTGCCCCGCCTGATTCGTCGTAACGAACACCTGCAGCGTCGCGGCTTGGGGCTTTGCGAGACGTGCCATGAAACTCAACCTGCGGTATGGCTTCCACGACATTTCACCCAGTGGAAAGTTTGTGGAGACTTGGCGTCGATCCGGAGTGTCATTCCAGTAGTAGCACTGTCGACCTTGCGGCACGATCTTCAAGTCCGTGCTGACGGAGAATGGCAGAGCTGCTTGGAGCCGTGGAGTGAAGGACACGAAGGGGTCGAGGGGCGATTCGTCTGGCACGTACATCTGAGGACCATAGTCGAAGGTCTCGAGGCTTTGTCCCAGCATGCCACGAATGCCGTCCTCGAGGGCCAAGAACTTGAACAGAGCAAACGTCTCACGGTACTTGTTGGTCGCCTTGATCGCGCGAGCGAGACTCTTCTCCGACGGCCTAGCCGCGAGTTTCTGCACGCCCACCAGTTCCTTAGCAAGGTTGGCCAAGAACTGTAGTTTCTTCTTGGGTTCCCGGACCTCCTTCCCGCCTGCCTTGGTCAACTCCTTTTTCTTCGACTTGAAGAACTCGTAGGCATCTTGGTACTGATCGTCCGCCAGCAGCTCGATTCCTCCTTTGTAGTGCTTATCGAGCTTTGTGAGATTCCAGCTTCCCGCCTCCGGATCCAGTAGGATCTTCTCTCCGGGCTTCTTCTCGTCACCTCCAGCGAGCTCTCCGCCTCGACCTTGAGCAGCAGCGTAGGGCGCCGCACATAGAGCGAGCGCAAGACACAACGTCGCGAGACAGTTACCTCTGATTGACATGCGACTTCTCCTTTGGTGAGTCCCGCTCGACGAACCGGGTCGGGCCTGGTGGTACGCTGCCGCCTGCACAGTGACGACGGTAACCACGACAATCTCGCCTCGCGGTTGCTTGTAAGCAAGCTGTAAATGTCGGCCAGTGACGGAACTGACGGCAAGGGTGGCGAGCGTGCCTCATAGCGAGCGTGTTTCAGCAGCTGAACGTGCCCGACGCGAGGCGACTGCTGTCTTTCTCAAAAGTAGCGCTATCAACAGGACCCTTCGGTCAGCGAGAGGTCCTGCATCACTCAGAGTCAGCGAACTCCAGCATGTGTCTCAGGAGTTCAGGCTCGCGCGTACGGTCCTTCCAGACTACTTTCGCCACGAGCTCGAAGGTTCCCCAGCCACGCATCGTCAGCGGGAATCCTCCCGCGCGCCTCTTTACGCGTCGAATCGGGCGCCGAAAGCTCTGATGCAGGTGGTACTCGATGTAGTCCACCTCCTTGAGTTGATCGGCGTCAGCATCAATGTACGCGGTCCACTCCCACCAGTCGGTCTTGCCTTCCCGACCAGTGTAAGTCGAGTTGTTCCGCAGCAGAAGGCCTCTCATTCCCCCTCACCTTCCTCTCGCAGTAGCTCAACTCCTCGGGAGTTGAGCGACACGGATCCCGCGTACGGCACCCCGGCCGATTCCAACGAAACATGGACCATGTCAGCGTTCTTAGGGGGGCTTACCTTCACTAGAGGTCCGCCATCGTCCAAGACCCGACGGACCTGCTGCATGTCGGCATTGTCGTCGTCTCGAGGATCCATCGAGTTTACAAAAGCACACGTAACAGAGGCGTTGACGAGTCCTTTCATGTCCAGCGGCTCCTCGAATTGTAGCCGGAGGGCAACGGCATCAGACCTTGATAGGAAGAACGCATGGAACAAGGCCACAAGGCCAGCAGCGACCTCAGCGATAACGAGATAGATGAGCTTCTCCAGTATCGTTGGGTCGACGGTCAGAATGTTCGCAATGCCAGCCAGAGTCACGGCAGCTGTCACCAAGAAGATGACCAAGTAGGCGTTGAACAGTGCCCTTTGGATCGTCACTTCGAAGAAGATTTCTCGCAGGAGCTTCAATGTACGCACCCCTCTTGACCAGTACTACTGCTTCGAAAGGATTCCGATCGGCATTCGGTTGATCTGGTGGTTGGGACCGTCATAGGTCAGCCACACTTCCTTCTCCGTGACGGCGACACCTTCAAGTTTGGCACGCCTCTGCGCTGCCGAGACCGTGCTCTCGAGTTTGAGTTGTGGCTGTCCAACCTTCCACGAGAACGTTCGAAGCAACGAGTTTCCTAGGTATGCCCGCTCGTCGTCCAAGTTCTCTCGGCGCTCCTTGGCCGGGGGATTGCTAGCCACCACGAGCCGACCCGTGCGAGATTCATAGCAGAGATCGGACACTCCATGCCCTTGCAGGTCTAGCTGGTGAAACCCGGCGAACTCCCCATCGGCCCAGGAGTACTCGACCAAGATCGCTTCATTGTTGGAGGTCAACGGCCACTTCAAGCCCAGTACGAGGCGGCCCTCGCGCACAGCAGCACCTTCAACCTCGAGTTGCCAGGGATGCCAATTGGCTGCTGCGTCCGCACGGTGCCTCCAGGCTTCCTCTTCGATGGTAACCCCATGCTTCTGCAAGAAGGCCTGCAGCTTGGCTGCGACGTCTCGCGACTCAGCCACCACTTGGTAGTCTTCCCTGTGCCAATCTGCATCTAGCTCAAACCGCATGAGCTTTCGTGCCGGTTTACCTTCCTCTCCTAGCTGGCGGAAAGATGTCGTGGCGTAGAACCACTTTGCTCCGTCATAGGTGATGGCTTCGATGTCAACGGGTTCGAGGTCCTTGATCGGAATCGTGCGCCTATACAAGAGATCGTCCTTGACCGGGCCGACGAGAATCAGATCAGGTTCCTCGTCATCGACAATGATGCCGTGCAGCTGTCCCTGATCGCTGAAGGCGACGATTCCAGAGGGCTCATTGATCATGTGGCGAGTCATGTCGTCGAGGGTCCCAAGCAGCTCCTCGATGCGCTTGCTAGAGTCATTCAGATCCGCGGAACTCGACCGTATGCCATCGAGAGCGACACTTCCAAGGGCCAGGACCAGTCCGACAGTCTCAAGGAGCAGCGCTGTGAACAATGGCCAAAGGTACTTGGAATCGATGGTGACGAGAGACGTCTTCCTAGGCCCAAATCTAGCAACTGCGAGTAGCGCTAGCGCAGCTGTCGCGACGAAGATCACGATGAACACAATGAGCACGACGCTTGGAATCGTCTGCATGCTCGCTCCTATTCAATTCCCATGGCCATCCAGAGTGGTCTTCCTTTTGTCTTTGCCTTGTTGCAGGCGCTCAAGCTGCAAGCAGCTACGACTGTCAGAGAGAGAGCCGTGCGCCGTGGTGCTTGCTCATCCGGTTCACTTTGCGGGAAAGAGTCATTCTTGCCCGTCTTCCAACGGAAAAAGCGCACCACGCCGATGCCCCAAGGGTAAGAGGCGCCTCAGGTCAGGAACGGGACGGCTAATCTTCCCGGATCTCCCAAGAGCTTCTCCTGCTGACGCTTACGGGCGGTAGTCTCGGTTGTCGCCTGTTGGTCGGGCGCTGGTGATCGACGTTGGGGCGATTCACGAGTCGTAATCGTCCGCTGAACAGCGGCTTAACGAATTCTGTCCTTGAAGGCTGTCCGGTTGGGTCGGGAATCTTCCTTAACGAAGGTTGGTCCGTGCCAGCCGCGCCCCAGGAGTGGCGCATCCCACTGGCCGGGGGGCCTCTGATGCACCAAAGGAGTAGCGCTTGAACCCTCGAATTCTCATCGCACAAGACGTGAAACGGTCGTTTGAGTACCAGGCAGGTGAGTTCGCGAAGGCGGCTGAAGCTCACGGCCTGGAAGTCCAGACGCAATGGTTCGACATTCGGAAACCGGCAGCCGAGTTGATTGCGAGCCTGAAGCGTGGGGCGTGGTTCGACTGGCTTGTCACGGACTTACTCGGTCCAGGAGAGGACCTCGATCAGGATTCGTGGAAGAGTTGCACGGGCATGGGGCTTCTCCAAGAGATCGCAGCCGCCGAGCTTTTCGGAGGCTACGGACCTCGGGGGGAACGCCCCAAGGGGGTGCGCTGCGTCGCAGTTGCTTCTGTCCTCACTGATCACAGCTGCGTTCACAATCCAGAGTTGCGTGAGGCGCTGAGTGCCCTAGGCGTCGACGTTCAGTGGACAGCCCGAGGGGGAGATCTCTCTCAAATCGCAGATCGAATCTGCGAACGGCTGAGGCTTGAGCAGGAGACGGCGTAGCGAAATTGACTGTTGTCGCCAGCTACTCTGACATACCGGACGACGTCTTGGCGCAGATTCAGTCCGCATCGGGGGCGGACGTGCTCACGCTGTACCTTTCTGACCCCACGGCGCCGTTTGCTCGCAGCAGCTACGTTCTCATAGCCGCGACAGGTGTACTGCCTGAGTACCTGCCTAGGCTAAAGGGCCCCCCGAACCCATCCTCCCTGAAGTTGTTCTCGCTGGTGGATTCGAATGCCCACACTCTTGTGGTTCCCGATGTCGAAACGTCGCAGGGCAAGCCTCGATTCTCTGATAGTAGCTTCTGTGAAGCGCATGTCGTTCGGTCGCTAGTACGCCTCTCGGCGCAACTACACAGGCCTAGTCGTAGCATGAGTCCGCAGCTTCAACGCACGAGGCTGTTGATCGAGATCTTTGCGAACTACCGTGAGAAACGCACAGAAGAAGCGCTGACCGAAGTCGCAACTCGAATCAGGAACATTATTCGTCGCACTCGCCGCCAGATACTCAAACACCCTAAGATCCGAGAGATGATCAACCCACGCTCGGAGGCGAAGTCCTACCGTCGCTTGGATGACTTCGCCTTCGACCTCTCAGGCTGGTCGGACCCTTATGCTCCTCCAGAAGGCTCCGAGGTTGACGAGCATGCACGCAGTACTTGGCTCCGCGATTATAGAAGGCTATCTGAATTCATCGCCCGTAGTTGTCGGCTGCCGTTTAGCAGGGTGCGGGTATCGTACTACTATGCAGACCACTGGGACCGAAACAGCGTGGAGGTCTCTTTGCTCTATCCCAGCCCAGATCATGGACCAGGTAGGCTTGCCATTCCGCTGCAAGCGGACGAAGTTCCTCCGTTGGTATGCGCGTGCGTGGAAAACGCCACGAGCCTTGTGTTTGAAGATCTGAAGCAGGCCGCCCCAGCATGGAGTCCTCTCATTGACAGGCGACTGTCCTCCGAGGGGGCGGAGATCGTGTTTCCTCTGTTCGCAGGTGGGCGGGTGAAGGCCGTTCTGCACATACGCTCTCTTGTGACGATGACCGACAGCTCCTCGCGCGCAGCTCTATGCCGAGGATTGCCGCAGATCGAGCATCTCGTGTTCTCCATCCTCCGCAACAAAACGCTTGCCGAGGCCGAAGCATTGCGCGCCTTGCTGGCGCGCTTGTCGACCCAGGAGCCACGTTCGGCCGACAATCTGCGCACGACAAGTTTGAATGCCATCAAGGGCTTCGCCGGCGCCTCCGTGGTTACGTTCTACGAACGCGCGCCAGTGGGAGTGCGAATCGTCGAGTCTCCACAGCGTGCTACTCCTCGCGCTGACCAAGCGCTGTTGCAGCGAGTGGCGGAGGCGCTGGAGCTTGGCGACGCTCGAGAGGCGAAGCTCGTCGTCATATCGGGTTCGAGTCACCGTTGTCGCGTCGTGGCCTACGTACCGGGTTCCGCTGCGGACACTCACAGTTTCTCTCGCTTGGAGTTGGATCCGGTACCCTTCGGAGTGTTTGAACGGCCGTCCGATAGCGGTTGGACTGAGGTCTTTCTGAGACCGTGGCGGCCACGGCATGAGCGCTATCTGGGGGCAGCCTCTGCGACAACGCTGCTGCGTCTTCGGTTTGAGAGTGAGGTCGTCCCGACGCAGTTGCATGCTGCGTGGTTGCTAGCTCTGGCCCGCAACCTTGGATTCAGCATTTGGTCTAGCCGTCGGATCTCGCGACAGAAGTCACTGATCGCATGGGCGTCCGCGGGCGTGGGACCGATCCACCAACTAGTTGGGGTCGCTCAGGCCTGCCAGCGGGAGCTGGTCGAAGCGCGATCTAACCGTGCGCGTGAGCGTAGTAACGTTGCCGTGGCCCTCGATTTGTCGACTGTGATCGAGGAGCAGCTTTGGCTGTTGCACCAGTTCGCCAATCGCGTTGAGCCGCTCCTTCACGGCCCTTCGTCGCCATCTGAGCTTCTAGAGGGAATCGTTGAGAAAGCCGTCTACCATGCAGAGCTACTCGTGGGTGCAGACCATGACGCTCAGATCGACTTTGAGCAAGGGGCGAGAGGGGCGCGCGTCTACGTTTCTGACGTCACACCGATCAATGCCGCGCTGTCCTGCGCGATCTCCAACTCGTTGAAGTACGGAATTCCCAAGACCTGCTCGGTGCGTACGAGTTGCACGAACAAGGAAGTCGCAATAGTGGTCTCCAACGAGGCTTATCTGAAAGACGACTTGGTCAAGCATCTCGCGGATGCGAAGAGCATTGCGAACCACGCTTCTCACGGAGACCTTATGGATGTCTTCGAAGGTCTTGCGTCCGAGGGCTCTGATCGTGGATTTCGCGGCATCGGGACGTGGCTGGCGGCGCGAGTGGCTCGCGAGCTGCTGGGTGGGCATTACGCGATCGAGCACGAAGTGATGAGTCCTCACCGGCTACGCATCCATGCTACGCTGTCGTTCTCGCGCGCTGACGGTACTTCGACAGCCTGATAGCTACAGTGTGCTTCTCAAGTCCACTTCGAGCGGGTACGCAGACGGCTGAGTTTGCACGGTCTGAGCTAGCAAGCAGCCCGCAGTTCGAGGACGGAGCTGCCTCGGTTTCTGACCAATCCGGAAACGGACGGTCCGGTTTCATCCCGGGATCTCCATTACAGAGGGCGTGCAGGGTTCGCGTTTTGTGACCTGACTCAAGCCTGTCAGTCCCGCGCCCCAGCTACACACCTTACGGGAGAGTAGAGTATTCCATGTCTGAGCAAGTCATTGTCGACCTCGCTACCTACAACGAACTACTGAAGAAGATCAAGAAGGCTCCGACCCAGGCCTCACCCCGTGTGACGATTCGAAACGCCAAGGCGGCGATTCGCCTGCTTAGGCGCGACGCACCGCGCACGGGCCGTGTGGCGAAACGACTTCACGGGCACTTCGCAGGACCGCTCGATCGAGTATCAAAAAGGCTTCAACGTGCTGCAAAGGCCGAGTACTGGGACAAGCACCCCGATCGCACTCGCAGGTTCTTGAGTCGGCGAGGTGTCCACGTCTTCAAATGTCTCGACAAGGCCTCGACGGTGCTGGACGCCATTCGCGAGGAACTCTCTCGACTGACGATCGAAGCAACAGGGGAACGCATCCTGTTCGTTGGAATCGATGTGAAGTCACTCGGTATCGACGTGTCGAGCCTGTCTAGTCAGCAGCGCGATACCCTCACGAAGGAACTGAATGCTGTACGCCCCAACTACATCGCCGCCGTCGACAAGTGTGCCAAGTTGATTCACCAAGCGGCCAAGGGGCTCAACGCTGCGCTCAAGAAGGAGATCCGTGATGACATTGCTGACGACATCGAAGACGATGCTCTCGGCGGTCGCCTGCTCCGCGTGGGTTTCATTAAGGACGAAGTCGCAGACGATGACGACGATTGGAAGAGTGTGATCAACCGACGTTACGAAGCGTGGGTGGCTCTTCGGAAGTCACAGCGAGAGCTTGAGGCTCTACTCGACGACCTCGAGGAAGCGGCCGATTCGACAGATGTGACCAGTTTCCTAGAGCTGGCTCGAGATCTCATTCGGTTCAGGTTTCTGAGGCAGGCGCGGACGGCGTTGCAGCGAGCCACCGAGCTCGACGCAAGCAGCGGTGAGCACTCCTCCGAGATTGCGACTCTGACGAACCGACTCGCGGAACTCGACTAGAAGGCGTGGGCAGTGGCGGCGCCTCGTCCCTGCGCGGCCAACTGTCGTGTTGCGCAGGTTCGCGGTCAGTTCGAGTTGTATCCGACCCCATCGTGAATCAGGCTACTTGCCTCGCCCAGCATGAGCCGGTGGACGCGCCGCAGATTCGAGACGAGCTGGGCGTCTGACGCGATCCAGCGTCAGGACCCAGTTTCAGAAGCAGAGGCCTTATGGAAGTCGACCTCGACAGGGTACGGTCGTTCAAGACTCCGGCCGCGTGGAGCCGTTGGTTGTCCAAAAATCACGACTGTGAAACAGTCGTTTGGCTGAAGATCTACAAGAAGGCGTCGGGAGTTGCATCCGTCGACTGGGAGCAAGCGGTGATTGAAGCGCTCGCGTGGGGGTGGATCGACGGCCTGAAGAAGTCATGCGACGATGAGGCCTACTACCAGCGGTTTACTCCCCGAGGACCGAGATCCAAGTGGTCGCAGAAGAACGTCGGCCACGTCGAAAGGCTGATCGCAGAGAAAAGGATGCAGCCCCCGGGGCTACTGCACGTCAAAGCAGCCAAGAAGGACGGGCGCTGGGCGGAAGCCTACGGTAGCTCGAGGAACTTTGAGATGCCCGCTGACTTCGTGGCCGCTGTGAAGAAGAGTCGCGCAGCGAGCAAGACCTTCGAATCGCTGACTCGTCGTAGCCTCTACCTCATCTACTACCGCCTACAAGACGCGAAGCGTCCCGAGACCCGCAAGAAGCGCTTCAACGAGTTCTTGGATCTACTCAAGCGGGGCGACAAGCCGGGCTAAGATCGAGCAACCCTGTCAGAAAGTACGACCGCAACCTGCCGCTCATGGAGACTCCTCAGGTACGGACCCCTAACCGAACCAAGAGGAGTCACCGATGTCAGTGCCTGGCACTCCCGATAGGGCCAAGATCGCCTCGTTTCCTGCCCACGCCATTCTAGCCGCGGTGTTCCTTTGGGTGCCCTTGTCTCCCGACATTGCCCGAGCCGACAAGAGTGCGTTGTCTCAGGCTGCCACTAGGGAAGCTTTGGCAAAAGAGATCCACGGTCGCTTCAAGCTGCACAAAGAGTTGTTGCAGATTCAGTACGACTTCCGGAGCGAAGAGCAGGCCCAGGACTTCATCATTCGCGAGCGCTATGGCCATAGAGCCCTGGCTAGTGGACCGAAGCATCCGTCGATCCAACCAGGCAGCATCGCTTTGCCTGCGGCTGGGGATGTGTTGTTGCAGGCACCGTTTGAGCAGATCACCAATGCGATGGTGGTGGTTCGCGGCGTGGACGCGTTCAGCCTGCAGTTTCGCGGCGAAGGATTGGACGTCATCGAAGTGAACTTTGGTGACTATCCTCGCATCCGGGTCAACGGCGACTTGGGTGACGGCCAGTGGAAACGGTCAAAGATCAAACCGGCGCTCGAGTACCGTTTCGAACTACTGATCCGAGGCGATCAGATCGTAGCCAGAATCAACGGGAGCGACGTTATCAAGAAGACATGTGCTGGCGAGCTACGAGGGCACGGCACGCTGCGCTTCTCGCGCCACGGTTTCGTCGGGGTAGCGGGTCGCTCCAGCGGGGAAGGGGAGGCGTTCGTTTCGAAGGTAGTCGTCCGAGGTATCCTGTCCAAGAATGCCGCGTTGGTGGCAGCGAACCGAGGCCGCGCGTACGACCAACAATTGCCGGTGTGGCCGCGTTCGTATGAAGCTAAAGGCAAGTACTTCGACGTGGTCGCTGCCAGTTCGCAGGAAACCGCTTCGACGTGGCAGACGAAGCTCGACCTGTTGGTTGCTGCGATCATCAACGACTATCCCGCAGATGTACAACCCCTGCCGATCGCCTCTCCAACGCCCTCACCCGACGGCGGTGCGGCAGGTGAGCCGGCCGAGGGAGTTCCAGATCAGCCCGTGGACAAGCGGAACCGTAATAAGCCGTGGGAGTTCAAGAAGTGCAGAGTCTTTGTGTTCGATCATGTGGCTGTGCACGACGCCTATCGCGGAGAGAAGGTGCCGCGGTATGCCGACTCGACGTTCCCGAGACCTTCACTGGTCGGCGACACTCGTCTCTGGACCCTCGTGGATCCTGGTGCACGCGATGACCAAATCAGCCAGCAGTTGGCTCGATCGCTCGGCGCGGAGGTGGCTCATGCGGTCCTTTCAGCCCTCTATCGATCGCCTCCGCTTTGGTGGATGGAGGGCCACTGCACCTACTACTCGCGCAGCTTGCTCGGCGCGGACGTTGTGCTCGGAGCTGTGGATCCACAATTGGTTCGGGGAGCCCGACAGTGGATTCAGAACCAAACCGAGCCGACGGTTAGCGATTTGCTTGCGGACAAGGTTGTGGAGTTGAGGCAGCCTCGACTGCGGGATCTCTGTTGGGCTTGGGTGCATTTTCTGCGGCATGGCGACGACCGCGCGCATCGCGAGTTGACCTCGCGGATCCACCGTGCCTTGCGTCACGGCGAGAGTCCCAAGGCCGCTGTTGCAGCGGTGTTGCCCGTCTCGACGTTCAACGAGATCTATCCACTATTCACAGAGTATCTCGAGCAGCTGTAGCCGAGGCATTCGAACGCAAGAAACCTCGACCGGATGGCGGCGCCGCGGAGACCCATCTGTGCAAGGACCCGAAAACAGGCGCAGTAGACCGAAAGCGGCGAGTGACCGTGGACCCCCGAGAGTTGTCCGAAAACGTTGTGTGGGTGCAGCAACTAGCCGCGCAGCTGGTTGCCGACGGCGCAGACTCCGATGACCTAGCGCAGGAAGCGCTCTTGGCGTGGTGGGCAGCCCCCGAGAATTCGGTGAAGAGACTTCGCGCCTGGCTGGGCACCGTGCTCCGGAATCGGGCTCGAACCGAGTTCAGGCGAGCTTCTCGGCAACGCCGCCGAGAGCAAGTGCACGCGCGCCCGGAGGCGGTGCCATCCACGGTTGAGGTGATGGGGCGTGCTGAGATGCATCGTGAGCTCGTCGACGCAGTCTTGGCTCTTTCCGAGAAGTCTCGCGTGGTTCTGTTGTATCGCTACTTCGAGGATCTCCGAGTGCCGACCATCGCTTTGAAGTTGGGAGTCAGCGACGAAGCGGTGCGTAGCCGATTACGTCGCGCGCACGAAGAGCTACGACGCAGCCTCGATCGACACCACGGTGGTCGCGAAGTCTGGCTTGCTAGTCTGGGGCCTCTGCTCGCCATGCGAACCGGACCTACTGCGGATGCAGCCGTACCAGCCACAGCGTTTTGGGGAGGTGTTTCGATGAGTGCAAAGACGACAATGATTCCGGCGGTGTTAGGTGCCGCGCTTGCTGTTTGCGGTCTCTTGATGGTCTTGTCGAACGATAGCGAGGTTGCCGAGGAGCCGCCCATGGCTCTCGGTGAACGGGGGCAGGAGCCGCTCAACGAGACAACGCGAGTGCCAAGGAACACCACCATGCGTGCGCAAGGGAACGCGGCAGGGGCCGTAGCGTCGTCGCCGGCGGTTCCCGTGAAGGTTGGAAGCTCCCTGGGCGAGGTGTATGGGCGGGTTATCGATGCGAGTGGGGATCCTGTCGTAGGCCTTTGGGTTCATGCCGTAGCGGCGCGCACGGATAGAGAAGGAGGGCCGCTGCCCGTCAAGTTGCCCGCCCCACGACCAAAGACTTTAGCGGGTGGAGCGACGACCGACGCTTCAGGTCGGTACTCCCTAACCGACCTCGCGGTCGGCGACTACTCGCTGGTTGTGCAGGGCCAGGGTATACGAGTGACGCGGCGGCCCGGTATTGCTGTCTTGGGGGGGAGTGTTGAGGAGGTTGACATCGTCGTCCTCCCGGGCCTCGCGATCCGGGGCGTGGTGCTGACTCCGGGCGGCGAGCCGGTAGTGGGTGCTCGAGTGACGGCGGAGCGACCAATGGAGCAACTGTGGGGGCAAGGTACTCGGGTGATCCTCGGGGACAGTGCACGCGAAGCGCTCGGCTACGCACCCGACTTTGAGGTTGCGACTGACAACGAGGGACGCTTTCTGATGAGTGGCCTCGATGACGTTGCCTACACCATCACTGCGACGCTCGAGCCATGGGCTCCAACCATTGAGAGTGGCGTTCAAGCGAGCGCGGCAGCGAGCGGGGGGGCTTTGGTTGAGCTGACGATGGTGACCGCCGCGTCGATCGTCGGCACCGTCGTTAACGAACAAGGGGATCCGGTTGCCGACGCCATTGTTGTTGGAGTCGCAGGAGGTGGCGTAACTGCTACGATTCGCACGGATGTCGAAGGTCATTTCGAGTTGTCCGGACTAGTGCCAGGGTCTGTCGAGCTGCGTGGCCATGCAAGCGACTTCGTCCCAATGATCGAGCGTGGCATCCGAGTCGAAGCTGGCGTGGCCACAGAGGTCACGCTTGTTCTAGAGGCCGGTGTCGCTATCTCAGGTCTTGTTGTCGATAGTGCAGGCAACCCAATCCCGGGAGCTCGGGTTCGCGTGCGTCCTGTCGTTGCGACCAATGACGAGACTTCTGGGGAGCTGCAGGCGGTTCAGCCCTACGCACCGGGCGTCACGACGACATCGGATGGGGCGTTCGAGCTCAATCAGCTCCGGTCCGGTGTCGAGTATCGGGGCGACGTACGCGCGCTCGGGTACACGACTGGCATCATTGAGCCGTTCGTCGTGCCCGACGGCGGGGGAGAGCTTCCCGAGGTTGTACTGGGCGAAGGTGCCCGCTGGACAGGAGTCGTTGTCGACGCTGCGGGGGATCCCGTTCTGGGTGCCGACGTGCAGGTCGCCGCTGGACCGATCGCAGATGGAGTCCTTGGAGAAGCCCTCAGGGAGCGCCTACGAGCGGGAGCGTCGACGGCTACGACGAGAACCGATGCTGCGGGTCAGTTCGAACTTCGAGGAGTTACGCCCGGTCAGCGGCGATTGCGTGTGAGCGCTCGCGGGTACACGCCATACCTGAGCGATGCGGTCGAACTCACCGAAGGGCAAGTCCACGATGTGACGGTGGTCCTGGAGAGAGGGCTCGAGATCTCAGGGGTCGTAGTGGACTCGAACGGGCAGCCGGTTTCGGGGGCGAAAGTTGCCTTTCATCGCTCAGGGCAACTGGGTGCCGCGTACCAGCTGACTACCAATGAGGAAGGCCGCTTCGAGAAATCGGGATTGGGCACGGAGGCGTTTGAGCTACGTGTCTCCGCTGTGGGTCTAGCGCCATGGTCCGAGTCGAACGTGTCTGCACCTCAGCAGGGTCTCAAAGTCGTACTCTCTTCTGGTGCCACGCTTCTGGGCACGGTGTTGGACGAGGGGAAGCAGCTGCCGCTGGCGGACTTTACAGTGAAGATGTTTCGTGCTGACGGAGGTACGGTCGAGCGCTTGTTGTCCCGCGAACGAGCGAAGGTCCAGCGCTTCCAAGACGTATCTGGTCGCTTTGATTTTCATGGTTTGGCTTCCGGCAAGTATGACGTCGAGTTCTCTGCTCGGGGTTACGTTTCGACCACGCAGACAGTCGAGGTGCGAGACGCGGAAGCGCAATCGTTGACTGTGCAGTTGATCGCTGGCGCCACTTTGACAGGACGTGTAGTTGACTCCCAAGGACTGCCGATTGTGGGGGCCAAGGTCGCGTTTGCCGAGAAGAGGGACCCGCGCGCACGTTTGCAAAAGACGATGCGGCGGTTCCAGGAAAAGTTTGGGCAACTAGAGCAGATGAAGGTCGAGGCCGCTGAGGAGAGCGGTGTCGCAATCACCGACAAAGACGGTCGTTTCGCCCTTCGAGATGTGCCTACCGGCGCCGTAAGTTTGCAAGTTTCTCACCGCAAGCACCTTCCCGAGACCATCGTTGGACTGGACGCCGTATCGGGCGAAGAGCGAACAGTGCCGACGGTTGTGCTACGAAAGGGACGGTCGATCGCCGGGCGCGTCCTGCAACCGGATGGCAAACCTGCCCTCTTCGCGACGCTACTCATTTACGAAATCGAGCCCTCGGGAGCTCGCAAGAGACCAAAGCTAGTGACCCTTGAAGGGCGCAATGGACGCTTCGCAAAGAGTGATTTGCGCCCCGCTCGCTACGCAATCACGGTGCATGGATCCGGGGCGAGTCAACGCATTCGAATTGACCTGAGCGCAAACGCGCCTGCCGATGCCATCGTCGACCTGCGAGATGCCGACCTGCGAGATTTGGAGTTGACGCTGCAATAGGCACGGACGATCAACTCGGCGGCGTGCAAGCCTAGCGCGTCGCTAGCAGGGCGGTGCTCTTTATCACTTGCGCAGCCGAAACCAAACACAATGACCGTGGGCTGGCTGTTATCGCTGCTCTGCAGTTTGTTTGTCACGTCAACGCAAGCACAGTCGCCAGTTGCGACTCGTCCGGAGAAGACCCGCAACCAAGCGTGCAATCAAGTAGCAGCGCGTACCTAGGAAAGAAGGAGAATCAAGCGATGTCACGCAGCATACTCTTGACCGTAGCGGTGGCGATGAATCTGTGGTTCTCGTCGGCTTGTGCGCAGGTGAATCCGACGACATACGAGTTGGCAGCACCCAGTGTATTCTCGACAGGGTGCCACGGGCCGTCTACTTGCCACTGTTTTGTGCAGGTTGTGGGTAGCGTGCAGGGCACATTCCAGCTGCTAGAGTTGTCTTCGCCGTTGGCGCCTGTCCGCGACTTCGCGGTGGATAGCATTCAGTGGAGTATCCTCAGTAGCACGGCGCCTCTGGTCACCGCAGTCACGGGAAGCGGCACTTACCAGATTGACGTCACGACCGGAATGCACCAGATGACCGTCAACTTAGTGATCAACGGTATCTCGCAGCAGTTCACGACCACAAGCAATGTCGCGGGTGGTGCCAACATAGGTACGGCTTTGACCGTCGACATCTTCTCGCAGCTGAACGACTGCGTCTATGACGGGTTCCTGATTGAAGCCACCCCCGCCTCACCGCTTGAATTCACCCGAGGTGATTGTAACTCAGATGCGATCTTCAACATTGCCGATGCAGTTTTTCTGTTGGCATTCCTCTTTCCTCAGGGAGCTCTCCCAACTCTCGACTGCATGGACGCCTGTGATGCCAACGATGACGCGAGCCTGAATGTGGCGGATGCGATTGCGATCCTATCCACGTTGTTTGCTCAGGGGCCGCCGCCAGTACTGCCAGCCCCGTTTCCGGGGTGCGGCCCAGACCCAACGGCAGACGCACTCGATTGTCTCGCTCCTACTTCGGTCTGCACGACTCCCTAATCGCTGAGGGAGCTCGATCAGGGCCTGGAGCGAGGTGGTTCGACAGTCGAACCGGCTCGCGACGTGCCAACTTCTCCCCGAAGGAGATGCAGCGGGTTGTTCTGCGAAGCAGCGGGATTGGCTGACAAACCCTCGCAGGGCCATTGCCTGGGTTGTGAGCCGCGTTTCGCAATGTCACCGCCCCGCAAGTGTCACAGGTACCGCGTGCTGTCGTTTCCAGAGGGGGGACTTGCAGATGTCGCGATCGATGGAGACACTGCACTTCTCTGGATCTTCCGGGAAGGAGACTGACGTGGCTCGCCTAACAATGGGACTTGCTGTCGTATTGATCATCTCGCTGCCGCTCTCCGCGCAGGGACCGACGACCTACCAGCTGACGTCGCAGCAGAGCTGGTTCTCGACCGGTTGTCAGGGGCCGTCGCAGTGCGCTTGCCCGGTGCAGTTCATCGGCAATGTCAGCGGTACGTTCGAAATGCAGGAGTTGTTTCCGCCGCTACTGCCGATTCGGGATTTTGCAATCAACAACGTCCAGTGGACCGTGGTCAACACGACGACACCGACCAACGTCACCGGAAGCGGTACTTACCACGTCGACATCACAAGTGGCCAGCATCAGATGGACCTCAATCTGTCCGTGAATGGCGGCCCGACGCAGCTGTTCACTAGCAGTGGCTATGTCGCAGGCGGGGCTGCATTCGAGACACTACTCGTGATTGACATCTTCGCGCAGCTCAACGCTTGTGCTTACGATGGATTCTCGCTGCAGGCGACAGCACAGGCGTTGGCCCCCGCGCCGCAGTTCGTGCGCGGTGAATGCAACGCTGACGCCTCGTTCAACCTCGCCGATGTCGTGTTCCTGTTGGGCCACTTGTTCCCGCCGCAGCTACCGGCACCACAGCTGACGTGTGACGATGCTTGTGACGCCAACGACGACGGGAGCTTGAACGTCGCCGACGCGGTGGCAATGCTTGGCACTCTGTTTCCGACAGGGTTGCCAGTCGATCTGCCGGCACCCTATCCTGACTGCGGCGTCGATCCGACCGTGGATGCACTCGATTGCGTGCAGCCGGGGCCAACGTGTGCCACGGTATTGCCACAGGCAACGCTGCTTGAGGGGATCACGACGAACTTGTTGCCCCAGGTGACGATCGTGCGCGATTCCGCTACGTGGCTAACGTTATGGGCTGAGCACGTCGGGGGGTCCATCACGCCGCCGCCACCACCCGCGGTCGACTTCTCGCAGTCGATGGTCGTCGTCGTCGTGCGCTACTTCGTCAGCACTGGCCCGGATGTCGAGATCTCGCAGCTGGTGTCGACGCCTACTGGTATCGAAGTGCATTTCGAGGTCGACCCATGCTTCGGCCTGCTTCCCGCAACATCGCAGCCGTATCACTTCGTGACTGCTCCAACCACCCCCGGAGCAACGATCCCGGTGGATGTGGCACCGTGCCCCTAGGCGACGCTGTCCGACATTCTTGAAGCCGCGCTCAGTAGGCGCGACCATCACGCCCAGCTTTGTCGCCACCCCCCCCGCGGCGCCGCGGCGCCCAGGCCGTTGACGGTTGTTGGAGCCCGACGTCCGTAAAGTGTCGGAATGTTTGACAGGGTCTTGGGGCGGGCGCATGCTCAATGACACGGCCTTGACGGGCTTTACAGCGAAGCTTGACTTCAACTTCGAAGCTGTCCGTGCTAGCGTCCGTATCACACATTTTCCATGCCTAGGGGATTTCGCAGCGTCTTGACGGGTTTTCCCTGATATCCGCAGTGGGCGACCCACGCCATGATGCTACTCCTACCGCAAGGTTCAGATCGGAGGCCGGGCTCGGCTCCGAATGTTTCGATTCAATTGAAAGGAAGAAGCGATGTTGAAGGAGTTCAAGGAATTTGCGATGCGCGGCAATGTCATAGACATGGCCGTCGGTATCGTGATCGGCGCCGCTTTCGGCACCATTGTGAAGTCATTCGTGGCGGACGTGCTGATGCCGCCTATCGGGATGCTGCTGGGCAATCTCGACTTCAGTAACATGTTTATCGTGCTGCAGGGTGGCACGGAGGGCGTCACGTTCAAGACGATCGAAGAGGCCCACAAAGCGGGCGCCGTGACGCTCAACTACGGCCTGTTTGCAAACAACGTCGTCAACTTCATTATCGTGGCCTTCGCGATCTTCATGGTCATCCGCGCGATGAACAAGCTGAAGAAGAAGGAAGAAGAGAAGCCGGCGGAGCCGCCCAAGCCGACCGACGAAGTCGTGCTCCTGACCGAGATTCGCGACGCGCTCAAGTCCAGCTAGTTTCTCAGGCGTATCGTAGTCAATCGAAGCTCCGGCCCGCAGGTAACTGCAGGCCGGGGCTTTTTTCTTGGTCTCCTCGGTGACGCGGCGCCGCTCACCGACCGCCGACCGTGGACCGGATCTCGAATTCGCAAGGGGGTGTTCTGTCACACGAGATACCCAAATGCGATTGAGACACCAAGCAAGCTGTAACACCACCACGCCGTAGCGTGGACACTATCCTATGTTCGCTGCCCCTCCTCAGCGGACTAGTACCAAACGGAGTCCCGCCATGCCGGCTCCCCAGACGCCCGTGCTCTTTGTTGTACTCATGGCGTGTATGTCCACCGCGGCCTTCAGCGAGGCACCCGCTAGCGCTCGGGTGGAGCCTGTGCTCGTCGACCCCGACGTCTCACGACAATTTGCTCTCCTTCCTGAACAGTCAGTCTTCGTGAACATCGTCCTGGTGACGCCGACGCTGCGACCGGAAGAGATCTTCGCTGCTCAAGAGCAACTGCTCTCAGCATTGGGTCCCAGCTTCGACCCGGCGTACCGCTACAAACACGTTCCTGCAATGGCGGGGTGGATCACCGAGTCGGGCTGGCGGATCGTGCTACGCTCACCAATCGTTCGCGCTGCCGGACTCGATCGCAGGTCACAAGGCGAGCTAGACGGATCGGTGCCGTTCGTCGAGGGCGATTGGGTGCATATGGCGGGTTGGACCGGCATTGGAGTCACGGTGGCGGTCGTCGACAGCGGGATCGATACCAACCACCCGGACCTCATGGATGATCTGGCTCCCGGCGCATGGCACTTCTTGGATCAGGGCGTCGATCAGGGACCCGGAGCCGAGGACGTGGCCGGCCACGGGACCGCGGTATCTGGTGTCATTACTTCACGAGGCCTTGTTGCTCCGAAGGGAATGGCGCCTGACGCGCGCATTCTCGCGGTCGAGGTACTCGACTCCAACGCCTCTGGATGGTCGTCCGACATCGTAGCGGGCATCGACTACGTCGTCAGCGTGAGGTCCAACTACTCTGATCTCAGCATCATGAACCTGAGCCTCGGCCAGGGTACGTTCACCGCTTGCCCCTGCGATGCTGCGAACGCTGACACGATGCTGTTTGCAGTCGCCCTTGACGCAGCACGCAATGCCGGTGTACTGCCGATTGTTTCCAGTGGCAACTCTACGCAATGTAACGGTATGAAGCGGCCAGGCTGCGTGACTGCAGCGGTCCCCGTCGCGCGAACCAATCTCTCTTCACCGCCGCATGGGCTCGTCGTGTCAAGCCATCAAGGCGCGTGCAACCAGTTGGCCGCGCCCGGATCGTCCATCCTGACGACTCGGATCGGGGGAACGACGATCTCTGCTTCTGGCACGTCATTGGCCGTCCCGCACGTTGCCGGAGCGCTCGCTTGCTTGCGACAGCGTGCCAACGCTATGGGAGTTCAACTCAGTCCAGACCAAATGCAAGATTTGCTCATTGCCACGTCCGTTGCAGCCAACACGAGCTGCACCGCCCACCCTGCTCCCAGGACTGTTCGTGCCCGCGACTTGGTCCTATCGCTCTCGAGTCTCGGATCCGACCTGATTCGTGGCGACGTAAATGGAGATGGCAGCGTTGTAGCTATCCCTGACGCGGTTTTCCTTCTTCAGTATCTCTTCGCCGTCGCACCTGGAGCATCGCTTGGGTGTGAGCAAGCCGGAGATGTCAATGATGACGACACGCTCGACCTTGCTGACGCTGTTGCGGTGCTACAGTTCGGTTTCGCCGGAGGTTCTCGGCCACAGCCGCCATACCCCTTCTGTGGACCCGATCCGACGGTCGCATTGTTGACGTGCGCAGCGAGCGCTTGCCCATAGAGAGCCACGGGCGCTAGTGCGGGCAACAACCGCGCTGTTCTCACGATCTCAAATCTAGAGCTGGTGCGACTCTCCTACGAGAGGCGCACCGGCTCGAGCCAAAGTTCAGCGCAGAGTGAGCTATGGGCAGGCTGAGAGCAGAAACTACTGAGGCCCAGGCATGGAGGGACCGAGTGGTTTGTTGTCCAGGTGGCGTGCTTAGGGCACTGGCAATGGCAATGCCGAAGGGATGACACCCAGCCGTCTACCTGACGTCATCGTCCTTGGCCAGGCTGACGCTGCGTACTAGTTCCTGGATCTTCACTCTCCTGAGATCGCAGATGACGCCAACGATCCCACCGACGACTCCCAGGGTTGCGCCGCCGATCGAACCGATCCATACGACAGCGCCCGACGGGCCCCACACGATCAATGTGGCGCAGCTGTGGAGCAGGAGCGACGTCAGCACGGTGCCGCCGAAGAAGGTCCACGCGCGGAAGCGTCGGTTCTTAACGTACAGTTCTTCGATCTGCGGGTTGGGTTCATCCGGCCGCGGCTCTGGCTCGCGAGCCGTTGCGTCGACAGCGAACATTCCGACGACAATGCAGAAACCAGCCGCCACGGCCCAGATCATCACGCCCACGATGGCGTGGCTGACACCGAAGTTCGTCACGAGCTCTTGCCATTGCCAAACGAGTACTCCCGCCATCACAGCATTGACCAGATGCAGTGGCAGCCACGCTGACGCTGGCACGATGCGCTGCGGATCGCGATGTTCGAACGACGCACTTCGGCGTGAGTCGTGTCGGGCGTTCGACCCCCATGCCGGGTTCTTCGCAATCATCAGCGGGCGTGCGAAGCCAAAGAACAACGGGAAGAAGAGCGGCCACGTGAATCCGGCGACGCGAGTCATGCCGCCTACCCATAGCGCAACGGTCACGGCGACGGCTACGACGGTCGCAACCAACAGCCGAGTTTGCAGGACGCCGACTCGCTGCAGCACTTCGTCTTCGTCACGGGCGGCATCGATCCGCGTCGGTGTCGTCAGCGCAAAAAGGACTGGGAACAGCTCCATGAATAGCGGAAAGCAGAGATGGAACGCTAACATGTCATCCTCTTTTCCATACGAGCTTCATCTCCCGCTCTACGAGCTCGCGAACTTGGTCGGCGCCGAGGCCGGCGAGACGCGCGTCGGACAGGAGTGGGCGTAGCTTCGCCGAGACGTCCTTGACGACTTCTCGTTTCGGACGAGCGGTCTCCGTCGTTGCGGCGACGGACGTGCCGCGGCCTCGCCGCGTGACGACCAGACCGCGCTCTTCCAGTGCTCGGTAGGCCCGAGCCACTGTGTTCAGGTTGACTCCTAGGTCAGCGGCCAGCTGTCGGACCGGCGGAAGCACGGTCCCGGCTGCCAGTTCGCCGACAGCGATCGCGCGTCGGACCCCGTCGGTGATCTGGGCAGTCAAGGAGACGGGGGAATCGAAATTGATCGTCAGCATATTTGTATCATACAATGATACTTTAGTGTGTCAAGCGGTGTTGACCGCTGTCTTGTGAGCTCCCGCGGCTACCTTCTGCCGCTCTCAAGCTCCTTCAAGAGCGCTGTCTTGTTCGCCTCTCGAAAGATGTTGCAGCCTGGAAGGGAACCATGATCGCGACATCCACGAATCTTCACTCGGGTTTCCGTTGCGCTGACTCTCTCGACGCTCAGCCAGTAGCGTGCACCCTGCCAGAAGATGTGCTGACGCCAGAAGACGAGCCGAGCTGAAGTCCTTTCGGAGTTGATCGACATTGGGCTCAGTGTCTTCGTTGCTGAAATCTCCGTTGCCCTTCGTAGTGTCTCCTCGAAGTCCACGGCAATGACGGCCTCGAGCGGCCGAAGCGCCGAGTAGGCCAATCCGAGCAATGTAGTCAGAGTCACCAACCCGAGTACAGAAGCGATCGCGTACACGGTTCGCGCACTCTTCTTCCGCTTCTGCATAGACGCTCTCTCTCACGCTTGTTCTGGCGCCGAGTGTTGGATACTCGGGGCAAGTCCTCGCCAGCGCTCGCCATCGTCTGCGAGCCGACCGTGGACGTCAAGTCGACGACGAGGTTCTCCTTGTTCGGTACAGGGTTGGTAGCGGGGAGTCGATCGGCGCTTGCCAACCGTCTGCTACTTCTGTCGCCAGCGAAAAAATCTGTTGCCCCGACTATCGGTTCTACAGCGGTGCCTTCGTCGCTTGACCTCTAACGAACTTCGAGGTTACAAGCGGAGTTTCAGTTCCACCCAACGCCGTCAGGAGTCTCATGACCAAGCCAGTAGTCGCCGCCGGAGCGCCGATCGCAGTCGACCTCGAGTCTGGATCGGACTACTACTATTGCCGATGTGGACTGTCGAAGAGCCAGCCGTTCTGTGACGGCTCGCATGCGGGAACTGGCATGGTGCCGCAGAAGTTCAGCGTCGAAGAGGATGCGAAGGCCTATCTGTGTCGATGCAAGCAGACCGGCAATCCACCGTTCTGTGATGGGAGCCATGCGAAGGTGCCTCAGGACCAGATTGGTCAGGAGTACGAGTTGCCCAGCGCGGGCGGCGACGGCCCGCCGGAGGCTGCCCCAACACCGGAAGAGCCTGCGGTTGCGTTTATCCACGAGCTCGCCCGGGATGGTCTGTCGAAGCTTGGCCATCATGGACCGATGGCGGCGATGGGCGTGCCCAGGGGAGAGCTCCCTGAGTGGGATCAGATCCAGATCATCGTCGCGCAGATGGCGAGGAAGCCGCTCTTGGATGATGCGCCGGTAGCCACTGAGTTGGTCATTGGGCCGTCGGCGAAGAGGCCTCTGACGCTAGACATCCCGCTGTTCGTTTCGGACATGAGCTTTGGCGCCCTGTCCGAAGAGGCCAAGCTGGCGATGAGCCGCGGCGCCGAGCTGGCGGGCACAGGGATCTGCTCTGGAGAGGGTGGCATGTTGCCCGAGGAGCAGATGGCGAACTCTCGCTATTTCTATGAGCTCGCGTCCGCGCAGTTTGGCTACGAAGAGTCGCTCCTGGAGAAAGTTCAGGCCTTTCACTTCAAGGGAGGGCAGGGTGCTAAGACCGGTACTGGGGGGCACCTGCCCGGGGCGAAGAACATTGGCAAGATCGCCGAGGTTCGCAAGCTCGAGCCGGGAACGGCTGCGGTTTCACCGGCGACGTTCACGGACCTTGCGACCGTGGAGGACTTCGCGCGCTTCGGGGATCGCGTGCGCGAGATCACGGGAGGCATTCCGATCGGTTTCAAACTGAGCGCGAATCACATCGAAGCAGACATGCAGTTCGCTCTGGACGCGGGTGCTGACTATGTGATCCTCGACGGCCGCGGCGGCGGTACTGGAGCAGCCCCCACCATTTTTCGTGACCACATTTCAGTCCCGACGATTCCCGCGATCGGACGCGCTCGCCGTTTCCTGGATGCCAAAGGGGCTAGTGGTCGTGTCACTCTGATCGCGACGGGTGGGCTGCGCCTGCCTCAGGATTTTGCGAAGGCCCTGGCTTTGGGTGCCGATGGCATTGCTCTCGCGAACTCAGCAATGCAAGCGATAGGCTGTGTAGCGGCGCGGATCTGCAACACGAATCTGTGCCCGGCTGGGATTGCCACGCAGAAGCCGGAATTGCGCAAGCGGCTGGACGTCGACGCCGCAGCGCAGCGCCTCGCGACTTTCTTCAACGCTTCTGTCGAATTGATGAAGGTGTTGGCACGCGCGTGTGGGCACGACTCGCTGAGCGGCTTCGATCGCCGCGACCTGGCTACTTGGCACTACGATCTCGCCCGTCTCGCAGGGATTCAGTTTTCAGGCAGCGCCGAGGAGTAGCACTAGAAGGGGGCGACCTGCGTTGAGTTGGCCCCCAACGATAGGGTGCCGCTGCGTGGCCCCACTTGGAGACCATGAGACGCAGAACCCTTCGCAGATACTGGTTTGATCTGGAGTCGGCCAGCGTCGCGGCATAGCGTTTGCGCTGCATTGTCGCGGTAGCGACTCAAGCGCCCTCGAGCGGAAAGGAACTCCATGGTTCGCGCCTTGACCCTACTCTCATTGTCCGTTGGCGTACTTATCGTGTCGTGCGGCGGTCCAACACCGACCGAGTTGATTGTTGGCTCCTGGAAACTCGATCCTCCCGAGATCGCCGATCCCGAGGCCGCAGCTGCGGATCCGGAACTCGCAGAAATCATCGATGGGTTGTTTGCCGAGTTGGACATCTCCTTGAGTTTTCGCGCCGACGGGAAGTGCGTCAGTAGCGCGAATTGGATCGGTGGGCCTGCCGGGAAGATACGACCCTATCGCGTGGAGGCTGCCGCTGGCTCCAAGTTCAAGCTGGTCTTTCTCGACAACGACGCCAAGACGGTCCAGACGGGCTGGTTCGAGGATGCGGACACTCTGGTTCTCGATGGAACCGATGAGGAGTCCCCGGTGCACTTCAAGCGGGTGAGCGGCAGCTGACAACACGACTCGACCAACACAAGCCGGGGCATCACGGTTAGCAGCAAGACGCCTCCGAGGGAGCCCAGCTTCAAAGCCCCGTCGCCAAAGTCTCGTCCCAAGGACCTACACCACAGCGTGGGACCTGACAGCGTGGGACCTGATTGGCCCTCGCATTCGTCGAGTCAGCATGGATTGCTAACTTCAGGCATTGGCTCGTGTTGCTTGATCCTCGCGAGTACCTCGGGTCGCTGGAACGGCACGCCACCGTGAGTCGACCCAAGCCCGACGGTACTATCGCACGCGGCGGATCTTTGAAACTCCGCGATCTCCCGTTCGCGTTTTCTGACTCCGCGGGAACTCACTAGTAGCACGCACAACAGAGACCCAGCTTCATGCAGGACTGAGATGCGAATCGACTCAACCGATCTAACTTGGCTCAAGGGACTCGCGCGTGCGCTGCTGATGGAAGCGCACGCAGCCGATGATCTCGTTCAAGACACTATGGTGGCTGCGCTCGAAGGCCCGTTGCCGGCGGGCGCGCCTCCGCGAGCATGGCTCGCGTCGGTCGCTCGCCGGTTGGTGGCTCGCCGATTTCGGAGTGCCGCGCGACGCACACAACGCGAGCAACGCGTGGCGGTCCCCGAGACGTTGCCGGACCCGACCGAACTCGTGGCGCGCGCCGAGGTCGCTGAGCAGGTTACCGCGGCCGTGCGCCGTTTGCCTGAGCCGTTTCGGCGCACGATCTTGCTGCGCTATCTCGAAGGGATGAGTGCAGAGCAGATCGCCAAAGAGGACGGGCAACGCGTCGACACCGTGCGCTGGCGCACCCGTCGCGGTCTCCAACTCCTGCGTGAGGAACTCTCACGCCGCTATGAACGTGACGGAGTGGTGTGGAGCGTAGTGCTCGCTCCGCTAGCGTCCAGTAAGCCCGGTCCTGCGACCGCCGGTGCTTCAGCGAAACTCGTAGGGTCGGTTGCTGTTTGGAGCGCTATGAACTCATTGAAGGTATGCACGTTCGTGGTGGCGCTGGCCATCTGTTGGGGCTTATGGTTTCTGGCGACCTCGCAGCCAGTTCAGACCCAAGATGACTCGCTGGTTGTCCACGCCCCCACACCTCCGGCCGTAGACCGTGGGGTTATGACGGAGAACTTGTCCGCACCCAAGAGTCTGCTGACTTCCGATCCCGCCAACGTTCAAGACAACGCGACGGCAGACGAAGCGGATGACTCGAGGCCGACTGGCCTGTTCGGGAACGTGGTGGATGAGCAGGGGGGGCCGATCGCTGGTGCCACGGTGTACCTCGCAGCTCCGGGCGAAGACGAGTCGGGCGCCCGCAAGAGCGCCAGAGCAACGATTCTCGCCCAGACGGCCAGCGACGAAGCTGGACGATTCCACATCCCGCCCGAAGACTGGCCGGTCGCCGACCTCGGAGTGAGCGCCAACGGGTTCCTCAGTGCACTCTTGTTGGAGGTCGTACCGGGGCGGCTCAACGAGGAAGTGACGGTTGTCCTCGAGCGTGGCCTGCCACTGTCTGGACGAGTGGTCGACGAACTTGGCGGTCCCGTGCCAGGCTTGGAGTTGCTGACACACACCGCGGACGGCACGGGAGTTGACCACGTCAGTCCCAGCCAGACACGTTTGCGTGCTGAGCGAGCTGCACTCGCAGACTCGGCCTCTGTGTACTACCAGTGTGAGGCGACTTCGGATCGCACCGGGCGCGTCGAATTCAGCGGGCTTCCCGAGGGTGACCTGATCGTGCGTGCATTGAGTCCCGATTGGACCATCGAAGAACCCCAAAGAGTAAGCGCCGGCGACAAGGACGTTTTGTGGATCGCCCGGCAGCTCCTAGGTGTGCGGCTCGAAGTGATCGACACGAACACAGGGCGACCCGTCGAGCGTGCGCGCGCGACCTTCCACATGGATCTCACATTCGCGGATGGCACCACAGAGGACTACGGCCAATGGGTTGGCCGAGGAGCGGGAGAAGTCAGCTTCGCGGTGAAACCGAAAGCGCTGTTCCTACCGAAGCTCGCAGATCGCGTCATTACACGTGCTCAGTTCTACGGAACCGTGCGGTCGGGGAATGCCGAGGTCAAATGGCGGGCGGAACCCGTCGCAGATCCGGCGGGGGTCAAGGGCCTCGTTGAGGTGCGCGTTGAGATCGATCCAACTCCCGAGCCTGCAACTGCGACCGTCGCACTGTCCGCCCGTTACGACGATGGATCGCCGTTCGCCGGCACGCTGGTCACGCGCTGGGTTGCGCGCACCGAGGAGGCGGGAATCCGCAAAGGCGTGACACGACTCGAACCTTTGAGCTCCGGAGACTACGAGATTGTTGTGCCCGCGGGAGTAGTCACGCTGCGAGTGCAAGAGCACGGTGCATCCGGGAGCCTCCCGACCCGCCAAGTCGAACTCGACTGCGAGGCTCATGATGCCTACGAGCAGCTCGTCGAGCTACCGCGAGGCGGCACGGCGATCATTCGACGCCCCGCCAACTGGACAGGGCAGTGGTTCGTGCACGCGTCGTGGAGGGGAGAACGTTCGGCTGACTGGCAAGGCAGCTGGAACTACAGCACCGAAGAAGACACCCTCCAGCTGGCAGCCCTGCGCCCCGTGGAGTGGCGATTCCAGCTACGCCGTGAGTCGGAGCAGGCACCCGACCCACTGGTACGAACGGTGCAGCTGACCCGAGGGGAAACGGTCGTCGTCGAAGACTAATGGCAGCGATGGCCGAGCCGACACTCGCGACGGTGATAACGAGAATGGCCTAGCCTAGGTCGATGCTGTCGGGCACCCCGGAGCAGCCATCGTTTGAGTCAGAAACGCTTCCGGATCATCTCGCCGTGCACCTCCAATACGTTCTGACGCCACGTGGGCCAACCGCCGGGAGTAGCCCTGCCCGGACTGGCCAGCCGTTACGACAGTGGGGCCCGATGGGGCGCAGCGGCGCAGGTCCATTAGTCTATTTGAAGGAACGAGTTATGGTGTCATCTGAGAAACCCTGATCCCCCGTTGGCGCTCCTTGCGTGTCTCTCCTTGGGTAGCACCGTTGCTGCCTTATCGACACACACCAACCGTGGCTGTGCCACAAGGAGACGCCAAGATGCCCACCGCCCGACAAGCTTCACTGCTGTCCCTTTTCGTGTTCTGTATCGCAAGCCCTGTTGTTGGCCAACCGGTGTTGTTCCAGTTCGCTGCGCCGCAATACACCGATGTCGACCCAGCTCGAGTGAGTTTTGGCGACTTGCCCGTGGCGCAGCATGGTTTGCACTCACAGTTGCTCTATGCCGAGTTGACCTGGGCCGACCCAACGTTGTCGTTCGCCGAGAAGAAGCGTCGTCTCGCCGCGCGCGAGATCGAGCTGCGCGAAGACGGCAAGGTGCGCGTCGAGCTCTTCCGCCCGGTTGGCGAAGAGGCCGTTACACGGGCTCAACTCCTGCCGTTCGGCGGCGAAGTCATCTATCGGGTGCGATCGGCCGTCGAGGGCTATCTTCCGGCCGACCAGTTGAGCGCGTGTGCAGCGCTCATGCCGGCTGGCACGAAGATCAAGCCGTGTGGACTCGGACTCTCGGCCGAAGGGGCGAACGGGAGCGCCGAAGGTAGCGGCCCGTTACGCACCGAAGCTCGTGACTACCGACTGGATGGCTTCAACGGATCCGGCATGACGATCGGCATCGTCGACGTCAGCTATGGCGGCTATCTGTTCTCGGTCATTTCCGGGGACGCGCCCGCGCCGATCACCGCCGAGAACTACACTGCTTCTTCAATGTACTTCACAGAACGCCAACACGGTCGCATGGTGATGGAGACGATCTTCGATTACGCACCCGCGGCCGAGTATCGGCTCGCGAAGATCAGCTCGCTCACGCAGGCTGCGCTCGCGGTTGACGACATGGTGGCAGAAGGCGTGCATCTCATGAACCTGTCGCTTGGCTTCGTTCCGGAGTGGGATGACGATTCCGACGTCTTGTGTGCCGCTGTGAACAGTGCGGGAGCGGCGGGCACGCTGATCTTCAAATCGTGCGGTAACCGGGCCGACTGCCACTACCTGAACACCTTCTTTGACCCGGACGGTGACGATTTCCACAACTTCGCCGGGACTACGGACGAGATGCTGACTGTGGCGGTCCCCGACGAGGACTGGGCACGATTCAACCTGCGGTGGGATACGACTATGGGCAACGAGGACTTCGACTTGATCCTCCTCGACGCATCCGGGACGGTCACCCTGTCGGCGTCGACAGCCGGCGGTACGACATTCGAGGATGTCTCGTGGGAGAACACGACGGGTAGTGCGGTCTTGGTGCAGGTGATGGTCCGTCGCAACACAGCGTCGCCAGCAACTCAGTTCGAGATCTACAGCGACGACGGTTTGACTTGGCCCGAACACCGGGTGCCCACGAGTTCCTACACATCGCCGGCGAATGCGACGCATCCCAACGTGCTGGCAATCGGCGCGGTCAACCGTCAGTGGTACTCGCAGCCGAATGGAACGAACGCAATCATCACTGCCTACTCCAGCCGAGGCCCATCCAAGGGCGGGGCGCAAGTTCCAGACTTTAGCTGCGTAGTGCGCACCGGTGGTTCGTTCTTCAGTTCGTTCATCGGCACCAGCTGCGCCGCACCGAATGCAGCTGGGGTGTGCGCCACACTCTGGTCAGCCAATCCGACCGGCAACGCGTCCGGCGTGCGCGCAGTTCTCGAAGATTGGGCCGCGCAGTATCGCGACTGGGGCGCGGCCGGTCCCGACCCGATCTATGGGATCGGCGGCGTCTGTATGACGCCACTGCAGGACTGCAACACGAACGACTATCCAGATGCATTCGAGATCCTCAGCGGTGCCTTTGACGACGACAACGGCGACTGGGTCCCCGATCCATGCCAAAGCCCGGGCTATCAGCTCGATCTCGTGGCGCCGGACAACGTCCCGGTGCACCCGACCCGTGGCGGCTTGCTGAAGATCTATACGTGGATTGCCGGCAATGACAACGACCCGGCTGGCCCCCTCGACCCGTCAACGGGTTTCAGTTTCACGATCGAGTACGACGATACAGTGCTTGTTGCACCCACCGTCACACCGACGCCAAGCTTCAGCGCTCTTCTCGGGAGCTCACCAGCGGTCTTCAATGTTACGCACACACCCAGTGGCACCACCGGTGGCCCGGCGATGACGACGGTGGATTGCATCTATTCGGCAGCGGGCGGAGTGGCGACCACATTTCCGACAGCCACGCCTGTGGCAGAGTTCGACTTCGACATTACGCCTGGGGCCGTAGCTCTTGGGTCGTCAACGAGTGTTCAAGTGGCCACTGGTGCTTTGGCTCCGTCTGTCAACACAACAGGGTCAGGCGGCACTCCCATTCCGATGTACATACTTAGCTCGAGCGGAGTAGTGGAGTTGTTCGAGCACACAGGCTTCGTGTTCGACATCGAAGATGCGCGCTTGACGGTTGATGCGACCGCAGGTGCTGCAACACTCTCAACGGATGTTCTGATCGAAGAAGAACTACCCCTTTCCGTGGCGCCAACACCAGTCGGTGCCCTGTATCTGGGCGCCGACTTCGACCGAAACATCCTCGCCGTCACCGGTATCTCCATGGCCGACGAACTCCTCGCGATCAACGGTGGCCTGGGGCCGGCCTTCTTCCTACCGGTGCTGACCGCCGGTGGCTTCACGATCGATTGCACGTTCGATACCACCAGTGACAACGAGATGTTTCCAATCGCTCGACGCTTCTTCACGCTGGAGTTCGATGTCGATCCGGGTTTGTTCTTGGCCACCGAGAATACGGTATCGACTGGCACCGTGAGAAAGTCGCAGGACAGCTTCGTCTTCGGCACGTCTCCCTATGAAGTGTTCGTCGACGACGCGCTCGTTACCATTGTTGTCGAGGTCAACAGCGGTGAGTTCATTCGCGCCGACGCAAACATTGACGGCAATGTGAACATCGGTGACCCGGTCGCGACGCTCGCGTATCTGTTCAGTATGGGCCCTGCGCCGTGCCTTGACGCGATGGACTCAAACGATGATGGATCGGTCGACATTGCTGATCCGGTCGCGACGCTGAGCTACCTGTTCTCGATGGGCGCAGAGCCGCCGGCGCCGTTCCCGGACTCTGGCGAGGACACGACGCTCGACTCTGCGATGTTTGACTACGACCTCGGGTGCGAGAACACTCTCTGACAGAGGGCGTCTCACGTACAATCGAGTAGGCTGGCGAGCGAGAACGGTGGGAAGCCCGCACGGCGGCGCCCACCGTTCAGCTCGTCATTGAGTGTCCTATCGAGCCATCCGTTCCAACCATCCGTCAGTTGTGTATCGGGTCTGATTGTGGCGCACCCAGTTCAAGCATACGATCCAAGGCGTTCACTGCGCTCGGACTTCCCTGAACGCGAGTGCAGTCTAACCAGGCCGAGGGCTACTGTATCAGGTAGGTCGGGTGATCGATCATAGGGAGGGCCGATGCTGATTTTTCGCATTGCACTGGTGGTTTCGATCATGCTCGTGGGGTCGGGCTGGGCGCAAGAGCGGGGCATCTTTGAGCCAGTGTCGGACAATCTCGTCGTGCCCTTGGGTCTCGAGTCGATTGAGTTCGGCGACCTCAACGGCGACGGGGTACCTGACCTCGTCGCTTCGACTGGGTCGGAAGTGAATGTCCGGCTCGGTCTGGGCTCCGGAGTGTTTGCCACTACCGGCCAAGTCATTTCGACGGGTGCTACGCCGCGCTTCGTGAGGCTCGTGGATCTCGACAACGATGGCGACTTGGACATCGCCGTGGGCATCGACAAAGCTGGGAACTCGTGCATCGAAACTCGTTTGAACACGGGAGGTGTGTTTCCGGCGTCCGGGCCGGGCGTCTCGATTCCGGTCACCAACACACGTTATCCAGCCTTTGGTGATGTGAACGGAGATTCGATCCCTGATCTAGCAGTGCCGTTAGTCGGTGCCGTGCGGATTCACCTGGGGACGAGCGCCGGTGTGTTTGTCTCGCCGGCCGCCCAAGTCGTACCCGCCAGCGCCAGTGGTTTCGGCACCGTCTTGCTGGAAGATGTAGACGGCGACGGAGACCGGGACCTTCTGTCGGCTGCACCGTTTGTTGGTTCTGGCGCGGGCGATACGGTCAGCATTCGTTTGAACAACGGAAGTGGAGTCTTTGGCGCTGGGCAGGATGTCGTTGTGGGCTCGGGTGTGTACCAATTCCACTTGGCCGATCTGAACGGGGACGGGATCAGCGACTTGGTCACTGGCGATGAAGCGGACGATACCGTCAGCGTTCGTTTCGGCTTGGCCGGTGGACTGTTTGGGTTGCCGGGATCTACGACGGCCGTCGCGACCGGGGCGCACAACGTGGTTGTGGGCGACGTCGATGGTGACGGCGCTCTCGATGTTGTGACGTCGGGAGTCGTCGAGTCAGGGTGCGGCACGCTCTTTGGCGATGGTGCGGGCGGCTTCACGCTTGGCGAGACTTTCGTGCTCAGCCCGTACAATCCTCTCGCGTCGCTGAGCCTCGCCCTCGAACTAGAGCTTCACGATGTCGATCTCGATGGCGACCTCGATCTCGGCTGTGCATTCAGCAGCGGCTTTGGCCCGTCGGTCTTGGTGTTTCGCAACGAGTTTGCGGGTTTTCGTCGGGGTGACAGCAACCTTGACGGCAGTGTGAATCTGTCCGATCCGATCGAATTGTTGGGGACGTTGTTCTCACAAGGTGCGCCGCTGCTGTGCGTCGATGCGGCTGACGCCAATGACGATGACACTGTGAATCTGGCAGACCCCATCGCGCTGATCTACGCGATTTTCGGTGCCGGGCCGCCGATACCGCAGCCGTTCGGTCCTTGCGGTTTCGACAACACGCCGGACTCTCTACCGTGTGACGTGCGCTACAGCTGTCCCTAGATGCATGCGGCCGCCAGAAACCGACAGCAACGAGTCGATGCAAACACGGCCACACAGCAAGACGATGGCATCCTACCGCGTGGCCGTGCTCTGTACTGAAGTCGCTTACTCTTTAGGTTCGGTCTTCGGAGCAGTCGGAATCATCTCGTAACGAAGGACGCGTTCCGGCGTGAAGTACTTGGCTGCCGTCTCTTGCAGATGTTCCTTCGTCATAGCTGCGTAGTAGGCCTTCAGCTCTTTGATGTCGGCCAGGTCTTTGTTCGCCTGAACAAGGTCGCGCATGACGCTGAGCCAGAACCCAGGCTTCTTCATCTCTTCGTCGAGGTTCGCCTGAATCTGCTTCTTCGCGACCTCCAGCTCCTCGTCGGTGGGGCCTTCCTGCGCGAATTTCTGCAGCATGGCGAGGATCGTATCGGCCAGCTGTGACGCTTTCTCCGGGGCGGTCGGCGCAGCCGCATAGAACATTCCCATGCCAGGGACGGTTCGGGAAGGTGCGTTCTGGCAACCGATGCTGTAGACGAGCCCCTTCTCTTCGCGGATCTCTTTCGTCATGCGGTCGGTAATGATCCGTGCAGCGAGAGAGAGTCGCCGGCGGTCGGCTTTGTTCTTGTGATCGCAACCGACGTATCCAGCGAGCACCAATGCCTGCGGCGTGACGGACTCGAACTCAACGCGTTTGGTGTAGGGACCGGCCGGTCGCTCGACCTTGCGTAGAGAGTCCATTGCGTCGAAACCGCGGGTCGCTTTGGGTAGGGAAGCGAGGTAGCGCCCGGCAAGCTCGAGCGTGCGCTCGAGTGAGATCTCACCGACGACGGCGATCTCCATGGGTGCACCGTCGATGTTGCTGCGCATCCACTTGTGGGCGCGGTCGATCGAAACCTTCTCGAGGTCTGCTTCGGTTAGCTCACGAAAGCGAACGTCGCCCCCTTGGAAGGTCTCAGCGATCGCTTTCCGCAGCTGTGCCCCGACGTCACTCTTGGCCTGCTCGATCGACTGCTGCACGCTTGTCTTCCAGGTGTCGAAGGCAGACTTCTCGATGCGAGCATCTGTGATCAACGCGTGCGCCAAGCGGAAGGCATCTTCGAGGTCAGCGGGGGAGCCACCGATGCTGAAGTTGATCGTGTCGAATCCCATTCCACCGCTGGCGCGTGCCTTCTTGCCGGTCATGAGGTCGCGGATTTGGATCGAGCTCAGCCGAGATGTAGCGTTCGAGAGGCTAGCGACATCGGAGAGTCCCTTCGTCGCGATCGACTCTTGAATCGATCCACCCGGCGCACTCATCGCGATCGATACTTGATCTTTGTTGTAGTCCATGAAGCGATGATGCAGCACAGCGCCGTTCTCGAAGCGCACCGTTGTGATGCCCAGTTCTTTGTCTGTCGTTTGCGACGCGATCTTCCCCGACTCGGGCTCCTTCTCGAGCAGGGTCAGGTTGCCCGCATCTTCTTCGGCCGCCTTCTCGCTCTTCTTACCCCAGGCGTTCTTGGCTACTTCGAGGATCTTCTCTTTACTGGGTGCCTCAGTGCCCTGTTCGGGCAAGATCACGACGTATGTGTAACCTTGGTCGGCGTAGTTCGTGACGAAGCGCCTTTGTACTTCTTCGACAGTGATCGAATCGATGACTGATCGCAAGCTGTCGAGGCGTTGCTGCGCCGACATCAGCGGCTGCTCGGAGCCAACCGCTGCATTGATGCGATTCATCATGCCGGCAGCAGCGACGGTGGGTTCCGTCGACACGCGACGCTCGGCGCCGGCGATCATCGACTTCTTCACCAGCTCGAGCTCTCTTTCGGTGAAGCCGTGCTCGATTGCTCGCTTCATCTCTTCGATGACTTCGGCAAGCCCCTTCTCCCAAGAATCCGGTTGACCGCCAACGTTCGCTCCCGACTGAATGGCGTCGTCTGACAAACTCGTCACGCTGGCGCTTGCGAACATGTAGCTGGCTTCGCCGCGCTGCAGGCGCTCTTGAAGACGCTTCGAGACGATCTGGGTGCCGATGTTCTCGACCTCGTTCTCTCGGAACTCGCCGAGAGACTTCATCGGGGGGCGCCCCTCTTGGATCGAGACCATTTGCACGATGCCCATCGGGAGCTCAGGATCGGTCATGACGAACGCTCGCGAGGCTTTGACGGGCTTGACGCCAGTGCCCTGCTCCTGACGTGCCGGCGCACGCCCCTTGAAGGTCCCGAATGCCTTCTGAGCTTTCGCGATGATCTCCTTTGGATCGATGTCGCCGACAACGATCAGTGTCATGCGCTCGGGGCGATACCACGTGTTGTAGTAGTCGAGGAACTCAGAGCGCGGAAAGGTCTCAATCAGCTCGGCGAGACCGATGACGGTGTGCTCAGCCATCCGCGATCCGGCATACAGCTTTGGCATCAGCGCGTCTCGAATACGCTGCTGTACGCCTTTGCGCGAGCGCATTTCTTCGAGGATGACGCTGCGCTCCTTCTCGATCTCTTCGTCGAGAAGCAGCAGGCCGTAGGCGTAGTCCGAAAGAATCGTCATCGCCTTGTCGGTCATCTCTGCGCTGTTCTTCGGCATGAACAGCTTGTAGACCGTCTCGAACTGGCTCGTGTGGGCGTTCGAGTCGGAGCCGAACTGCATACCGAGGTCGTTCATGTACGGAATCAGTTCTCCTGGCTTGAAGTTCTTCGAACCGTTGAACGCCATGTGCTCGAGGAAGTGTGCCATGCCGTTCTGCTTCGGAGTCTCGTTCAGAGCACCGGTGTCGACGTGGAGGAAGAAGGCAGCTCGCTCCGGTGGGTTCGTGTGCTTGCGGATGATGTACGAGAAGCCGTTGTCGAACTTGCCGTAGACATTGTTCGGGTCGCGGGGCAAGGCCTGCGTGAGTGAAACGCCTTCCTTGGGCGCGCCCGCCGCGGGCTTGGAGTCGTCTGCGAAGGCAGGCGGTTGTACGACGACGAAGAGCACCGCGACGAATACAGCGACGAACAGCATGCTGGCTCGGACGAAACGGTGTAACTGCGAAAGAGGGCGAAGCATTGAAGGTCCTTTCGGGGTGGACGTCGGCATCAGGGGCGCTCCTGTGAATCGTGCGCCGCGTCAGATATGCCGCGGTATCTTACATAGGAAGTGGGGTGGGGGCAGCCCTCGGCCTCAAAGCGACTCAAATGTCGTAGAATCAGCACCTTATGAGATGTGGGGCCTGCGGCGCAGGAGTGCCGGCACAACTGTCCATCGAGTGCTAGCGCGCGGACACATTCTGCTCCTGGTGCTGCGAGTCGTCGCCGCGTGTCGGATTCTGAAGCTCCTGAGCAGTTCTGGCATGAATGGCGAGTGAGTTGCTGTCGTTGGAGTCGTTGGCGTAGGAGTTGCTATCGTAGGAGTTGCTATCGTAGGAGCGATCGTAGGAGCGATCGTAGGAGCGATCGTAGGACTTCGATCGCTGGGCACCGGCTTCCCTTCTCACTGCCGGAGCTTGCGGAAACGGGAGAGATCGATGCGCACGATTTTCCAGAGAGCCTTCGTAGTTGCAATCGCTTGCGTCGCGACCCTGAGTGCGAGTGGCTGCGTATGCACGAGGGCTGTGCAACAGATTGGCATGGAGCGGGCGAAGCTATCACCAAGAAGCTTCAGGGTGCAAGCAGACGGTAGTGTGGCAATTGCTGCGCAGTTGAAGCGCGATCCAGCTTACCTGCCGAGCTCGCGGCACCTCCGATATGTGTTCGTTCCCGCAGAGACCGTTCAATCACAGATAAGAGAGCACCTCGCTAGAGAAGATGAACGCGAGCGCAAGCAACGCGAGTTCGCGAAGAAGCATGGCCGAACCTATCGGGCGCCGATTGACAGCAACAATGTCAGGCTATTCGTGCAGATCGGCGAAGAGGGGAGCGAAGCTTACCCAGCGGGTGTTGCACGTCGCGACGCTACGACCGACGACCTCCCCAGCGTGGCGATCAGTTGGCCCCAGAGCGAGACAGCTTCCGGGCAGAGGGAGGGGTACTCGTGCGACGGTCGGGAGGTCGAGCTGCTCGTGGGCGGCATCAGCCTACAACCAGACCAAGCAAGGATGGTGCACGGGATCCACTACCCGGCGCAGCTCCTCTTGCCGATCTCGATCGTCGTCGACGTCGTGACGTTCCCGATTCAGTTGATTTGGATCAGTGCGAAGATCCCGAATTAGAGCTCAGCCAACGTTGTAACAAGCGTTGGCCGCAACGCTCATGCCTCCGACGAGGTGTGACCGAGCAATGTCTCATAGCCATTGGGTGCAGAATTCGATCGAAGCACTGCTAACTGTCGAGCGTCCCATCGAATCGCGTTCCATCGAGCGCGGCTTCGACCTGCGGCGCATTCTCGATAATGTCTCGTAGGGGGTACGGGTTCGTGCGGCACAGCAACACGCCTGAGGCCGGTGCGTTCACGCCGACCAAGTCGCAAATTCGCTGACACGCGTGCCCGGGGTCGTCACTGACAGTCGTTTTCATTCGTCAGAGAGAGGTTCTGGCTCCGAGGTAGGTCCTTCTCGAGCCTGGCCGCGCGCAGCGGAGCTGTTTCGCTGGCTGGCGGCGGTCTTGAAGACATGGGCAACAGTCGACGGTCACGAGGTGTTGAGTTCGCCCCAGCCCGCAGTACCATGCCGAGACTATCCCGGGCCTGCCTTGCGCTGGCCCGGCTCCCAGCGATGTCACACCACCCAAGGACGAGTAGGTCTACCGATGAACATCCTCAGCGCCCTGCCGCTACTACTGTCGCTGTCGCTCTGCCAGCTGGAGACTCCGAAGCCGGCCCCCGCAGCTCCGTCGGCGGAGTGGACGAAGGCTGAAGAAGGAATCCTGCGCCACCATGTGCAGCTGACCAGCTCGCAGCAGTTCCGCAAGGCGGGCGAGTCGTACTTCTCGCCGGACGGCACGCAGATCATCTTCCAGGCGATCGAGCGTGAGGACGACCCGCTACAGGAGCAGCCGTTCTACCAGATGTATGTCGGCGACCTGGTCCGCGACGGCGGCCGCGTGACCGGATTGATGAACATCCGCCAGCTGAGCCCATCGGGCTCATCGAACACCTGCGGCTGGTTCCATCCGACTAAGCCCGGCACCGTCATGTTCGCGTCGACGCTGGTTGCACCGAGTAACCCCAGCCGGGCGGGCTACCAGCGAAAGTCCAGGCTCTACGTGTGGCAGTTTCCGCAGGAGATGGACATCTTTCTCTGCGACCTTGCCAAGGCCGATGGCACGGCTGCGACTCTGAAGCGGTTGGTCGCCGATCCGAACGCCTACCTGGCAGAAGGTTGCATCTCGGCGGACGGTCGCCACCTCGTCTACTGCGAGCACAATGTCTCAGAGGGAAAGAGCGGCGGTGACCTCTACGTGATGGACCTCAAAGACCGCCGCAAGGTCTTGATCACAGCCGATGAAGGCTACGACGGTGGGCCGTTCTTCTCGCCGGACGGCCGCCGCATCTGCTACCGATCGGATCGCAAAGGGAACGACCTATTGCAGATCTTCGTCGCCGAGCTGGCGTTCGATCAGTCCGGCAACATTCTGGGGATGGAGCGCGAGTTCCAGTTGACCGACAACGTGCATGTCAATTGGGCGCCGTTCTGGCACCCGGAGGGGCGGCACCTGATCTACACGACGTCTGCGATGGGACACGACAACTACGAGGTCTTCATGATCGATGCCGACCCGGGGACCGACGGCCCGGCGAAGTACGGTACTCGGCCGCGCCGCGTGACGAACGCGGCCGGCTTCGATGGCCTGCCGGTATTCAACGCCGACGGCTCGCTGATGATGTGGACTGCCCAGCGCGACAACGACCGCACCTCCCAGGTATGGCTCGCCGAGTTCGTGCTGCCGATCGACTCCAACGCCGCTGAAGAGAAGCCGCAGGTCGAAGAGCCCGACGCGCGCCCGGAGCGTCTGAAGGTTACGGACCCCGAGAGTGGTTTGATCTATTTGTACGACCCGGTCACGCACGAGCTGTCTGTCTACAGCCTCGACACCCACGAGGTCCGTCCACCCAACGACAAGGCCGAGATCGATCGGGCGATGCGCCTCTTCCGCGAGCAGAAGGCGGACTAGTCTTCGCAAGGTGGGGGCGAAGCGTCGCCGATGCACGAGCGAACGTCGGCGTAGGCTCCACGGCAGGCTGAGTCGAGTTGGTGACGCTGGCGCGGCAAAGAGAGTCGCCCTCGGCGGGGTGGGTCCAAGTAGGTTGGACTACCTTCTCTTGCGACGGCTTCTTACATTGCAGTTACACTGCCTGGCTCATCATCCGACACACTGGAAGGCCAAGTCCAAGCCGCGATTCACAGGACCCCGATTCGCAACTCCCGATCTGGGAGGTTAGGAGACCATGATGTCTGCCCTCAACACGCGTTCGTGTGTGCTTCTACTTGCGCTGGTCGTCTGCTCGATCAGCAGCACTTCCGTTTTCGCCAATGAACCAGCCGTCGCCGCTGCTGAAGAGATGAAGGCTTCGCGCATCGCTCTCTTCAAGCACGGCTTTGGATACATCGAACGCGTCCGAACCGTGCCGACGAACCAAACGTTTCGGACGCTCGTGCCACGTGCCGCCACCGGTACCTTCTGGATCGAGCTCGATGGGGCTCAAGACCTCGAGCTCACCGCCCGGACCGAGAAGGCTCGCATCGAGGAGAGCTTCGTCCCCACAAACCTCCAGCAACTCCTTCTCGCGGCAGATGGCAAGCGCGTCAACGTTTGGCTGGCGGACTCGGACGCACTGTCGGGCGTCATTCGCCTGGTGACGAATCGCGACCCGGAGTCAGGAATCGTTGTGAGTCGACTCGCCGTCCTCCAGCAGGACAGTGGCGAGACCTTTGTTTTCCAGCCCGCCCAGCTGCAGCGCATCTCCTTTCCCAAAGGACACTTTCCGACGTCGGCGACGAGAACGCGCACGGAAGATCAGATCGTCGGGTTGATTCGTTCCGAGGACGTCGAGGAGACCACGGTCAAGGTCCAGCACATCTCCGACGGCATCTCGTGGGTGCCGAGCTACGTCATCGACATCAGCGCCGCCGGCAAAGCGAGGCTCGCTTGCAAGGCATTGATTGTCAACGACCTGGAGGACCTCACAGATGTCGACGTCGAGCTCGTGGTCGGGTTCCCCAACCTCAAGTACGCCAACGTCGTGTCGCCTCTTCTCCCGAGTCAGGAGCTGGCGGCGTTCCTCTCGCAGCTCGGCACGGGGGCGTTCAATCGAAGCGGGTTCAATGCGAACTCCGCTTTCTCGAACACGCTGAGCCAAAGCTCGAACTACAGTCAGTTCCGTAGCCCGGCGTCCGGAATTGCGACTCAGGCTGACGGCACCTCGGTGGAGGATATGTTCTTCTACGACGCTGGCAGGATCACTCTGGCCAAGGGGCAGCGAAGCTACCGCCCGCTCTTCACAGCGAAGTGTGACTTCAAGCACATCTACGAGTGGGAGATTATCGACTACGTCGACGAGAACAGCCGTTTCCGCCAGCTGAACCCCGAAGCACCGGAGACCGTCTGGCATTCCGTCGCAATCCTGAACGAAACCAAGCATCCGTGGACCACCGCGGCCGCCATGGTCGTCAACGATGGTCGCCCACTCAGCCAGGACACACTCAACTACACAATCCCCGGCGGCACGGCGACCGTCCGCCTGACCAAGGCCCTAGGAGTTCGCCCGACGGTGCGCGAACATCAGCTCGAGAGCCCCGATGGCCGTGTCACCGAGAGAATCTGGGGGAGCCGCTACGAGCTTGTCACCGTCGAGGGCGTTGTGGAGGTCGAGAACACGCTCAGCAAGAACATCGAGATGGAGATCACGAAGTACCTCTCCGGAGAGATCATCGAGATCGAGGGGGAGCCGACTGTCGACACTATCACCGCGGGCTTGCGGAGGATCAACGCCTCCCGGCGCGTGCTGTGGTGCCCGAGCATCAAGAGCGGTGAGAAGTGGAGCGCCAAGTACCAGTACAAGGTGCTGATCAATCGGTAACACCCCGACCCAGGGGGTGGGCAACAGCGTCAGCGGGCACGATGCGCTGAGTACCTTCGAGGAGCTGGTCGACGATGGCCAGGAGATGGGCGTCGACTTCGACTCGTCGCAGGACTAACTCAACGCTGGCGCTGCATCTGCGCAGTTTCTCCCAAGACACCCCGACCCAGGGTAATGCTTGGCCCCGAAGTTGCATTGTCCCCGCTGCCGAAGCCAGCCGCGAAGGCGTCCTCTAGAGGAGGTCGCTGTTACACACCCCGATCCCGTGATCAAAGGCAGTTACTTGCTGAACACCCGGAGGATCCACAGCGGGCGTTTCTTTCTTCGTCCGGATCCGGCCGTCAACCGTGGCATCAAGTTCGCTCTCGCTCACTTCTCATCCAAGCACTCCATTTCGCTACTAGCGCACTCGTCTCTCTCCAATCACCAACACACCGTGCTCTTTGACCCCTACGGTTAACCACCCAGACTTCCGTCGCGACTACCACTCGATCCTCACGCGTTCCCTCAACAACCTTCGCGGCACTCGCGGGTCGCAGTGGGCTCCCGATGAGCAGAGCCCTGTTGTCCTCCTCGGCGAGGACGCCATTCTCGACGCGAGTGCGTACTCGCTGGCCAACCCGGAAACCCATGACCTCGAGAGGTGGGAATCTTGGCCCGGCGTGATCTCGAGGATCGACCAACTCGCCGGACCACCCGAAATCATCACGAAACCAGAGTGGTTCTACGACCCCGACGGCGACGTTCCGGATGTGGCAGTGCTGCGCTACGGAAAGCCGCTACTGCTGTCTGAATGGAACGATGAAGAGTATCGGTCCGAGGTCTTACGTCGGGTCGATGAAAGGTGCGAGCGAGCCAGGGAGAAGCGGAAGGGGAGGGCCCTCCTAGGACGAGTCGCCATCTTGGCGCAATCGATCTCGGATACGCCGAGTTCGGAGCTGCCGATTCGAACGAGGAACCCGCGCGTCAAGTGCCGAAGCACCACGCTTCGAATTGCGTACCTCCTTTGGCTGTCGCTTTTCAGGAGAGAACATCGCGAAGCGCGGCTGGCATTCGAGGCCGGTGATCAGGAAGCGGAGTTTCCATTCGGCACGTACTGGCATGCGCTGCGGTACCGAGTGAACTGTTCGGCGGTGGGCCCACCGGGAGTCGTGCGTTTGGCATAGCGACCCTGGGCGCGCAGCGTCTTCGTTAGTCCGCGAGGCGGGGATAAGGGAGCGGTACGCCCAGTGGGCGTTCCGGGCGTCCGAATCCGGTGTTTGCGGGCAATCGTGACCGCTCTTGGGCTGCTGTGAATCGGCGCGGAAGTACCCTTCGTGCGGGTTGGACTGAAGACTCTGGGGCCTAGCCGTTGGAAGAGGTTGCCCAGGACCGAGACCCGTCAGGACTACCCTGGGCGGGGTGTTTGGCGGGGTGTTTCGACCCTGGGCGGGGTGTTGCGGGGTGTTTGGGCGGGGTGTTGGCCGTTGTCGGTGGACGCCCTACCAGTCTGAGACACGCACTGGCAGCGCGTCCCGCGCTTCGACGGTCTGCTGAAACGGGCTGCCCGCATGCGATCCGACGATGCGCCACGTACCCTCGGGAATCCGCGAGTCGAAGCAGTGCCAGTGGCTGCGGGCGAGGGTGATGGCATTGCCACCAGCGAGCCGAGTCATTCTGTCTACGTGTAGTCCGCTGGGTATGGACAGCCAGCTCGACGGCGCAAGCTCGAGAACCAGAGATACATCGTGATCGCCCGCCGGTATGACTTCGGCTGCGGCGACGTCTCTGCCTGCCGCGCAGACCATCAGGGCGCCGCTCGACACGCGGAGGCGGATCTCTCGCTTCCGGACGACGATTCGGTTCTGAAGTTGGCTCGTGTCGTGAAACACGCTGACGTCAATGTGCTCCAGTAGCTGCCTACCATGCCGCAGAGACAGTTTCAGTTCGCGCGTTGGTGGGATCCGCACTTGATTCGGGACGCCGGAGATCAGGACTTCACCTTGCCCCAAAACGATGCCGCGATCGCTGTGTACGCGCCAGCCGCAGCGGCCGCGGCTGAAAGCGTCGAGGAACACGCGGCCATCTGCGTCCGTGACCGCTGCGATCCCTGCGCGAGTGTCCTCGCCAGCGCCCGGGCTGAGAAACACCGAGTGAAACGCAAGCGGCAGGTCCTCGTGGTCCAGGAACTGAATGGAGTGCTGTCCGGTTTCGTACGACAGCACAAGGTCCGAGTGTTCTCCGCTGCCGACCGTGAACGAACGGTTTAGATGCGAGTCGAACAGGTCTCGGAAATGCAGGATCCAAGTTCCTGCACCGCGGGCGTCCAGAAAGAACTCGCCGTTGGCTTCTACGGCGACGGTCATTGCTGCTTTCAGCCCACTGCCGGCATCCGAAGTTGACAGCGTGAGCGTCCCCGAACCGGAGATCCGTTGCGAATCACCGTGCCTCGAATGATGTGGCGAGGGGGGACTTCTAGGTCGAGCCTGCGATCTTCTCCGTCGGCAAGATCAATGACTCCGGTGAGTTGTCCCCACGCTGCTCTGACTTCATACGAGACGGGACCGGCGTGCACGTCTCTGAAGCGAAACGATTCATCCACCGACAGTGTCGTAGTGACTCCGTAATCCCTGAGCTCGTCCGAGTCGTAGATCCGCACGCCACAACCCTTCGCCACGGTCCCGTCGCGCTCGACGACTCTGATCTCGAGAGTGCCACTGCGAAGCATTGTGAGGCGCGCCACTCCCGACTCCAGGAGGTCGATCAGTGACACGCTGACGGCGTGCGCAGCGCCCATTTTCGCCCCGACACGCGGGTGCCCCTCCGCCCAGTAGAACACCCGTGTCCTACCTTCGGCATCGGTAGGCGCTGGGGCGGGGTGTTGGGCCTCGCGGAAAGGGCCGCGGTGAAACAGATACACGCTCGCCCCTGCGACCGGCGCGCCGCTCCCGTCAACGACCTCGACGGTTGCCGATACCGGTGCTGGGAGCGCCTGCAACGCGACCGACGTTTGAGCCTCAGCATCCGCAGCCACACGAACCGGAGTCCACGGTGAATCCATGTAGCCTTCGATCGAAACTTGGAGCTGCCCATCGCCGACAGGAACGCGGTCGACACGCAATGAGTACTGCGTGGCGTTCGGCGCCGGATCATGCGTGAGCCGCGGTCTCAATCGTACGGGCAGCCCGTCATCTGGGCTAAAGCGTAGCTCGGCGACGAACCTGCGACTCTCGGGCCATGCATCTACGGTCACGTGCACCGACAGCGAACCACTCGCAGGAAGCTCGACCACAGGCGGGAGTTGGCTAACGTTCCCACGAAACTCAGCCTCGATGCCCCGTGCCAGGCTAACGCGCAGTTCGAGTTCGTGCGAGGCGGGAGCCGCCGCGAAGACGAACCGTCCGTGGTCGTCGGTGTGGGTCTGACTGCGAAAACTGGCGCCCATGTTCTCCTTCTTCTGGGTACCGCGGAGAGTCAGGGAAGCGCCAGGTGCAGGGCGACCGCCCGACAGCACCACTCCTTCGTATGCAACACTTCGAGGGAGCCGCACCGTGGCCTCGTTGTTGGCGCCGGCGCGCACATGTACCTCAGCGTTCGTCGTGAGCGATTTCGACGACTCTCCGATCTCGACGGTGTAGCTGCCCTCCGTCAGCCCGGCGAACCGAACCCGGCCGTTCTTGTCGGTGCGCTTCCTCGGCAAGTACCGGGAGCCGGCGAGCCGTCCGGTGGACGTGTCAGTAAAGCGAGGGGCCCCGTTGCGCTCGGGACAGACTCGAATGTTCTCGACCGGCACTCCGTCCGCGTCGACGACAGTTAAGGCGAGCACTTCTCCCGGACTCAGTTGGACAACGCCGAGGTCACGTGCTTCGCCGCGTTGAACTGCCTTCTGGGGCAGGATGACCCCGAGATAGGCATCCGCCTCGATCTCCAGATCGAAGTCGGCTCCCCAGTTCAGGTTCGTCACGGTGTGGCAGTCGCCGTCTAGTTGACCGTACAGATCGATGCCGCGAGAGGTGTCTCGAAAGTCCACGTTGTGCAGGAGTTCGCCATCGCTGCCGATCACGCGCACGAACAAGCGCGTGTCTCGATAGAGCACCACGGTAGCCGTCTCCTGCCCTTCGGCAAGGCGCAGCTCGGTTCTGGAGCTGTCGTAGCGATCATGACTCAAGTACAGCGAGTACTCTCCTGGATGGAGCCCGTCGACGGACACTTCGCCCACAGCGTTGGTTTGCTTTGCGCCCACCAGGTCAGGCGTGCCGCCGCGTTGCCTGGGGTAGACTGCCACTCCCGGAACAGGTTTCCCTTCGGCATCGATGACGCGCACCCGCAGCTGCCCCTGTGGGTCCAGGCGATGACGGTTGGGAGTTGCCGGCTCGGTGTCGTTGGAGTGGGTGGACAGCTCGGTAGCTTCATAGGCCCCGGCGTTCTCGATAGGGTGGCGGACGTCAGGCTTCGCAGGCTTGGAGGAGTTGTCTGCGCGTTGGTCCAACGGCGACAGCGCGAAGAAGACGCCGATCGCAGCTGCCAGAAGAGTGGCGGTGAGGATTCTCTTCTTCTTCACTTCGACCTCGGGGTGTCCGTTTGTTTGATCCGAACCAGCATAGGCGTTAGCGTCAGCTGGCCGACCGCCATTCTCACGGACGTCGTCCAACGAGAGTAGTCGCCCATCGCTCCGACTGAACATTGTGCACGAAACCGCGTGAGTACGCGCCATGATCTCTGCCGTGGAGGGCCATCGCAAGCTGCACCCTTCTTTGGACTTCAGTTGGTGTTTGGGACCCGCAGTTCTCGGGAGGTCATGCTGCGCCGCCTGGGTCGTTACAGCCGAAACGTGTCATTTGCCTCCCATAGAAGCCGAGACAGAACATGTTGCCGCTGTTCGGTTCGACTGCTTCGAGCCCCTAACGTGCTGGAGGGCACTTCTCCACGAACATTCTAGCGCGAAGCGCGAGGTCGCGGCACACTGGAGGCGTTAACAGGTAGACTACGGGGCTAGGGCTTGGCCGAAGGAGCGTTGCATGCAGGCGATGATCAAGACTATGACTGATACTGCGACAAAGGGCATGGTTCTTGGCGTACTGCTTGTGATGCTGTCGGTGACGTTGTCGTCCGTGCCACTGGACGCGCAGGTCACGTTCGTTGAGACAGTGATCCCCACAACACTACCGGTGGGTGGATCCTACACTCCGACGGAGACGATCGCCGGCGATTGGAATCAAGATGGAGACATCGACATCGCCTTCGGCTGGATTGGGGGCCTCGCTACGGTGCTGGCCAACGGTGTAGGCTACTCGTCTCCGACCCAGTACTCAGGCTTCGGCACCGAGTCGACCGTTGCGATGACCCAGGGTGACTTCAACGGGGACGGAATCATCGATCTTGTGGGTGGGAGCAACTACACAGGCTATCTGATGGTACGCCTTGGAGATGGCCTGGGCGGATTTCCGACCTCGACAACGTTCTTCAGTGGCAGCACGTGTGACAGCCTCGCCACTGCGGATGTGAATCTCGATGGTCATCTCGACATTGTGTCGCTGACCCGACTCTACAATGAACTGTCATTCCTGCACGGGAATGGCCTCGGTGGGTTCTCACCTCCACAGACGTTGACGCTACCCATCGGCGGCGCCCTGCTTGGGGTTGAGGACTTCACTGGTGATAGCTTTGTCGATGTGCTCGTTTTCCATAGCACCGCTGCGCAGTACACGCTCCTGACAAACGACGGCACTGGCTCCTTTACGACGTCGGCGATCCCCTACATCGGCGGGACGACAGGTGTGACCACAGTAGTGGACGTAACTGGCGATGGCATCCTTGATCTGGTAGCGGCAATCCCCGCTAGTATCGGCTGCAGCTGCGTACAGACCTACGTCGGGTCGGGTGTCGGTACGTTTAGCGCTGGACCAACGAGCGTTGCGACGATTCCTTACGCCGGATCGGTCGTCCACGGCGATTTTGACGCTGACGGCCATGTGGATCTCGCGGTGAACACGGACGCGTCAGTTGTCCTCCTCTTCGGCGACGGTCTAGGAGCGTTTCCTACCGAGCAGGTCATCCCAAACTTCTTCGGTAGAACCACCGCGACGGACGTTAATGGTGATGCGCGCACCGACTTGTTGTTGTCTGGCCCCTTTGGAGTCCATGTATGGGAGAGTCGGGACGACGTAGAGCACCGTCGAGGCGACTGCAACCTCGATGGCGGAGTGGATATCGCGGACCCGATCCATCTGTTGTCCTTTCTCTTCAGCGGAGGTGGTCAACCGAGCTGCGATGACGCCTGTGACGCGAACGACGATGGCTCAATGAATCTCGCCGACGCCGTCTCAGTACTCATGGCGCTATTCGGCTCACCCACAGTGCCGTTGCCGGCGCCTGGATTGACGTGCGGCAGTGATGCGACGATCGACGCATTTGCCTGCGTCAGCTACTCTGCCTGTCCCTAGTAGAGTGGGGGCTGCCGGTATCGCCGTTGCTGAGTGCGTCCCAACGATCTGATTGGAAGCCGCGCACTCACACCGATACGATCAGCACGAGCCCAAGTCGGCTACGGACCGCCCGCCGCAGCTTTCTCGACCACGCCTGAAGTGCTACAGTGAGCTGACTTTGGACTCCCCGGCGAAAGGCTACGTCATGCATAGGTTCGTGTTGTTCTGTGCCCACATCGCGTGCACTGCCCTCATCGTCCTCCTATCCCTAGCCTTCCTGCAAGAGCATCACGCCGTAGGCAATGGTCCGTGCCCTTGCGAGCTGAGCATTTCAACGTCCTGTATTGGTGACAGTAATGGGGACGGTGTCGTGGACGTCACCGATGCGACGTACACACTCGCGTTCCTGTTTACCGGTGGTCCGGCACCAGCGGCGAACGCACAAGGTAGCGGCAACCCGGCTTCGGCGTTGACACAGGACCAGGTCGACCTGCTGCAGGAGGTGTTGCCGCACCTCAGCATCGAGCAGTTGCCGGACGGTGTTGGGGGTACGAATCGAACCGTGAGGTTCACCGGCGTGAACCTGCAGCTCGTGAATGGGCTCGGCGCCACGAACGGGGAGCCCTTAGACCCGTACTCTGTTGATACCGCTGTGACGGCCGTCAACGGCCTTGGCAACTTGATCCTGGGCTATGAAGAAGCCAGTACCGCGGCGACACCAAGTGCCCGCGTTGGGTCTCATAACCTCTCCGTTGGCGTCGGCAACAGCTACACGGCCTACGGCGGGTTGGTTTGCGGCTGGTTGAACCGCTCCACTGGTGCGTATACGTCCGTGGTGGGCGGTGGCGGCAACACGGCTGGCGGCCTAGCCTCGGTTACGGTCGGCGGCGCGAACAACGGTTCTCTAGGTGACAGGTCAGTCGTTTGCGGTGGAGGCCAGAACTCCAGTCTAGGTGACTGTTCTTTCGTCGGTGGCGGTGACTGCAACACGACTGGGTGGACCGGCGAGCACGCAGCCATAATCGGCGGTCTTGAGAACATCGTGAACGGCTCCCACTCCTTGGTCGCGGGAGGCGAAGACAACTGGGCGCTCGCGCGGGCCTCCAGCGTGCACGGCGGCAACGCCAACACGGCCGATGGGGTCTGGGCCACTGTTTCAGGCGGGCTGAGCAATCTAGCCGATGAGTTGTGGGCTACTGTCAACGGAGGTGTTGCGAACCACGCGAACGGCTTCTACTCCACGATCTCAGGAGGTGTTCAGTCTGACGCGACGGGTTCTTACGCCTCAGTCTTTGGTGGCTTCCGAAACGAGTCGACTGGCTTCGTGTCGACGGTAGTTGGCGGACGAGAGAGCGAAGCGAGCGGTGACCACGCAACGGCGACGGGATTCGCCAACCACGCGGCGGGAGAGTCCTCCAACGTATCTGGAGGAAGCAGCCGCACGGCTAGCGGCCAGTTCGACTGGGTTGCAGGCGCGCTCTGGCAGGACCAGTGACTAGCAAGTGACGACTACCTTGGTCGGAATGTCTCTCCTGTCGCGTCGAGAAAGTTAAGGATGCGCGCCTGGGCCTGGGCTATGCTCTCTGTACTTGGGCAGATTCAGAACAGCTCCACCGTAGATGACTGTCGTCGGTAGAAACCGCGCTAGGGCGCGAGCTCCCGAGCGGCCTCTATCGGGACGCAGTCGTGTCTTTCGATCACAGGGAGTGCAAGTTCCACCGCTGCCCGTGGGTCAGTTAGTGTGGGTCAAGTCCTGTTGCAGAGATGAGAATCATGCCTCGAAGAGAGAGTCGATTCACCAAGTTGGCGGCGACGTTGGGTCTGGTATTGGCGTCGCTGTGCGTTACCACTTCGACCCACGCAGGTGTCGTAGTAAATGTCGTTGAAGCAGGTGGCGACGTTGTCATATCGGCATCGGGCAGCGTAGATCTGTCGGCGTGGACGACGGAGCAGTTGAACCTCAACACCTTCAACAATTCTGGAATTGTCGGTGGGGGAGGGCCGGCGGGGACAGCTTTTCAATTGGGCGCTATCGCCCCGATCGACTTCTACAACATGCCCGTCAACTTCACTGGTCCGACGTCCATGGGGCCGGGAACCACCAACTTTCTGGCCACAAGTTTTTCCGGCGACAAGTTTGGGCTCACGAGCAGCATCACCTTGGACAGAATCATCGTCCCTGCCTTTTACGTCTCGGGATCTGCCATCTCCAACACGACTACTTGGGCCGGAGCCACGTTCGATTCTCTGGGTATCGAACCTGGGTCCTACACCTGGACCTGGGGAAGCGGCCCGACGGCGGACTTCGTCACTGTGAACGTGGGCACCGCAGTGCTCAGAATCGGAACGACGACCGCCGTCCAGGGGTCAGCCACACTCGTTGCTGTCCCGATCACACTCGAGGTCACCGCGGGGACCTTCAACGGAGTGGAGGCCACGCTGACTTCCTCGATGACGCTGGACTCGATCGCCGTGGAACCGTCGGTTGCCGGCGTCACTGCCGATGTTGCCGTCTCATCAACAGTGTCGAGCCCGAACATCACCATCACGCTCGACTCGGGCGTGACACCCACACCGATCAGCGCTCCGTTCGGACCCGTGCTGATCGCCACCGCGTTCTACGATGCGTCGGCCCTCGCCTCCGGGGAGATCGGCGGAGTGGACTTTGTTCCCGCCACGACGGTCATTGACGACGGCACCACGACCTACACCCCGGCCCTGCTCCGCGGCGGCGTCATCGCCGACGGCAACAATGCGAGTCAGATCTACTTCGCTGAGGAAACTGCCGACGTTGTCAACCGCCTGTTGCTCGATGGCACCGGAGCTCCTGTCTCGACGACACCGGTCGTACCGGGACCGGATCGCCCGGTGGCGCTCGCCGTTGATGCCAACAACATCCTATGGGCACCTGAATTCCAGGTGTCGACACTGAAGCGTTACAACGGCACAGCTCTCATCGATACGATCACCGTGGGTTCTTCGCCCGGTGCGATTGCTATCGACGTCGAAGGGAGCGCGTGGGTCGGCCTACGGTTCTTAGAGACGATCACGAAGGTGAGCGCCGCCGGTCAGGTCCTGTACGGGCCAGGTGGCGCGTTGGGCGCGGGCTTCCCCGTGAACGGACGACCGATTCGGATCGCGGCCGATCCCAATGGCCCGGTGTGGGTGCTGACACTGAGCGCAACGGTGCCCGGCGATGGCGCCTTGCACAAGTTCGGTCCCGACGGGGAGGAGCTGCTCGAGATTCCGTACGACAATGTAGAGGTCGTCCGTGGGCTTGCCCTCGATCACTTGGGCTTCGTCTGGTTGGCCATGAGCGGCAAAGTCGTGATTCTGAACAGTGACGGAACCATCGACGCGGAGATTCCAGTGCCTGGCGGAGGACTCGAGAAGCTCGTCACGCGAAGGACGAATCTGGCGCAAGCGGGGCAGGCCCCGGGCGACAGCGAGGCATGGATACTGCAAAGTTTCATGACCGGGTCCCAACTGCGCCGAGTGCGCCGGAACGGCGTCTTGGAAGTGCCACTCACCGGGTTGACCTGCACGTTCGGAGGCCCAAACGGGATCCACGTCGATGGCCTCGGTCAAGTTTGGGCAACAGGCGGTGGGTGCGCGATCCGTGTCGATGCGACAACCGCGGGCACGCCGACGATCGTGGAAGAGATCTCGGGCTTTTCGGTGCCGCTCGGCAACACGGGGGATTCGGCCGGGTACTTCCAGGCGAACGTGCTCCACCCCAGTACCGGTGTCTACTCGGATATAGACGCGGACACTGTCTCCAACGGAGCTGAACTCCTCGCCGGGACGAACCCGTTCGTCGCAAACGCCGTCGTCGTGCCGCCAGTTACTGGATTGACCTGCACACCGATGGGCGTCAACGCCGACGTCGAGATCAGCTGGGTGAACGGCGCGCTCTACACGACCGTGGTGATCAGCGTCAACGGCGTCGAGACGGTGCAGCCGGGCACCCAAACGAATCTTACGATCGTTGCCGCCGCCAACGGCGTCTACGATATTGGTGTGCAGGGCTTCGACATGGCGTCCGGGTTGCTCAGTGAAGCGGCGACCTGCCAAGTCGTCGTTGGACCCGGCGCCGTCACCACGCAGGCGCCCGTTGGACTCAGTATCTTCGATATCACGGCGACCGGGCTCAGCGCGCCGGACCCTGCATACTATGTCACCGACGTCGGCACCGACACGATCCTAGCGCTGGACGCGAGCTTCAATGTTCTTGCAGATCTTGGCAATCCCTTCATCGACTCGGTACCGCGTGGCATCGCGTACGACCCGCCCGGCATCCCTTTCCAAGGCCCCGTGACCGGGAGTCTGATCTTGACCGGGCACAAAGTGAACGACTCGATCAAGGCAGTTCGCACCGACCTCAGCGGTACATCCACGTCACTCGAGTTCGATCTGCTCGACGACCAGGGAAATCAGTTCAATACGTCTGCGCCTCCCAAGGGACTGGCTCATGACGACGCGACCAACATTCTGGCGATGTCAGGACCGGTCAATTGCGAAATGTTCTCGTACAACACCGGTGGCGCATTCTTCGTCGGCCCCAACAGCTTGACGGCCGATATCAAGTGGACGCACCCGAACCCCGGGTCGAGCCTCAACGGGATCGAGCTCGAGAGTTTCGGATTGACCGGAGGAACTGCATGGATTTCGCAGACCACGGCTAGTGGTGACTTCGAGATTCAACGAATCACGGTATCGGCCGCCGGTGCGGTAACGGTAGAGCCGGAGACATTGACGCTGGGCGCTGTTCCGGAGATCTCGGTGGGTGGTTTCTCGTTCACCCCTGACCCATTGGTCGACAACACGGTCGCTGTGGTTGGGATCTCGACGAGTAGTGTCTACGAGGTCAACGGCATCGCCGACGTGATCCCGGTACAGTTCAATCGCGGTGACTGTAACAACGACGGCATGTTCGACATCGGCGACCAGGTGTTCATGCTCTCAATGTTGTTCTCGATGGGTACCCCGGCAGCGTGCCGAGATGCCTGCGATGACAACGACGACGGCGGTGTCGACGTTGGCGACGCGGTCTACGGCCTGATCGCGCTGTTTTCGATGGGGCCACCGCCACCGCCGCCGTTCGGGAGCTGCGGGACGGACCCGACGCCGGACAATACGCCGTGCGACTCCTTCGCGAGTTGTCCCTAGCGACTGCGCACCGTCTCTCGAGAGCTCTGGCCGCGAACCGAATGTGCTCGACGACCGCTCGGAGATGACCTCTCGGATTTGGGCCGACTCGTAAAAGGCGGGGAAGACGAACGAGATCACGGGCGGGATTGTTGGGATGCGTGCGCGGCGCTTCTGTGTATCATGCCGATTCGCACCACTCCCGTGAGCGAAGGAGCCGGCATGGGATCCACGACCCTTTTCTTCCTCGGTCTCGCGGCGATTGCGCTGTCGACGATCGGCTGCGCCACCGATCCTGCCGCGCGGGCGCGCGCATTCATGGACGCGATGGACGCCCGTCCCGCTGACGAGCGCGTCGCCAACTGGGATGAGATCCGCGCGATGATGCTGCGCGAGCCCCCGGCCGTCGGCGACCCCGCCCCCGATTTCGCGCTGCAGACGGACGACGGAGCCGCGAGGATCCGACTGTCCGACTACCGCGGCAACCTGCCAGTGGTCCTGATCTTCGGCAGTTGGACATGACCGCCATTCCGGCGTCAGGCTGACGCCCTCGAGCAGATGTACCAGACCTACCAGGATCGGGCCGCATTCCTCTTCGTGTACATCCGTGAAGCGCATCCCGCCGACGAGTGGCAGCTGCCGGTCAACGAGGAATCAGACGTCGTCTTCGCGCAGCCGACGACCTTCGGCGAGCGCCGTGAGGTCGCCGAGACCTGCTCCGCGGAACTGGCGTTGACGATGCCGTGCGTCGTCGACGACATGGACAACACCGTCGACAACGCGTACGCGGCCTGGCCCGAGCGACTTGTCGTGATCGATCGCGACGGAAACGTCGGCTACTGCAGCAAGCAGGGCCCGTGGGGTTTCGAGCCTGCAGAGGTCGAGGCCTGGTTGCGCAAGAACGCGGGGTCGTGACCGAACCAGTTCATCGATTGACCCGCTGACCAAAGGATCGATTTCCGAGCCCGAGCTCCTTCACCCACGCCGCTCGAGTGACTCGCGACCGTGGTTCAGCTCGTTCGGAAGATGGAGCAGCTCTGTGAAGGCGATGCGTTTCACCGAGTTCGGCGAGCGACCCACGATCGTCGACCTTCCGGACCCAAGCCCCAACGCAGGTGGCATTGTCCTCGAGGTCAAGGCCGCTGGCCTCTGTCGCAGCGACTGGCACGGTTGGATGGGGCACGATCCTGACGTCACTTTGCCGCATGTCCCGGGGCACGAACTCGCCGGTGTCGTGGCGGCGATAGGGGACAACGTCCGGCGCTGGCGAGTGGGGGATCGGGTGACCCTACCGTTCTGTCTGGGGTGCGGTGCATGCCCGGAGTGTGAATCTGGCAACCAACAAGTTTGTCCCAACCAGTTCCAACCTGGATTCACACACGCGGGAGGTTTCGCGGAATACGTCGCGCTCGACTATGCGGACACGAATCTAGTGGCTCTGCCTGATTCCCTCGACTACGTATCGGCGGCGAGCCTCGGTTGTCGCTTCGTGACTGCATTCCGCGCGGTCGTTGACCAGGGGCGGGTTTCTCCCGACGAGTGGGTGGCTGTGCATGGTTGCGGCGGCGTTGGGCTTTCGGCGGTCATGGTTGCCCATGCATTAGGGGCGAAGGTCGTTGCCGTCGACATCAGCGACGAGGCTCTAGGTCTAGCTGCTGCTGTAGGCGCTGACTCGACGATTCACGGATCGCGGACCGCCGACGTGCCGGCAGCCATTCATGAGACCACCGGAGGTGGTGCCCATCTCTCGCTGGACGCGCTTGGACATCCGCAGACGTGCGCGAACTCGGTTGCTTGTTTGCGTCGCCGAGGCCGCCACGTGCAAGTGGGGCTACTCCCAGATCGAGGCGAAGGCTTGGCGCTACCCTTCGGTAGGATCATCTCACACGAGCTCGAGTTCATCGGCAGTCATGGCATGCCGGCGCATCGCTATCCGGAGCTTCTGGCGATGATCGAGGCGAACAAGCTCAATCCGGCCCGCTTGGTGACGAAGACGATTACGCTCGATGCTGCCGTGGACGCTCTTGTTGCGTTGGAACACTCATCAACCGTCGGTGTGACTGTCATCGATCGATTGTAGTCGGATCGATTGTCAGTTTGCCTGCAATCAGAGTTTCTGTAATCAGATTGACTGTAATCAGTTGTTGCCATTCTAGACGAATGCGCGCGAGCCTTCGCCAATCGGCAGCGACACCCAGCGTTGATGAGCTGCAAGAACGACCTTACACTGCCAGCGATCTTCACCACGAGTTATGCAACTCAGTCGCGTGACCATCTCCTGGTGTGCGCGCGAGAACTCTAGTAAAGGAGCGAGCGGATGGCCGTGCCGAGAGTACTTTCCATAGCTTTTGTTGTTCTCGCGCTGTGTCCTCAGGCAGCAAACGCGCAAGGGGCCATGTTAGTTGCCGAATCCGTATCGGCCTCGACCGGGTCGACGGTCGATGTCCCCATTACGCTCTCTCACACGTTTGCCACTGGGGTTCAGGCCTGGAGTTTCGGCGTCTGCCATGACCCGGCTTCGGTCTCAGCGCTTGCGGTAGCTGGAGGAGCGGACTTCTCAACTGCGAATGGTGGCCAGAGCCCCGAGTTTTTCCTACCTGTGATCAATGCTGTAGCTGGCAGCATCGTTGTTGCAGTGATCAACGACGCTGACCCACCGTTTGACGACGGGACGCTGCCGTGCGGTGTGCACGAGATCCACGTGATCACATACATGGTGAATCAACCTGGCACACATCCACTCTGCTTCTGTGTCGCGCCGCCAGTTTCCGCACTGGAAGTTGAGGCGGGCAACGTTGCTCACACTCCAACGACTGTCTGTGGAGACATCCACGCGACCTCTCCAATTTGCAGCGCTGAGTTTTCGGTTGCAAGCTTGACTGGAACACCAGGTACCCAGATCTCGGTACCGGTAACACTGACCCATGACTGTCCGACCGGCCTCGAGAGTTGGAGTTACGGCTTGTGCCACGACTCCATGGGGCTCACGGTCGTCAGTGTTGCGGATGGAGCGGCGATTGCCACAGCGAACGGTGGCGTGCCTCCGGAACTCAATATGGCCACGGTCATTTCGGGCGGGATCACCGTGTCAGTCGTAAATGATGCGTCGCCACCTTTCGACGGTGGCACCCTCCCGCCAGGTTCCCATGAGATCAACATTGTGACGTATGTCGTCGACGCTGACTGTGAACAGCTTGTTTGCTTCTGCGACATCCCGCCGGTCTTCGTCGCAGCAGCCGCAAATGGTGCTCCCGTCGAAACGCGGCGGGTGTGCGGTACGATTCTCCCAGTCACTCCACCCACCCAGTGGATTCGCGGCGACTGCAACGCCGACGGCGGCGTCGACATTGCAGATGCAGTCGCGGCACTCTCGTTTCTGTTCCCTCCAGGTCCGATCGGACCAACCGTGCCTTGCGAGAACGCCTGCGATGCCAACGACGATGAGCAGCTGAACATCGGTGATCCAGTCTACACTTTGTTTGCCCTCTTCGCCGGTGGCCCACCTCCGCCGACGCCTCATCCCACGTGCGGTACGGACCCGACTCCGGGTGCACTGTCGTGCCTGAGCTTTCCACCGTGTTGATACGCGCCGGGGCTCACGTCCGGAATCGCCGCGCGCGCCGTTTCAGGAGCAACAGGAGTGGATTGAAGAAGAACCGATCCTAGAAGCAAGGACGTGATGCGATGACCTCATTACGAACATCGAGACGAACTCTTCGGTTGTTCTGCTGGGTAGCGATTCTGATTCCAATTGGCTTCTGTGCGGCACAAGAGAGAGAAGCGCTCCCTCGGATTACGGTGAGGGTTGAGGATGCGGACGGGAAGCCGGTGCCCGGGGTTTGGGTCAAGGCATTGCGTCCGAGGGGTGTGGGCTCCCGTCCTCGCGCCTCTCGCTACCACGAGGGATACACGCAGCTCGACGGAGCGGGTGTCGTCACACCTCCGCTTGGTGTCGTGGAAGTGGTCGCCAGAGATCCGATCAGCCGAAAGCTGGTCCGGAGTGAGCGACTCGAAATCAAAGCGGACAGCCACGAAACCATCCGTCTTGTTGTGTCGACGGAAGGGCTCGGTTCGATCTCTGGGCGTATCACCGTCGATGGGAAAGCACCAGCGCAGGTGTGGTTTGTCCCTGAGCAGAGGTCGCGCAGCGGTCACTTTGGTTGGCCGTCGTTGCATCGAGTTCCGGCCGCTGGTTCTGGAGCTTTTGCAGCGAGGCTGTTGCCCGGGAACTACCGAGTTGTAGCGAAGCGACTTCATACCGATCCATGCGGCTATGTCGGCCTCGCTTGCGTGCCGCCCCCAGGTCAGGCAGGGGCCCCGTTTGTGCGTGCTGTGGAGACGGTGCAGGTTCAATTTGAGTACTCAGCGAAAGAGCCCGATGACGAGTTTGATCTGTTTCCCAACAAGATCGAACTAAGGGATAGTCTGCACCTCGCACCGTTCCATCATGTCGGCAAGAAGGTCGTTGTCTCTGTGATTCGTGGACGCTATCGATTGGAGCTCGGTACCTTCTCCAGCTTCACACGCGCCCAGCCGTGGGACTCGAACATCGCCGACGTGGAGATTCGCAAGGCAACGACGATTCGATTGAGAGACCCCGACCGTGTGCGTGTGAGACTGTGGGATGGGTTCGAACCCTATGTCATGACGGACCCGAGCGGGACGATCTCTTGGGCGAATGACAAGAGTGTCGACCCGCCTCGATTCGTGGACGAAAGAGGCATCGGGCGTTCAGTGCGAATGATGCCCAGTGCTCCGTCTGATTACTCAAACTCGCAGACCATCGACGCGATCGAGGTGCCCACTGGGGTGCCGGGGGAGATCTTTTGCGAACACAACGGCGTGTACTTCAGAGGCCGTTGGAGTGGCCGGGCTGACGAGGATGTTCAGTGGAAGCAACTCTCGGATCGCAGAGGCTATCTGATTGTCCAGAATGTCCCCAAGGGTGCGGATCGATTCGAACTGGAGCGTGTTGGGGCAAGTCCTCTAGAGAAGCACTACCTCAACCGATTCGAAAGACCGATTCATGATAGCCCCGGCGGTTCCTGGGACGTGAGGGTCCCGCACGGAGAGTACCGTGTCGTGTTCTTCTCGTCAGATAAGCGCGTCGAGAGTCGGTCGATGCAGACAAAGATGCTCGATCTGAGCGCGTGGCTGACGCGCCACCTGTTCGTTCCCGACGACGCCTCGGCAGAGAGCTCTGCTCATCTGTATGCCCGCCCATTCTCCCTCGACGGAGAACGAGCGAGTCTGAGAGACTACGATTCGATCCAGCTACCCAAAGACACGCCGGGCACGCTGATCGTCTCCAGTGAAGACCACTTCTTCATCCGACGGATCGATCCCAGTGCGGCTAAGCCTACCGAGTGGACGGTCAAGGCCAGCGGTACGTTGACGATCGAAAACGTCACTAGGACAAGCAAGTTGCAACTGCGCCCGGTGCCTGAAGAACCTCTCAAGGCTGCGATTGCCCAGGAGTGGGGGCCTTTCTACACCGATCAAGACACTCGGTACTTCACCGTCCTGCCCGGTCGCTACTCGTTGCATCGAAACAAGGACTTCGTCGCGCACGTCGACATTCACGCAAATCAGTCGACCACCTTCGAGCTCTCGGGCGACTGATGCGCTTTGAGGTTAGAGAAGCTGGGACTCTGCTGCCAGGCTTCAGAGTCATGCTTCCGGTCGGATAGTTGGAGAGTTGGCGGTGCGTTGTGATTCTTCGGTCAACGAAAGCGGCGGGCCGCGCGAATAGCGCCGCTCATGCTAGAAGTCCTGGAACAACACACCGGCCGTCCAGTCGTTTGGTCCTGGGGCGGTTCGTTGGCTGCCGCCTCCGACGACGGAGCGTGGTCCACTGGCCACGTTGGACTGGCCCCCGACTACAACGGACAGCGATCCACCAGCAGTGTTGAGTGCGCCGCCCACGACAGTGGTGTGCTGACCAACGGCGGCATTCGACGCGCCACCTACGACTACGGACTGGTGCCCGACCGCCGTATTGTCGAATCCGCCGCAGATGCTAGCGATGGCACCCTGAGCACTGTTACTGTCACCTCCAAGAATCGCATTCGCGGCACCGACGCAGCTGTTGTTGGTGCCACTACAGATCGTCGAGTACGATCCGCTGCAGACGTTGTTGTTGCCACTAATGACCGCCGACAAGGCGCTCTCGAGGCGGTTTGCACTGCCACCAACAATTCCTCCATAGCTCGCATACTGATTGCTGAATCCGCAGACAATGTTGTGAGAACCGGTTCTGTCGCCGTAACCGTCGTTGTATCCCACAATGAGGTTGCCAACGCCGTTCACGACACCTGGAAGCGTCTGAAATGGATTTGCCGGTAGCCCATTCGTCGCTCCCAGTCCATTGACTACCTGAACATTCACGCCCGTGAAGCGTATGGTCTTGCTCAGTCCGCCCTGACCGTCATCCAAGTACTCAATAGTCATGTGGCCTAGGATCTCGGCCTGTTCAGGGGTCAGCCCTCCGCTAGCAATCGCCACGGGTGGTGGTCCACTGTTGAAGAGATGGTCGAGCAGGTACACGGCATCAGTGGTGTTGAGACTCCGGTCACCGTTCACATCACCATTCCCGAGTGGCGTTCCTGTTCCGTGGGCGCCGCGCTCCTCGAAGAACGTCACCATCACGGCGAAGTTGATCAGACACGTGATAGCAACGAGCAATAGCGGCTTGAATACGCGACTCATGGCATCTCCCTGGTTCGAGTTGGTTGACAAAGAGCGATGCTAGCGACGGATGGAACCGCCAACAACAACAGACACCCGCAGAGCAACGCCGTAACTCAAGGCTTGGGAATGACCTCTGTTTCTGACTGAATTCGGCCGAATTGGACTGAGCTGTATCTGCCTGAAATCCGCATAGGCAGACGAGAGCAACGCGCAAAGCCACCTGGGTGCCCGAGGGCTGACTGCGAAACGCTCGAGGGGACGCATCGGTGACCTCGCTGACTCCGATGCTTGCGAACCGTCACTCTAGACCACCTCCCCCTGAGGAACGGAGGTTCTGAGTCAGCGTTTGCTGCCAGGCTGGAAGCAGCGATCCATGCTAGTGAGATATGTCACAGTCGGAGATATGTCACGGTCGCGATTGCAGCCCGTTCACTCGAATGGTCGCTACCGGTACACTGTCGCGTCGATAGCGCGTGACCGGGCACGCGCGGCTCGCTCTCGGCAAGCTTGTACGACCCTATCGAACGGAAAGGAAAGTCCAAATGGCATCGCAAGGCAACACTAACCACAGTGAGGCAATCCCTCAATGTCTTCAGGAGGTCCGGCTGGAGAGCAGTCACACCGCGTCTAGCCAACCCTCTCATCAGCGTCCACGAAACGCTGGAGGTTTCTCTCGCAGCTTGTGTGGGAACAAGCGCCACTTCGCTGTTGCGCTCGCGACCCTTGCTCTCATCTGGGCTCTTGCTGGACCCCTGCAGGCTCAGTCGCTCCAAGGCGTCTCGATGCTACCGGGCGGCGGCCCCAGCAGCACCGTCTACTTCAGTCCGAACCGAGGGCAGCTCGCAGACGGAGTCCTCTTTGCTGGAGAGTGCAAGTCCGGAAGAGTCTACGTCCGCAACAACGACCTGATCTTCAACTTCCTCACTCACAAAGGCGAACGTCCCGCCGAGCCATGGCGCTACGGCCGTCCAGGACGCAATCGTAAGGACGCCGTTTGGCACACGGTCCCACTCCAGTTTGTAGGTGCTTCAGCGACCGCCGCCATCGGCGTTGGCGAGCTGAGCCACACTTCGAACTACTTCGTAGGTAGAGACAAAAGCAAGTGGCTAACCGGCATCCCACACTATGACAGCGTGATCTGTCCCAACTTGTACCCGGACATCGATCTGCAGATCCGGCTCACAGGCCAGCGCTTTGAGTACGATGTGATCGCGAGACCCGGCGCTGACCTTCGTGCGGTTCAACTGCGGTTTCCGGACCGATATAGCCTCGAGATCAGGCCGGACGGTAGCATGGTGGCAAATACCGGCCTGGGTGAGTTCGTTCAGGAGGCGCCAGTCGTCTTTCAAATGATCGACGGTAAGCGCGAATTGATCAGAGCTCGATTCAAGTTGTCTGGGCCGACCACATTCGGATTCGAGCTAATCGACAGCTACGATGAGACGCGACCGCTCGTTGTCGATCCAGTGGTTTCCTATGCAACGTTTATTGGCGGCACCGACCTCGAAAGTGGACACGCGGGGTACGGAGATCCAACCGTCGCTCAATTCCCCAACGGTGGCTTTGTGTTCGCGGTTACGACGCGTTCGGACGATTTCTCTCAGCCGGCCTTGCCGTACATGCCGTTCGAGAAGACGCTCAACAAAATGGAAATCACCGAACTGGTAGTGTTGGTATCGGTCGAACCGTGCGTCGGGCCTGGCGTCGGCGGACTGACTGGCTTCACCTACTTCGGTGGCGATCAAGTCATGGACTCCATGACGACCCTGATCGGAGCCTACGAACTAGCCATTGGCCCAAACGACGCGATCTACATGAGCGGCACGACAGAATCGAACACGCTGCCGGTACACCGCGCGCTGCAGGACACGAAACACAGCCCCAATGCCGTCAGCGGCTTCGTCGTGAAGTTCGCCGATCTCACGGACCTCGAGTTCTGCACTTACGTGGGCGGCAACTCGAGCGACACCTGCATGCCAATGTCTCTCTTCCAGCCGGCGGCGGGCCCGCTTCGAATCTACCTGGCTGGTCACAGCGACTCGACCGCGAATCTGCCGGTACCACCGGCAGGATCCTATGACTCGATCCTGCCCCTACCTTCTACCCAACGCGCGTTTCTCTATGTGTTCGAGGAGAACACCGATCCACTCCAAGACGCCCTCTCTGTTGCGTATCACACCTACTTTGGCGGCAAGATGAAGCCGGCCGGGGTCAGCGCTGCATTGACGGTGGCCTATGGCATGGACGTCGCCAGCACCGGTGAGGTGTTCATCGTCGGCACCACCAACATGGAGGACTTTCCAACTCAAGCGAATCCTTCCACCGCCGGGTCTCCGTGGAAGGATCAACAAGGTCCCTTACCGCCGGCTGGAGAACAGTTCGGTGAGTTCGCGAACGAAGCCTACGTCATCAAGCTTGCACCCAACAATGGTGGAAGCTCAGACTTCAAAGGAGCTACCTATCTTGGTGGCAACCGCCCTGGCAATAGCGGCTTGGAGTACGCGTTCGGCATCTACGCGGCCAGTCACCAAGAAGCGCTCATTTCCGGCGTCACGCCGGCAACAGACTTTCCAACGAAGAACGCACTTCCTGGGCAAGACGTGCTCGTTCCGAACAACGAGCTACAGTACCACGCGTTCGCGCTTCGGTTGAAGTCAGACTTCACGGACGTTCACTTCAGCACGTACTTGACGGGATCGGACCTGACCCCAAATCCAGAGTCCAACAAGTTTGAGTGGTCATACGGGGTGCACTCGTACACCAGTTCCAAAATCGTCGTCACAGGGGCCACGAACGCAGAAGACTTTCCTACGTCTTGCGGGAGCGCTGAGTACTGCCAAACGGTCTACCAAGGAGGCTCACTAGATGGCTTTGTTTCCATACTCAATTGGGACGGCTCGAACCTGACCCTCGACTACTCCACCTACATCGGCGGCAGTGGTGAAGATCGTATCTTCAACAGCCAACTTGACGGCGACACACTCTTGTTGGCCGGACTCACCCAGAGCGCGAATCTTCCGGTGAACGCACCAGACGCGTATCAAGCGACTCACGCAGACCCGCCCAGCTATGATGGCTTCGTCTATCAACTCGACCTCAGCGACACAGACAATCCGTTTCTCCGAGGCGATGCGAATCATGATGGAGGCGTGAACATTGCAGATGCGCTGTACATCTTCGACATACTCTTCGCTATGGCACCGGTACAATGTGAAGACGCGTGTGATGCCAACGACGATGGATCCATCAACATTGCAGACGCCCTTGCCGTGCTAAACTCGTTGTTTGGTTCGCCAATCCTACCGCTCCCGGCGCCCGCGCCCTTCTGCGGCTGCGATCCGACCGTCGACTCACTGGATTGCACGACTCCATCTTCCGCTTGTCCCTATTGAGGTTTGTCAGGCATTGCGGACCCCACGGATCTGCAACCGTGGGGTCCGTCAGTCCTGTAGGCTGACCCAACGATGGCCGAAGATCTTGGATGAAGTCACAGGTGCGTGCATCGCGCTGCTAGAGAAGCAGGCCGAGGGGACGTGCATCCCCTCGCCGTTTGTCTCACGTGGCGGTGTTCTCGCGCTGAGCTAGCCGCAACTCTTCGGCATCGATACGAAGCGGCAGACGCCACGCCTCCTCCAGTTCGAAGCGGTCGGCCAGTCCCTCCAGCTCGGCGATCAGTTCTTCGGCACGCTCCGATTCCAGCTCGTACCGAGTGTGCTTCTCAGCGCACTGGGGGAAACCGTCTCTGGCGAGAGCGCCATCGAGACCAACCCTACTGTCGATCTAGAGCTCAAGAAATCCCGACAGCATTTACTGCATCTTGCGCTCGGTTGCCTGGACCACGTATCGCGTGACGTTGATCGGGCCGGCTCTATGAAGCTCTATCCTGATGCGATCTATCGGGGCAGGCGTGAGCGGAATCGCCGATCTCGCCGCAGGGCCGTGCCCTCGGCCTGGCGGGCCGCGAGCTGGCCCCCCAGCTGCTGGAAGACCCGGGCAGGCAGCTCCTGACGGCGGAGGCGGTCGCAGATCTTGTCTAGGTTGGCAGGCTGCTCGAAGACCAGGTCGCCCAGCTCCGGGGCTAGAGAATCTGCGCCCTCCTCGGAGTAACGCTGAAAGTAAAGCAGGAGGGCCTGCGTCGGGGTGACGAGGACGATCGAGCCCCCCTGGGCCAGTAGATCCTCCACCGGCCGCACCGGGTCGCTGCCCAAGATGCCGAGCTTGGGAAAGACCACCTGCGGACCGTCGGGGGCCTCCAGGATGGTTCCCCTGGCGAGGCGGTAGCCCGCCCGCTCCAGGACCTTGACGATGCGCCTCCGACTAAAGGGGCCGATGACGTCGACGTCGTAGTTCTCGTAGTGCTCGTCGTCGAAGATCGAGATCACGGGCAGCCGCCGGAGGGGGGCGGCGGAAATGTCGCCTCGGTTGAGCAGGCGGGCGGTCTCGACAGCCGGTTCGGCAGGGACGGACTTGGTCATGGGATCTCCTTGGTAACTTTGGTAGAGGACTCGGGCTCGGCATTCTTCGAAGGCTCACTGGATTCCGCCTCGACATCGAAGAGGCGAGAATGACTGAGCTAACCGTCTGCTATTCGAAGACCCACGCCCGGCGGATGCGAGGTGCAAGGCCTGAGGGAAGATCTTCTCAGCGACGCCCGTTCTCCCGAAACCATTCCGAGGAACGGTGCGAACTCTCTCGCGGGGCCCGACGGAGCGCCTTCGAAGGAGCGCCCTCGAGAAGACCGACTCGACCAGTGGCCGTTGCTTCAGTGAGGTATGACTTGCCCGAGAGTCCTGAAATCCGTTGCGCCGCCAAAAACGCCGCCAAAGCGATTGTCCGCAGGAAGGTCGAGCAAAGCGAATGTGCATTCCCCGAACTGCGCGCTTTTGCTCGCTTCGTCGAGTGATCGCGCTCGTCGTATCTACGTCAACGATCGTGACGATTGTCGCTTGCCGTTCTCAAACTGTCTTCGTCACCCGCCCTCAAACAGCCCTTTCGAAAGAGAGCACAGATACGATGAACCTGAACACGACGACCTCTCGAAACTCGGCCGCGGTGGACCGCCTCAACGCACTGCATTGGAGTTCTCGTGTTGCTCTCGTGTTCTCGCCGTCTGAAGATGACCCTCGATACTGGGAAACGTTGGCTGCGATCGAGCGGGTCGCAACAGAGTTCGCAGAGCGCGACATGGTCCTTCTCTCGATCTTCGGGGATCAACGCAGTCTGAATTCGGACCGCATCCGGCAGCGCTTTGACGTCCGCTCGCACGAGTTCGTGGCCGTGCTGATTGGGAAGGACGGGGGAGAGAAAAACCGTCGCGATCGTCTGTCTGATCTCTCCGAATGGTTCGACCAGATCGACGGAATGCCGATGCGCCGCGCCGAAATGCGACGGCGCAACTAGCCGGACGACTTCCCCTCATTCGCCACGCGGAGTTCCGGGCGGCCGGCATGAGATCACGGCAAAATTGCAAACAAAGATGAACAAACATCACGCCGAGGGGACGTTCCCACGTCCCCTCGGCAAACGACGCACCGACTATTCGCAGGGCACAAACTGCGAACAGCCGAGCGTTCCAAGCGTTGCATCCACCCCGCACTCGGGGTACGGCGCGGCCGGTGGTGAGCCGCCGGAGAACAACGCCGACAACACGTAGACTGGATCGGCGATGTTGGCAGTTTCGTCGTCGTTGGCGTCCATTGCGAGTTCGCAGTCGACCGACCCACCACTGAAGAGAAACGTCAAGATCTTCACCGCATCAGCAACGTTGACTCCGCCGTCGGCATTCGCGTCTCCGCGAATGAACGCGGGGGGCGCTACTGGCTGCGGTACATCGCATGACACAGAACTCTTCGAAGACTTGGACGCGGCCACTATGCCACGCACTTCCCACGTGTGTATGCCTGATCCGGCGCCGATGTCTGCATAGAGCTTCGCGTGCCCAGGGAGAGCATGAATCATCGTGCCATCGCGGTAGACCCAAATCGCGTCATAGACGACCGGGTTCTTCCAGCGCAGGCGCGGCACATTCGTCGTCACACCCACGGTATCGACTTGCGGGACCAGCTCGCAGATGAGGTCGGTCGGTGCCGGAGCGCCGAAGAAGCACTCTCGCTCGTCGTTGGCGGGGTTGCGATCAACGGGGTTCGGGAACACACGGGCCACAAGGCGGACAGGGCGATGAGGCATCTCCACTGTGAAATCAACTTCGACTTCCTCGCCAATGTCTATGATCGGAAGCGGCTGCGACACGGCAACATGCTCAGAACCGTCGTCTCGAACGAACACGATCTGCAGACCAATAGCGCTATTGTTGGAGCCGTCGAACGGAGTGCTGACAAGCCCATCGTTTGCAACTACGACCTTACCGTCTACCGACGCGCCCGGGGCTGCGAAAGCCATCGACAACTCACAGTCGACAACGGCAGCGTCTGGATGCATCGCATGCTCGGTCACTTGGTAGCCAACCGGCATTGGACCGACAGTGGATACGTTGTCGTTCGATAAGCCCATCGAGTGGTGCACCGCGTGCACGGTCCCGCCGGCGATGGTTGCCGCCACGTTCGACACGACCGTGCCGGGGTTCAGCAACGAAATCGGGGCTGTCCACTCGTTGGATCCCGTGACGAGTCCACTGTACTGCACGTTTCCAGAGCCCTCTTGCGCCCCGACATGACCAAACTCTTGCCAAGTCATCACCCACTCGGGGGGGCGGAAGTTGAAACCGCTGAGGGGATCACTGATGACACCCACGTTCAGCAGCACACTCTGTGCGTAGCCATACTCACGTGCGAAGCACTTACCGCGAATCTTGACCGGGGTCGCAAAGGATCCGTTCGTCAACCGCGCGGCGAACACGAAACGGGTACCACCGCCAAGCCCCGTGTCTTCGATCGGTGCATCGTCTGAGAGTGCTGTGAACGACAGCATGCCATCATGATTCCCCTTCAGCGTGATGCTGGGCTCGAGAAGCCCGGGGTAGTTGTCAGGGATCGCAACCGCGTCGGACGGCGCACTCCAGGTATCGAGGGCTGCGTCGTATACCGCGTACTTCAAGTAGCGACCCCGGTTGCATGCGATCAAGTCGGTGTGAGTCGGGTCGTGCACCCAGACGCAATACGCGGTGTCGCCGCTGGGCGAGAACGCGATCGCCGGCTGCACGTTGATACCCGTCGTCGCAATCGTCGTCATCCCCTCACCGGGGATCAAACCGCTATCGTCGATCTTGCGCACGGTGATCGTCGTGGCCTCCATGCGCGGCCGAACATTCGGCTTGGTGACCAGGCAGAGCTCGTCGGGCGGGCAACCGGGCGTCTTTTCATAGAAGTCAGCGGTACCATCGATCAGCAGATAGTCGCTGTCGTAGCGCACCCACGCAACCAGCGCTTCACCCGAGTTCGGATCACCCGCGATCGCGGGTCGTCCATCGGCGAAGCGATTGGCCGAAGGGGTACCCGCTACGTCGGAGATCGCAGTCGTCTGGTTCAGATCCAGTTGCCAGTGCCCCTGCATGTCCTTCGACAGGACCGCCATCTGGACTTCCGTGTGCGCAACGTTGACGTTGCGCAGTGTCAGGAAGTTTGGATCCTGAATGTCGGACGGCGGCGTCTGCGGGGTGTAGGAAGCCGGTGGCGACGTGCCCACGATAATCGCGACGTCATTGGCGACAAACGCGGCGTCTGGATCGAGGTAGTACCACGCGGCACCGGGAAGTCCGGTATCGAAGGTCGTCTCGATGCCATTCTCGGTGACATCGAGGCTTAGAAACCGACCCGCTGAGTTGGCCGACATCCAGCCGTTGATGACGACTTGACCATCGGGAGATGTCACAGACAGCGGCTTGTTGGCGAGCTCGTAGCTGCTGATCTCGATGATGGGCCCGCCGGCCTCGGCTCCGCCGGCAGACTGCGACTGGCTGGAACCACAGGACGTCGTGGTCGGGGGCAAGTCGCTCCCTGCATCAATGATCGGCTTGTTCTCAACCAGGGGAATCGTGATCGTCGGGAGGCACTGCTCACCGAGAATCAACGTCTGCAAGCAAGCCTCGGCGTCCATGTAGATCGATAGCGTGTTCTGCTGAAACAACATCGGTAGCAAGTTGTCGTAGCCGCCCGGCTTGAAAAGATCGCTCGGGATGTCGATGTCTAAGTACGGGTGAATCTTGATGTCGACCTCTGGACGGAGGCGCAGCGCCACACTGGCGATGCCGCCAAGGATGTCAGCGGCGATCTCGCACGGGATCTCTACTTGGATGTTTGTGAACAGTGCCAGGTCGAGCTCGAACACGTCGTCGCCAGTCACAAAGTCGAACGGGGCGATGCGATTACGAATCAAAGCGTCGATGTCGATCAGCAACCCTAGCCCGACCCGGCCCCAGATGTTGACCGGAATCGGTCCGATCGCGCCGGCGTAGATCAGCGCGTTGAACAGCTCTTCGTTGAACGTGTGGTTGAAGATCTCGATTTCGTCGCAGTAGTCGTAGCGTGGCACTTGTAGGAAGTTCGTCGATAGGACTTCGACGGGTTCTATGATCGCGGGTGCGCCCTGCATGTCGTTCTCGAACAGGCTACCGGACGACTTGCCATCCCCGGACTCACCACTCCAGGTTCCCCCTTGCGTCATGAAGCGCGACGTGAAACCACTCCGAGATTCGTTGCCGCCATACGACGGGATCCCAGCATCGACAATGCCGAAGTTGACTTCTTCGCTATTCGGGATCGACGCAGGCGTGGACTGACCCTCGGTGCCGCGCGTCATGAAGTGGTAGGACGCGTTCTCCTCGTCGTAGTAGCCCTCCCAGAACGGCTCGTCGAGTGCACAGGGGTGGTTGGTCATTTTGAATGTCGCGACCGTCTGCCATTCGCTCGGCAACGGACCGGCCCCGGGAACTGCATAGTGGTTCGTGCGCGCTTGAATCTCAACGGGCCGGAACTGGTGCGTGTCGAGGTGCTGGCTCCACGGAACCTCGCCGAGATCCTCGATGCGCACGTTCAGGTACTTGGGCCCATCGATGACGTCAGGACATAGATCCGTCACCTCGATCGTCGCACCGAGATCGACATCGACGATCGCCAGACGAAACTCGACATCGTCCTCGGATCCTGTCGTATCAGGAGCTGACAGCTGCACGGCTGGGCGAGGAGCTTGGTTGTCACACCAGCACTTTGGCGCCACGAGAACCTGCATGTTCAGGGGCCGCTTGCCGGTGAACACCCCATTCGCCGGGTTCAAGTGCGCCAAGTTGGCGATCGCAAAGATGGACGCAGGGTCCGGCGACGGATTCATGAACGCATGGAACTCCGTACCGGGCGGACAGATTGCCTGGTTGCCGGGGACCACGACGATCGTGTCAGAGAAGGTGCGCGAAGTACCGCACGCTTTGTCAGTCACCGTCACATCAACGGCGTAGCAGTTGTAGTCTGGCACGAGGAACGTCGTCTTCTGGCCGTCCATCTTGCACACGGGCGGTTCTTTGAGACGAATCGTCCAGCAGTACTCCAAGTGCGGGCTGGGATTGTAGGGCGGATCCAGGCAGACGGCGTATGGCGAGCCGAAGCCCCCACCCGGGGCGACGCTGACGTTGTCGCAGAAGTGGTCGTCCACCGACCATGTATCGCCGTTCTCGTCGATATACGTACCGCGCGCGCTGAGGTCGACTTGGATGTACTCGATGCTGGGGCTGACATGGTCGATGTGAATCGACAAGTTCGGGAGCGTGCGTAGTCCAGTCATGTCCCTCACTTCAACCAACGGATAGGGCGGACAGGGCACGCCCTCGATCAAGATCTCTCGATCGCGAGGGTCATCGGCGAAGATGTAGTAGGGCGTGTCTGGGTTGCCCCCGACAGCGTAGATCTCGAGTCGGTACTCTCCTGCGGGGATCTTCTTGAAGGCACCACTTGACGGGCATGGCAGCGCCCCGACCTCTGAGACATCTCGGTCGGCACGATAGTACGTGACGTGGTGCTTCTTCTCCGGATCGCCAAGGATCGGATCGGGGAACGTGAACTCATCCATGTATCCCATCGGCGGGTGCACCTGTACGAGCTTCCCGCGCAACGCAACCCCGAAGTCGGTTGCGACCTTTTTGTACAACGCGGAAAACTCGAGGCGGTCGGCGTCCTGATCGAGAGTGAAACCAGTGATCAGCGTGGTTGGGCGCGGCCCGCCGGAGGGGTTGATGATGCTATTGACCCACGCCGGTGTCAGATGACCCGTCGACGATGGCGCTTGCCCGTACTTGACCGTGCTCTCGATCGGCGGGAGCAGCACGCCTCCTGTGTCGCTGCAGCGGATCGGATTCGCCGGTGCATGACCGCCATAGATCGTCAAATCCAGCTTCCCGCGCACGACCGCCCCACCAATCGGCGGCGGGTAGTCACACTGCGGGATCATCGCTGTGACAACATGGGTGTGCGACCGGTCGCCGTCAGTGGTACGACCAATGAAGGCACGTTGCAGCGGGTCGGCCGTGGTCACGGGAGTCTCGTACAATCTCGCGTCCCCCGGCAGCACAGCCAAGATGTTGCCGGCAAGATCGCAAACGTCGATGGAGTCGTAGCTCCGTGGATTGAACCACTGAAAACGCGCGGTTCCCTCCGCAATACTGGTCTCGAACTGTTCTGGGGCTCGTAGTGTCGGGCAGTCGTCGATGTAGACCTGGTCACCGAATCCGTTGGACATCACACCGCGATAGTCTGACACGGTCACCCAAGTCGGCCCCAGAAGTCCGTAGGGCTCGGCCGGCGCGACGCACGAGATCGTCTTCCCATCTCGGCTCACGACGACGTTCGTAGCCATGTGGGAACCCACTTGCACCTGGGTCGAAGGGATGAAGTTGTTCCCGACCACACGTATCGATGTGCCACCGGTTACGCACAGCTCTCGCGGCCAGATGCTGTCAACCATCGGCGGCCCTGTATCGGGCACGAGGATCGCCGTCGGTAGCGTGAACTCGATCGGCGTACCATCTGCATACGCGTCCCTGATGGTCACGTCGTACAAGCCCGGGGCGAGCCCCGGCTGCGGCACACCGATGCTGCCCTCGTGGAAGTAGATGTCTGGGGTGTAGGTAACGCCGCCAATCTCAACGAGGATATCTGGCGTGAAACCTTGGCCCCACAGCTGGAACCATTGCCATGTGTTCGGGGCCAGTTCCTCCGGGAAGACTTCCGTGATCTCGAAAGGACCCGTGTATGTGAACGCGTTGGGAAGCGTTGAGGTTGGCGGCCCGCCGTCGCTGACGCCCACTGTCGGAGTATTCCCAATTGCTCCGGACGGCGCCACACCCTGGAGTAGCGTCGAACTCACGAAGGTCGTCGGCACAACGACACCGTCGATCGTCACGACCGTCCCTGCAGTGAATCCCAATCCGCTGACATCGAATGGCTCGCCCCCAAGGAAAGACACAAGGCCGGGGTCGAAGGATAGCACCGTCGGTCCCGCTGCACTCACAGTCAGCGCACTTGCAAGCGTTGCACTCACGCCGCTGCCTCCACCGTCGACCTCGTCAACGTGCACGTCGTACGTACCCGGTACAACCGTAGCTGGCACGACCAGCGACAGTGTCCTCGCGTCGACGAACGTCACGTTCGCGGGCGGCACAGGGTTGCCGCCGATCCGTACGTTGGCGTTCTCTGTGAACCCGACCCCGGTGACCGTCACCGTTTCCCCTGGGCCCTCCGCGACGGACGCCGGAGCCACCAACGAAACCGAAAGCGGACCAATCGGTATCGTGGCCCCGGTCATCTGGTCGATCCCGAGCCCCGACACGACGACCAGGCAGTTCTGCGGTGCGCCGATCGGGTTCATCGCTGGTGCGATCCCCCGAATCTCCGTCGGCGACTCAAACGTAATCGTCGGTACGGCGAAGATCCCCAGTCGAACAGTCGCCGTTCCTGCGCCACTCGATAAGTTACTGCCGAGGATCGTGAACTCGGTCTGCCCGAGGTAAGACACCTCGGCGGGCGAGAACGACGTAATCTGCACTTGTGCTGACGCATGGGTGGTGAGACACAGCAGTGCCATGCCTACAATCCAGTTTCGAAACATTGTCATTGGGTTTCCCTTCCTTTTCGCGACCTAGAGGCCTTCACCCGCGATACCAGCCGAGAACGGAGGGGATCGTGTATCAGGGAAGCTGCAAGATGGCTGGCTATGGCTAGTTAGGGCAGGCGCGGGAAGCGTGGATGAACGTGGACTAAGAACGGCGAGGGCGAGCACGTGACGAAGCGTCGTGAGATCCGCTTCGCAAGGCGGTCGACGCAGCCGCCTTGCACTGAATGTGGCCAGCACGATGATCGTGTATTGTCGGGCGTAACATGATCATGGTGCGCTTTGCGGTAGGCCGCCGACCTTTGTTAAGCAACCCTGGATAGAGGACTGGGCTGTGCGCAAAGCCCCAGAGACGGAAATCACCCGCATTCTGACCGAGTCGACGCCAGACGACGTCAACACAGCGGACCGGCTCCTGCCTCTCATCTATGACGAACTCCGCCGGCTCGCCCACGCACGACTCGCTCAGTTGCCACCTGGGCAGACTCTGCAAGGCACTGCACTCGTCCATGAGGCGTATCTTCGTGTCACACAGAACCAAGACATCGCGTGGCATGGACGGCGGCATTTCTTCTTCGCTGCCGCACGCGCGATGCGCGATATCCTCGTCGAAGACTATCGCCGCAAGCTCAGCGCCAAGCGAGGTGGAGGGCGTAAGCGAGTGCCGATGCCAGACTCCGCGCTCGCGGTCCCACCTCCTCACAGTGATCTGCTCGCGATTCACGAGGCGCTAGACAAGCTCGAACAAGAAGATCCGGATCTAGCGCGGGTCGTTTCGCTGCGCTACTTCACGGGGCTGACCGCCGAGCAGACCGCGGACGTGATGGGAGTGTCGCGTCCCACGATTCAACGCCAGTGGCGCTACGTGCGCGCTTGGTTGCAACACGAGTTGTCGGCATCAGGTCGCAACGGAAGTGAAAACGAATGAGCGACGAAAGCCAACGCGTACAATCCATCTTCGATGCCGCGCTGAACGCCGAGTCCGAAAGGCGCGCTACGGTCCTCGCCCAGCTTTGCAAAGGCGATAAGGCACTGCGTGCACGGGTCGAGGAGTTGCTCGCCGCGCACGACGCTGCCCCCGACAGCTTCCTCGACGATGCCAACATCGACCTCGATGTCGCTGCGTTTGCCGACGCACCGTCCGAGGGCCTCGAGTCGGAGGCCCATCTAGCAAGCCACATTCGGGACCAGATCGGTCCCTACGAGATCGAACGCCCACTCGGAACCGGCGGGATGGGAGCCGTGTACCTAGCGCAGCAACGGGAGCCGATTCAACGCCCCGTAGCCTTGAAGGTCATCAAACTCGGAATGGACACAGAGCGAGTCGTCGCTCGCTTTGAAGCGGAGCGTCAGGCACTGGCTCTGATGGATAGCCCCTACATCGCAAAGGTGTTCGACGCTGGCGCGACCGAGTCCGGTCGCCCCTTCTTTGCGATGGAGTACGTCGAAGGGACAGCAATCACGGAGTATTGCGACCAAAACCGATACTCGGTGGCTGATCGAGTGGCGCTCCTCTCGGAAGTCTGCGACGGCGTGCAGCACGCCCACCAAAAGGGCATCGTCCACCGCGATCTGAAACCGAGCAATGTCCTCGTCAAAGGCTCCAACGGCAACAGCACGCCGAAGATCATCGACTTCGGAATCGCGAAAGCCATGTCGGGAGTTCGCCTCAGAGGAGAGAGCGTCCACACTGCGCCTGGCGGCGCAATCGGCACACCAGAGTACATGAGTCCAGAGCAAGCAAATGCCGCTCTGGATGTCGATACCCGCACCGACGTCTACGCGCTCGGGATCATCCTCTACGAGTTGCTCGTCGGCCTCCGCCCCTTTGCACCCGACACAGATACCTCAGGACTCACACCCGCGACTCCACAAACCGCCGTCAAACCCAGCACGCGGCTTGGTCAGTCAGGACAGCACGCCGCGATCGCGGAACAACGCCGCACGAATGCAGCAACGTTGATTCGAGAAGTGTCCGGCGACCTGGATTGGATCGCCCTACGAGCCATCGAACACGATCGCGATCGACGCTACGCTACAGCGTCGGACATGGCCGAGGACCTTCGACGCTACCTGCGCAACGAGCCAGTGCTGGCGACCCCGCCGAGCCGGATCTACAAACTGTCGAAGTTTGCCCGTCGTAATCGAGTCCTCGTGGTGCTCAGCACGATCACCGTGCTGGTTCTGATTCTTGCTACGGTCACGAGCACCGTCCTGGCCTACCGCGAATCGCAAGCACGCGAGGCCGCCGACGTGGAGCGTTCCATAGCCGAGGCGGTAAACGCCTTCCTCAACGACGACGTGCTATCGCAGGCCAGTCCTTATCACCAGCCGGATCGCAACATCACACTAAGAGAAGTGCTGGACCGTGCCGCTGAAGGGGTCGGTGAGCGGTTCGCGGGACGGCCACTCGTCGAAGGTCGGCTCCGTATGACGATCGGAAAGGCATATCGTGCACTCGGAGAGCACACAGTGGCAGCTCCCCAGTTCGATGCGGCGCTCAAACTGCACCGTGAATCTCTCGGTCCGCTTCACTCGTTGACGATTGATTCGCTCCAAGCACTCGCGGGAGAGCTCCGTCGCAACGGTGAGATCGAAGAAGCGCTGACGCTTCTCGAGGAAGCTGTAGAGTTGTGCGAGCGCGCGTTTGGCGAGGTGCATGACGAAACGTTGCAATCGGTATCACAACTCGGCGCTGCCTATCGAGCGCAGGACCGGCTCAGCGACGCGGAGCCGCTGTATCGAAGGGCGCTCGACATTAATATCGCCAAGTACGGTGAGAACCATGAAGCGAGCGCTAACTTTATGAACAGCTTCGCACTGATGTTGCAGCAAAAGAAGTCATTCGACGAGGCCGAAGTGCTGTTCGTGAAAGCCGTGCGATTCGCGCGCCAGGAGCTTGGCCGGGAACACCCGCACACGCTGACCTATGTCGCCAACCTCGGCCGACTCTATGCCGCTCAGAAACGCGTGGACGAGGCCGTCCCGCTGCTATCAGAAGCCATCGAGATTCGGACCAAACTACTCGGGCCGAACAATCGCCAAACGTTGATCAGCAAGCACAGCCTGGCCTTCTTGCATTGGAAGAACGGAGATCCCGCCACGGCAGCAGAGATGTACGTCGACATCGTCTCAGGCGCGCGAGAGTCGATCCCCGACAACTGGCTCCTCGGCACGTTTCTGGGTGGTCAAGCGTATGCGTTACTCGACACAAATCGCCTCGCCGAAGCAGAAGCGGCGTTCTTGGAGTCTTACGAAATCATCAAGAAGACGTACGGGGCGGACCACTTCCGCGCTCAGAAGAAGGCCGAGGGCCTGATCGAGGTATATGAGAAGTGGGGCAAGGAGAAACAAGCTGCCGATTGGCGCGCCAAGCTAGACCCCCAGAAGTAGGCGCGCAGCTTCTCGCAATCGAAGTTCGCGCAAGGGTGTGGGGGGGCAGCGACCTGTGAGAGACATGCTGCCACCTTTCGTGTCGTCACAGCTGGCAGCTGTCGCTTGCCTCAGTAGGAGCCGATGCGAAGGGCCACGACCTCGGTTCGACTTTTCGGAGGTCAGTGGCGCTCGATGGTGACCTCGTGGTCCTCGGTGCCATGTCGGATGATAGCCAAGGCGCAGCCTACACCTATCGCCGCAGCGGTGCTGCGTGGCTAGACGCCTCTAACTTCTTGCATCTTGCTGACGCACTCCCGCTGCTTCTTCGGCTCGCTCACGTCGGGGTCGAAGCTTCGAGAGGATCCAACGACTCGATACTGTGAGCAGCTTCGTCGGTAACACGAAGAGCAGCTTCCAGCTGCGATCGACGTTCCAGATCGTCTTCATGTAGTGCAAGAAGGCGAGAGGACTCTTTGAATCCTCGGGGTAACGCCTGCGGAACTTTGCCCATCTCGCGGGGAGGCCGCCTAGTGGCCCGGAATCGCCGCGCTCTCCATAGTAGAGTTCCATTCTCTCAGCACGCGGTAGCTTCGTCTTTTCAATGCTTTCAAGCACCGAAGGTTCTATCGGTGCTGCGCAAACCTCGCTCAAGAACCGGCATGCTGTTTTGACTCGCGAGAGAACACAGCGTTCTTTGGCAAGTTCGATGATGCGAGTCCAGTCCGTCGTCGTTCCTGTCTTCTGGAGCACAGTCATCGCGTCGACTGCCCAATACCATTGGGAGGCGGTGATTGTGAACTCGTGTTTGGCATGCACCATGATGTGAAACAGAAGGTCGGCCGGCTGAAGACCCAGCATTTGCACTCTGTTGAAGCTCACATCGACTGCGTTGTCCCAAAAGGTATTGTTCGAGTCCTCGTGCGTCCACTCGTGGAGGAGGTTCCAGTGAAGGTCCACGCTCTGTCCCTTGGAGTTGTACAGGGAGAGAGCATGGTCGTTGCAGAGATGGGACTCAAAGGCTGCAGCGGCTCCTTTGTGCGGAATGGGATCTTTCGCCTGCCAGCCGATCTCCTCGAGCAGATGAATCGCTTGCTCGAGGTCGCTTCTATGGACCATGACGTCGACGTCGCCCATGGGGCGGACGCCAGGTTGTCCATAGTAGGAGAGCGTGAGATGGAGCCCCTTCAGCAATAGCGTCCGGATGCCGTGCTTCTCCAAGAGCAGTAGCAAGCGCTCCGCCTCGGCAAAGAGCATCTGATTCTTGTACCAGGCTCTTTGGTAGGCCATCTTGAGTATCGGAGTATGCCTGTCCTTGACGCCGTCCTTGACGCCGTCGACATGCAGTCGCTTGTAGACCAGAGGGAAGATGCGCGAAACAGCGAAGTCCTCGATGTCTGAGGGTTGATACTGGGCGCTCCACTCTCGCCACGCGTCGAGCGCGCTCTCTCGTGGAAGGACGGCTGCTTGGAGTAACAGCGTGTGGTCTTGTTCTTGGCTCATGGAGACTCTTGCGGTTTAGTGCTGCGATTCAGCGGTGGCTCGAGACGATTCCATGAACCGCTCCAAGTAGGCAAGGGGCACTCTCGAGTAGGAAGGAGGATAGAGCTGTACCGCTCCAAGGGTATCACGACTTGCATTAGGTGTCTCATCTCGTGGAAGACCGGCGCGAAAGCGCGCGTTCACGCCACTCGCCCGAGTGCCGACGAAAGCCTCCCGGGCAGCGCTACGCGCCAGGATCCAAAAAGCTCTGGCGAAGCGTTGCAATGCAGCTTGCCGAAGCCTCGCACAATACACGACGTAGGCCCCTGGCGTTGCTCGACTAAGGCTCTCACGCTACCATTGAGCCTGCCCTGCCGGGCTCTTCGTTCCTCATTTCTATTCCAGGAGATAAGCATGACGCCGTCTCAGCCGATGTTTCGAGTCAATACAGAGCTCGTGGCGTGCGAAGTCGTCGATGGTGAGGCTGTGATCATCAATCTCAGCAACGGCATGTACTACACCATGGACCTGGTCGGCGCCGAAGTGTGGCAGATGATCGAACATGGATGCGACCTGGGCGAGATCGCATCGGCAGTTGCAACGCGCTATGGCGTCGCGGCCGACAGCGTCGGACACGACCTGAAAGAGCTCTCGCAAATGCTGCTTTCGGAGGAACTCATCGTCGAAGCGGACGCCGACTCGGTTGCCCCGCCAGATTTGCCCGAGCTAAGCTCCGGCGCTACCTACTGCAAGCCGGCTCTTGTCAGTTACGCTGACATGAACGATGTCTTGGCCTTGGACCCGCCGTTGCCAGAGTTGGGAGTCGTTGACCCCGCACCAGCTAGGGACGCCAACGCACCCGAAAGCGGATCCGAAAGCAGTGAGGCGGGCGGGTGTCCCAGCAGCTAGGTCGCACTGCGGACTCAGACCAACTCGCCGGGACGCGGTGCGCTTTTGAGCTCGCTGGCGAACGCAACCCTGCAGGGCTTCGTGAGACACGTTTTCGTTTCGCCGGGATGCCGGTGCGCATGCACGTTGTGGGGCCTGCCCTCCACGACATCTTGGCCCGCGCTTTCGCGAGCTTGATTGACCGCGAAGAGGTCGTAGCGACGGCAGCTGACTCGCTCGTGATTCGCGCTTGGGATCGTGCTCACACCGGCGTTGGCTGCCCAGGGATTCCTCGGGCGCCCGACCGAACAGACGTGCTGGGTCCAGGTCTGATGTCTCAGTACGACGGTGGCCGCGTCCTTCGCTACGATCGCGCGACGATCACGAAGACGATCGACCGAACGAGTAACGAAATCTTCATCTGTGTCGAAGATGCCGAGAAGCTGCGGTTGAACGACCGCACGAAGCCATTCCCGCACTTCCTCGCGACCTGGTACTTCGATCGTGGCGTTCAACTGCTGCACGCTGGGCTCGTAAGCAAGAACGGTCAGGGCGTTCTCATCGGAGGCACGGGAGGGTCCGGCAAGTCGACGACGTCGATCGCCTGTGCACTGGCTGGATTCGACTTTCTAGGCGATGACACGGTGGGCACCGTGATCCGAGAAGACGGCTGCTTTGGCTATGCTTGCTACAACGCGGTTCGCTCGGCAGCCCGAAACATCGAGTGGTTCCCTGACCTGCAAGCGGCCAGCCACCTACTGCCGGCGACACCCGATGACAAGGGAAAGGTCCTGACGTACATGAGTGAGGTTTCGTCGGTGTCCACTGTACCCGGTGTGGCGATTGCAGGCATCGTCGTGCCGACAGTCATCGGGAGCGGTCCCACAGAGATCGCGACGGCGCCGGGTGGTGTGACGCTGCGGAAACTGGCTCCAAGCACGCTCTTGCGTGGATTGGGCGGTGGCACAACCGGTTTCGCTCACATGGCTCAGCTCACACGGGTCCTGCCGTGCTTCGCGCTGACACTGGGTGACTCGGTTCGTGACGTCCCCAGAGTCGTCGGCCAGCTGTTGGAAGATCTCGCGCAATGAAGCCCACAGTCAGCGTTGTCGTTCCCATGTACAACGGGACGGACTACCTGCAAGAGGCGCTCGACAGTGTCTTGTCCCAAACGAGTCCGCCGCAAGACGTCCTTGTCATCGACGACGGTTCGGACGAGATCCATGCGCGGCGCCTCGACAGCATACTCGAAGAGTGCAAAGGACGAGTGCGTTCCGTGCGCCAGAAGAACGCGGGACCGGCTGCGGCGCGCAACGCCGGGATCGCCGCTACACAGAGTGACTTCGTTGCGTTCATCGACCAAGACGATCTTTGGCATCACGACAAGTTGCGCCTGCAACTGTCTTGCTTCGAGGAACACCCGGAGGTCGATCTCTGCTACGCCTGTGTCGATCTCTTTTGGGCACCCGAATTGAAAAGCGAAGAGCAGCTGTACGCAAACCACCGGCGCACGCGGAACGTACCGGGCTACATAGCGCCAACGTTGCTCGCGCGTCGGGCCGCTTTCGAGAAAGTGGGCCCGCTCGACAGCTCCTTGCAGTTTGGAGACGGCAGTGAGTGGGCGATGCGCGCGATCGACCAGGGGCTAGACGTGCGCCTGCTGCCGGATGTGCTGTTGTACCACCGAATGCACGGCAGCAACTTGACCCGGAACCGGGAAGCGAGCAAGAAGGAGTTCGTCGGAATCGTTCGGGCTCGTTTGCAACGGTTTCGCCGGCAACAGCAGGCAGCCTTCGATGCCGGAAGTGAGGAAGCGCCGTGAATCACGCCACCGTGAGCTTCGTGATCCCGGTTCGCGATGGAGCTGCCTATCTTCGCGAGAGCATCGAGAGTGCGCTCCAACAGTCGGTTCCGCCGTTGGAGGTGATCGTCGTCGACGATGGATCGACCGACACGAGCGCTGAGATTGCTGAATCCTTTGGGGCACCGGTTCGCTGCGAGCGGCGTGGTCAGGCAGGGCAGAGCGCCGCGAGGAATCATGGCGTTTCGGTTGCGCGCGGTGAATTCGTGGCATTCTTGGACGCCGACGATGTTGCGCATGCAGACCGGTTGGAGAAACAGCTGCGTTGCTTTGCAGAGCGTCCGGAGCTGCAGTTTTGTGACGCGTACACGCGCAACTTCTGGAGTCCAGAGATCCCCGAGGCAGAGCGGGGCGCGAATGCCAGAGAGACCTTCACGCACGGTGACGCTGCGAAGCCCCGCATGATCATTACGTGGCTGGCCCGTCGGGGGCTTTTCCAGCGATTGGGCGGCTTCGATGAGGGACGCTCGCTGGGTGAGGACACGGAGTGGTTGCAGCGGGTCGACCGTTCGGACGTGCCACGGCACACGCTCGAAGAAGTGCTCGCCAGCCGCCGTTTGCATCACGGAAACCTGACCCGTCGCTGCTACCAGGAGTATCTGCGAGGGATCGTCCGGGACACGAAGCAGCGCCTGGACCGTGCGCGATCCGCGACGCCGACTACCAGCTGTGTGATCCCTGTCTTCAATGGCGAGCAGTACATCGGCGCTGCGCTCGAGAGCGCACTGGCGCAGTCCACACCGCTGGGAGAGATCATCGTCATCGATGACGGTTCGACGGACGATACCGGTCGCGTTGTTGCTCAGTTCAGTGGCCAGGTCACCTATGTTCGGCAGGAGAATGCCGGCGTCTCGGCCGCACGAAATCGTGGCGTTCGCGAGTCACGGGGCGACTTCATCTGCTTCCTCGACGCAGACGATCGATACGGAGTCGACAAGGTCCGAGATCAGTTGACCTGCCTCGCGGCCGACGAGACGCGCGAGTTCAGCGATGGCTACACCGAGTACTTCTGGTCGGAAGAACTCAGTGAGGCGCAGCGCAATGCCGACGCGCGCTACGCACACTCCTTCTGGAAGGACCAAGTTGCAGGGCACATTAGTACGTGGATGGTGCGGCGACGCGTCTTTGACCGCATCGGTTGGTTTGACGAGACGTTGCGATTCTCAGAAGACACGGACTGGTTGCTGCGCTTCAAGGATGGTGGCGGCGAGGTCACGACGTTGTCCCAATGCCTCAGCTATCGTCGCTTGCACCCCGACAACGTCACGGCAAGTCATCGCCAGGAGCAGGTGCGCGGATTGGGCATCGTCTTCAAACGCTCTCGCGATCGCAGGCAGGGTGCCCAGCGATGATAGACACAGCAGGGTGCTCCTTGATCAGTTGCATCATTCCTGTCCACAATGGGGAGCGCTATCTCGGTGACGCGATCGAGAGTGTCCTCCAACAGACGTATCCACGGCTCGAGCTGATTGTTGTTGATGACGGATCGACGGACCGATCGGCGGCAGTCGCCGGAAGTTTCGGCAATCGCTTGCGAGTCGAGGTGCAAGAACGAGGTGGTGCCTCCGTAGCCCGCAACCGCGGTGTCGAGCTCTCTAGCGGAGACTTGATCGCCTTCCTCGATGCTGACGACATCTTCGAGCTGCACAAACTCGAGTTTCAAGAGCGCCGTCTACGTGAGCGTCCCGACCTCGATCTCAGTGCTGCCTACGTTGAGAACTTCAAGAGCGCCGACTTCTCGGGGGCCGGCGGCCATGAGTTCCATCGACGGCGTGCCTGGCCGCGCGCGATCACGACATGGGTCTTGCGTCGTTCCCTGTGGGACCGGGTTGGTCCTTTCGATGAGAACATGCCATTGTCGCAAGACGTGGATTGGCACATGCGGGCAGTGAGCGCCGGAGCCTCCATAGAGACGCTTCCCATCGTGCTCAGTCGGCGCCGCATTCACGGTGACAACTCGACTCGGTTTGCCAACGATCAATGTCGAGCCGCAGTGTTGAAGAGCCTTCGAAAGAACGTGACGGGTCCGCGCCGCAGGCAGAGGGGAGGAAAGCGTTGAGCGCCTCGATGTCTACAATCGGCGTGCCGTTGTCGGACTCTCTCCGGACACTGCTGCCGGGGCGCAAAGAGACGTTGTTCCTGCAGTCATGCGTTCTCGAGGGACCTGAACTGGCAGCTGCGTGGCAGAGCTGGTTGGTGGCCGTGGGCGATCCGCTCCGCTACCTCGCCCAAGAAGGTCACGAGTTGCGGAGTCACCTCGCGCTGCTGTATCGCCATCTTTCGGAACACTCAATCGGCATTCCGCGGGCGTTACAGCCCTACCTGCGATCGGCAGTCGTCCGTGGAAAGTTGCGCTACGCGCAGTACGAAGCCTGCCTCCGAGACTTTCTCGAAGCGTTTCGTGTGGCTGGCATCGACGCCACGCTGGTCAAGGGGCCTGCAGTGTCGGCGACCGAATTCTCCGCTGAACCGTTCTTGCGTCACTGCCACGACCTGGACGTCTTGATCGATCCCGATGAAGTGGAGACGGCTTCTCGCGAATTGCAGGCACGTGGCTATCAGCGGCGCTGGTCTCGCTTCGGTTCGACGCGCTTGGATCACCCGATGGGACTCCCCGTCTTGCTGCACACGCGGCTCTTTCAAGACCCGACGTATTCGCTGGCGCCGGAGCCCCTGTGGTTCCGCCGGCGCGAGGTGACAATCAGCACCGGAAGTGTCCGAGTGCTCGCCCCAGCCGACATGCTAGTCCACGTTTGTGGACACGCTTCGACGATTCAACGCCGGCCTCACATGAACTGGGTGATCGATGCGTCTCGAATCGCTGCCCGCATGACCGCTCGTGACTGGCAGCAATTCTTGGAGGTCGCGACTGCCGCGAGGTTGAGCTTGCCGCTCGCGGTTCTCCTTGGCGAGCTCGCGACCAGGTACGCCGTCGCCGTCCCCCACAACGTGGAGGAGCCGTTGCTGGCTGCTGCAACCGATGTGGATCGAGAGCAGCGCTTCGCCGCCATGGAAGGCGCCCGCTTGGGCTGCCCGGGCGGTCTTCGCAATCTCCTGGGATGTAGCGGTTGGCGTTCGAAGTTGTCAGTCGCCTGCGGATTGGCACTGCCCCCGTGGTCGCACATGAGGTCGAAGCACCTTGGCCGGACACGTCCGAAGGTTCTTTCGGAGTACGTGGTGCGGCCGTTTCGTTTCGTCTGGAGTCAGCTGACTGCACAGAGAGCCTCAGCGGTTCCGGTGAAGGAACCGCTCGGGTCGCCAAAGACCTAGCGGCGCTGCCTCTTCTACGAAGCACGCTCGCCGAGAAGGAGCGTGACGACGGCGATTGATTCTCGCCGGTGCACAGCGGGCCGCCGGCCGGCTTCGCACGGCCGTCCCATTCCCCGAGCGTCACCGGACTGCGCCGCTTGTCGTTCGGTTTCATGGCGTACAGGATAAACCGAACGACGAGGGCAAGGGCGTGGCAACCGCGTCAGGAGTAGACGTAGGCAACGGCAATCGCGACGACGACCGCCATACCGACGCAGACGATCCAGCCGACCGTGCTGACTGGGTGCGTCTCTTCGGGAGCTGACTCCTGCCCAAGTCAATCACTGCCTCTAGGACGACCGAGCTCGCGCTCAATTTGCTTGGCCATGATCGCGGCTTCGCGCATCAGGTCGGGTTCGATGTCGGCGAGTCGGTCGAAGAAGTCCATGGCGCCGTGCCACACGGTGAGGACGAAGCCAACTCTGCCGATGACGTCACCGACGAGCACATGCTCCCGAACGCTGTAGAAGCGAAGGCGACCCGTGTAGTCGTGTCGCTCCCGGAAGAGGGACAGGTCCTGGGAGAGACGATCGAGTGCCGCGCCAAGGTCGGCAATGTACTTGTCGGCGACCTCACGTCCCCAACGCGAGACCGAGTAAGACTCGATCTCGTCGAGGTCGGAGAGAGCACGCTCGGTGAGCCGAAGTTGGTTCACGAATCCCGCTCGGAGCGAAACCGCTCGAGCATCGAACGAAGGTCGCCAGTGTACTCGTGGGCGCGGCCCTCTCGAACGTCGGCATAGCCCTGCAGTACTGCCTCGCGCAGGGCGGCTGCGTCCTGTCGTTCCTTCTTCTCGCGAATCAGAGCGCGGACGAACTCGCTGGGTGTAGAGAAAAGAGTGCCGTCCCCGGAGTTCTCGTCGAGGAACGCCCGTAGCTCATCGGTGAGAGATAGGTTGATCGAGCGGGCCATCGCGGGCCTCCTTTCATAGGGCTCCAAGTATGTCATTTGTGGCGATATTCGTCAAATAACGTCTCAGGCGCGGCCGCGACTGTGTACCGAAGTACTTATATCCAAGTATGTTCCGGTCATCTGGCACCCACGCCTGGCGCCCAGCGTTCGAAGTTCGCTGCAGGCTGCTCCGGACGCTCGAAAGTCGGGGGAGCTCTATCCCGCGTGACGAGTTTTCTAGACCGAGATCTGTCGCATCGGCATCGTTGTCGTGACAACACTACCTCTGACAACGGTCTGGGGCATCGGATTGACAAAGCCCCCGCACTCGTGCGCGGCACTTGCTGCAGCTCCAACTGCTAGCGCCGCGCCGCCTGTGAAGCCGCAACTCCCGTCGATGATTGTTGCATGGTCCCTGGGCAAGTCGCCGATGTCTGGGTCCGAGTGGATGACCCAAGGCACTTTAGCGGCCAACGCGTCGATGGTTTTGTCTTCGTACAGCCACAGGGCGCCGCCCTTGGTCACGACTCGCAAAGCTTGCACTCCGTCTGACCAAAAGAGCCCGACGCATTCCTCATCGGTTCGAGCCCAGAGGCTTAGGTATGCCAGAGCGACTTCCGCAGGAATCGCCTCGGTGCCTGGGCGAAGTTTTCGTAGTCGGCGCGTTTCGATGTACGTCGCGGTGGCACGTGTGCCGTGCTGACAGACTTCCGTGAATGTATGACCTGGGTACTTCTGTATCTGCCTGTTGAGGTGATGCTCGTCGTGAACCACGAACTGGGCCGCATGAGGTCGCAGGACCCACGCAGTAACGAGAGGTTTGTCTGTCGATTCGAGCTCAATAGCCCGCCAGTGGGATGGTCCATGCCGCTCCACTCCGACTGCTGTCGACCTTGCGGTCCACTTGATGTCACCGCCAAAGATCGAGAATGCGCGCTCCTCAGACTTCTTGATAGGTCACCGCCTTTCGCGTCAGCGCGCAGCACATCGCAAGCCACGGCAGTACTGATAGAGTCCAAGTCGTTCCGGCGTTGTGGTTAGGGTGCTTGGTGGCGCCGCACTGCGCCGTCCGGTTCCGGGCCAGTAGGTTACGTTTCGACCGGATCCGGCCGACGAAACCAAGCAGCGGTTGTTCTGTCACGTGCCTCGCGGTTTACCGACTACCTACGCCACGCGTGTGCAAGGACCTGGTGGCCGCTGTGACAACTCGGTTACTTCAGCAGCGCTCAACAATCTCGTACACTCCAGCTCGCACTGCGCGCTCGAGCGGCGGACCTCATGGGGCGCGAACGTCAGCCGATCTTTGTTGCGCGCTTGGACGTGCGTCTGGGGGTACCCCGACAGTGACGGTTCGTCGAAGTTGAGTTGGGCTGTGAAGAGAGACATGCGCGACAGGTCAGGTATGAGGAAGGCACTCGCTGCGGTACTCGTCGCAGTGATCCTCATGGTTCTTGTCGTGCACTTCGCGACTCGGACGCCGCGGTCGGAGCAGCATACGGAGCAGCACACGAAGCAGCATACGAAGGACCCGGCTGAGGACGTCGTCGTTCATGAGCCAAGCGCGCATACCACGAGAACTGCGTCGGTAGCAGACCCGCGGGCAGATACGGCGGGAAGGGCAGTGGCGAACCCACTCGCCGAGTCTGCCAGCGTCGCGTCAGAGGTCGCGGACCAGAACGTCCTGCGCGTAGTCCTCGAAGGTATCACCGAACAAGATGCCCAACGGACGCGAGTGACGTTGCGAGGTGTGGACCATCGCGGTGAGCTGTGGCCTTCCTACTACAACGTGACGTGGTCGTGGCACAGCCCGCGGAGCGATGAGACAGTAGCCAGCAACTCGACGACTGCAGGCCCGCTCGTGCAAAGAGACTTTGCCATCGACTCGTTCTTCGAGCGTGTCGAGGAGCGCCGCAACCGCGATCTGTCCATGGTTGAGCTGGAAGTGAAGGTCTGCCACCCGGGGCACTTGATCGAGACTGCTCGAGTACCTCTGTCTCACGGCAAGGAGCACAAGAGTGGTCAGATCATCTATGAAGTTCGAGTCCAACTGGTACCGGGGGCCCCGCACGAGTTTTGGTCGGAGCTGCTGCTGTCGGTACGCGACGAAGATACGTACGCTCATCTCGACGACGTAGAGCTGCGCTGTGTGCCAACAGCGTTCATGGGGCTGGGGCAGGTGCCCGGCGACGAGCCGATTTGCACCGCGTTGGGCGTTGGCCTCACCTCACCGATTGCGTTTCTCGGCGGCCGCGAGTCGGGCCAACCGGAAGATACTGTCACCGGCCTTGCGCTTAGTCTCGATTCGGTGGAGCCACCGCAGCTCATCGAGCTAGTGCAGCCCGAGTCTACGTCTCGTGGTGTCGTCGTGTATGCGGGCGCGCCGGGGTACGCTTGGGGCAACATCGTTGTCGACGTTTCATCTGAAGCCAGTCGAGAAGTGCTTCTCCGCCCGGCTGGCGCTCTAGATCTGCAGCTGACCAACTTGGACCTAGATCTCTACGCCGCATCGGAAGCGAGAGCCTTCCTCTGGCTCGACCGTCTTGGACCGAATGGCAACCTGGCGCGAGCTTGGCACCAACGACTCGATGATACGGCAGAGTCGGACGGACTTTGGTTCGAGAGACTCGAAGCAGGGGAGTACACGGTATTGGTGAAGTTGGACGCGGGTTCGTGGGAGAAGGCCCCGGTGCTCGTGCGCGAGAAGTTCTCGATTGTCGCCGGCGAAACCAGCGAGCTGAAACTCGAACTTGCTGACCCTCCCGCTCCCCCAGTGTTCACAACCGTTAGCGGCCTGTTGTCTTTTCCGATCCTCGGTGGCCCACACTTCGACGCCGAACAGGTGCGGCTCCACTTCTACTATCAGACGTCAAGCTTTCGCGATCCCTATCGTGAACTTGCGTTGGTCGACATGAGGCGCGTCGAAGGCGCTGCGCTTCCGACCTGGTCCTTCCACCTCGAGGACCTACCCCCAGGACGATACCAAGCGGAACTGCTGCCCTTCCTGGCGGCCTGGATCGTCGAGGTTCCCGTGGACGGACGAAGTGACGTGGAGCTTGTTCTCCCGGAGCTGGCCGAAGTGCTTGTTGAAACCGTCGACACCCGGACCGGCGCCCGGGTGCCGATCGAGCAACTTCACTTTCGCGGCACCGAGCGGCCTCCGGATCTGCTCTTCAACAACTGGCAGAAGATCGACGCCGACGAAACAGGTCGCTTCCGCTTCTGGACGCCCCCGGGGAAGACGAGTCTATGGCCGAGGTACATACCGAAGGGGCTCGACTATAGTATGCAGAGCATGGAGGCCGAATTGGTTCCTGGTCCGCAATCCGTGCGCTTTGGATTGAATCAACTCTATGCAATCCGAATTGAGTTCCGTGACGGCGGGGTCGCGCTCGATCAGGCCGATGAGATCTGGGGCGAGATGCAGCGAGCGGAGAACTTCCGCGCCATCGGGCACGACGGTGAAGTCACGAACATCAGTGTCAAAGCTACCCAGCTCATCGAGGTAAGCGCGCCCGGTGTCTACGAGATCAGCTTCGAAGGAGTCGGGACCGATCGTTTCGAGCAGATCCAACCACAGCGTGTCGAAGTAAGCCCGCGGGAGACGGCTGAGGTGATCGTCGAACTGCGTCGCAAGTAGGCACCGGGGCGACTCTCGAACCAGGGGGGTATGTGGTGGTTGGGGGGGGGGACTCGAACCCGGGGTGACTTGCGCCACGCTGGTCTTGAAAACCTGTGCGTGGAGATGGCAGAAGACTGGGTTCCTCCTGATCTGCTCGACGATCTAACGACCGCGCTCGACCGAGTTGCCGTCGATCGCCCCGCTGAGAACGATACTCGCAGCACGATCTTGCGAATCGCTGAACTCTCGCGACGAGCTGTCCGAGAGGGCCCCCTGCTGTTCGTTCTATGAGCGGGAGTCGTTGTCCCCAACCACTATCTCGGACTTCGAGAACTTCCACTGCGTCGATTTCTTCGGTACACTTCGCGTTGCGGAGGCGCCCGGTCGTCACGAGGCTCGAGAGTACGACCTCCGCGGGGTCTAACAAACCAAGTCACTTCCTTGGGGGTATCATGCGCTCAGCACCCATGCCAGCTTTGATCTTCATCTTGTGCCTCTCGTCCCCTGCGTGACTCACGGGACTGTGAACTGAAGTGGCCAACAAGACCATTCTTTATGTCGACCACGACGAGCACTATTTTTCGTTACCCTTGCGTTAGACGTGACTCCGAGCGGTCAATAGGCCTCAAGGTGAGCAGCGAGTAGAACGATGGGATCCCAATCCTGATGAGTGTGCGGCACGATTGGCGCAACCGCATTGGCGTCGAATGGGTGCTTTTCGCTTTCACGGCAGCAGTGCCGCTGTTCGCTGCCGCTGGCTACGCCATCTGTCGGTTCGTAGCGCCGCTGTCGGCCCAGCATTGGCGCTGGTTGCTGGTAGGGACCCTCTGTGCGGTCGCTGTACTTGCTGCCTGGCGGCGCGTGCTGCCACCAAGCGAGGATCGTGCAACGCGGCGCTGCGCAGTAGCGGCGCTGGTCACGCTGCCCCTGTTGCTGTGGGTGGTCTACGGTATCGTGAAGGCGGGTACCGTTGTCGGCGGTGGCCACGCACCGTTCCACGTGGGCTACGTACACCAGATCGTGCAAGGACACTGCCCACCGGAGAATCCAATCTTCAGTGGCCATCCCGCCAACTTCTATTGGCTCTACCACACGCTACCGGCAGTGATCGTCGATACATTCGGCGTCAGCGTGCTCTTCGCGAATGCCTGCCTATCTGCGTGCGCGTTCCTGCTGACTTTGTACTGGGCCGGTCGCCTCGTGCTCGTGTTTCGACCGGATGTCAGTGGCTGGTCGCTGGGTCTCCTGGCGCTGGCCGTCCTGTTCTCTGGAAACCTGGCGGCAGCTGCCTTCGCCGTCGTCAGTGGTCAGTATCCGTTGGGGGCACTCTTCGGTTTCTCCGAAGAGGCGCGGCTTGGAGCTACGCTACAGTCCATGCGCTGGGGGGGACACCTGACGGTGCAACTCACATCGCTGGTCCACAAGTACCTGCTGTTCAGCGGCGTCCCGCTCGGGCTGCTGTACTATGTCTTCGGTTTGTTCGTGCTCTGTCGCGGGCTCGCCAACCACATTCGACTACTGGACTTCGCTTTGCTGGCGATTGCCATAGCCGGAGGAATCGCCTTTCACAGTCTGACCGGGTTTGTCATGGTGACGGTGTTGTTGCCAGCGGCCCTCTTCGTAGTCGTTTGGTTCGGGGCTCGAGAGGGCCTCGGCGCGCTTTCGCAGTGGTGGCTTACGTCTTTGCGCGAGCTTCGTCAGGGGACGAGACTCGATCGATCGACTTCTATTGTGATCGCAGGGAGTACGATGTTGCTAACGTTGAGCATCGTGCACTACGCAATGAGTATCTCGTCCGCTGCACCGTCCCTGATGAGTTGGAACGACGGCACGTACCTGGCGCAGGATATCGTCAATATAGCACTCACGGGCGGCCTGATGTTGCCGTTAGCCGCGTTGTGTACGCTGCAGGCGTTTCGCACTCACAATCGTGCGCTCGCGTTCTGCGGTGTTGCGATGTTGTTGGCATTCATCGGCGGCTGTTTGCTCCATATCGAGATACGGAACGAGTACAAGTTCGTTTATCTCGGTGTGGTCGCCGGCTCGGTGGCTTCGACAGCTGTGCTTGCTCGCTGGCTGCAGAGGGACGCCGCCATGTGGTCTCGCTGTTGCGCGATTGCGCTGCTTGCATTGTTGGTTGTGCAGGTCTTGGTCGTTGCGAGCAGTCGCCTAGGCGGTCCTCCTCGGGACTGGCAATCTCCGCAACTGACAGTCGCCGAAACCGGCCCCGAGCTGGCGCGAGTCTATGTCTGGATCCGGGAGAATACAGGGTCGGACATGGCTGTAGTATCTCCGCCCGGGAATCGGGACCTCGACATGGCTGCCTGGCTGACAGAGCGTCGCCAGTTCGTCCGCGAGGATCAGCAGTTTGCCGGATTACACCTGGAGTATGACGCACGGTGGGACGCCCTCGTACGTTTGTTCGACGACGAGTCCACGATCGAGGAAAAGCTTACTGCGCTCGATGAGATTCTGGATTCATCGGCTGCTCCATCGCTGGCGGTCATTCTGCCGAGCGCACTGAGTCGTGCACCACAGTTTGCGGCTCTGGATCTCGAGCAGCGTCGACTGCGACGCGTCCGAGTTGGGGAAACGCTGGATGTCTTCGTTCGAAATGACTGAGGCCCAGTGCGGGGGGGGCCTCAACGGTGTGTGGCGACTTCGAGCAAGAGGCCCTTGTTCGAAGGATGGTCGCGAAGATCGGGGAATGCGACGAAGCGTGGTGTGACCTGGCCTGGTTCCAGCATGTAGTAGCCGAAGAAGCCGATACGGGCGTGACCGATGCCGAGGTGGCGGGCCACGTCTGGGCGTTCTTCGGTCATCCGCGCGACCCCAACGACCCTGTCGTTCGCATCGACGGCGACAACAATAGCGGCTGCGGCCTGACTCGGTGGAATCACCGCCCAGCCCTCGAAACGTGTCCCTTCGTTCGAAACGGGTGTGATCTGTGTCACCACACCCGCGGAGGCATTCTCCGAGTCCGCGGTGGGTAGCCTCACCACCCGCGATAGCCAGCTCGCCTCAGGCCACGCGAAGACACTGGCACCGTGCTCCTGCAATGTTGGGCGCACCCGATACGCGATCGCCGGATTCATGCCGAGCCCAGCGCGAACTTCGGCGTCGTCCTCGACGCCGACGAGGATCCCCAGCGCCGCCCTCTCGTGGCCGCGTGCCTGCGCCGCATAGTAGCTGGGAGCGGTGACCGCCTGTGGGACGAAGAGGAGCGCGAGGAGGCAGACTCCGACGATCCACACCCTTTGGAGCCTGCGCGTGGCTCGGATCACCCACAGGTAGTGGGCTAGCAGGACGGCCGCGCCGCTCCACAGCACCGAAGTCCACACCTGGTAACGAACCGCGATGATCCCCTCGGGCACTTCTCCTAGATGCTTGACCCGCCCGAGTGCGATCAACGCACCGCAGCCGACACCGAACAAGGTCACAGGGACGAATGCAGCCTCGAGCGGATAGGCCTCTCGGCGCACTCGGAGCAAGCGCAGTGTGGCTACGATCACTCCACCGATCATGCAGAGGCCAACGGCCCCGGCGACGCTACGCAGTATCGCGGGAGTCTCTGTGCCGAAGAGAGCGGCCCACCACTCCGCGGCGATGAAGTAGGCCGGGCTTCCGACCCACATGCACGTATCCGGGACCGTACGAGTGGGCGCGAATCCGAGTTGGCGTCCCACCTCGTCGCTGCCGGGGAGCAGGAACATGTACGCGAACAGGGTTGCGACGAAAGGGGCAACGAGGACGAGCAGCCATGTGCGGGGGAACTTGAGCACGGCCAGCGTGATCAGAAAGGCGGGCCATAGGACAATACCCACACCGAAGCTGAACGTGCCCACGAAGCAGCAACAAGCGAGTAGCACGGCACCCGTGACAGAAGGAGTCTCTCCGGCGCGTAGCGCGCTCTGTCCACGTGCGACGAGCACGGCGCCAACCGCCAGGCCTAGCGTGACGAGGTACGCGTGGACCGACTCGTTGCCGTGACAGAGGATGCGAATGTTGCGGAGCCAGAACCAGAACATGCACAGAAAGCACCCAGCAATGATCCGCACCCAGCCCGGCATTTGGCTGGCAGCGCGCAGGGGTAGCAGCAGCGCCGCAACCGACGCAGCAGCCAGCAGCAACCCAACGACAGTCAAGAAAATGTTGTGTCCGCCGAAAACGAAGAGGTCGGCGAGAAAGAACAACCGCGGCACGGTAGTGCGGTGACCGTTGTGCGAACCAAGCACTCCATCCCAGCCAGGTTCATGCAACAACTGGTCGTAGATGCCCCATTGATCCTGGACGATCGTGAACCAACCCGCCTCCACGGCCCCTTGCAACCCGCGTACGACGAGCACGACTGCGAGGAGGATGAAGGCGATCGTGAGGTAGCGCTGCCAGCTGGGTGAGTCATGGTCCGCGCTCACGATACGCTCCCTGGATGTCGATGTGTCGACGTTGCTGCGTTAGCGTCTGTTGCGGTCATCGACGCGTAGCAGTCTTCTTCTTGGATCCGGCGGCACTCAGTTCGTAGCTCTCGTTCAGCCACTTCTCCCACAGCTTTGTCGGCATTGGCACTTCGGCACGAAAACGGGCCGTGACCCATTGATTCGAACCCGCCTGAAAACGGTCCGGCTCTTTCTTGGACAAGCGAATGGCCTCGGCTTTCGATTTCTCGAGCTTGAACATCGTCTTGTGGCGGCCCCCTGCATGCCCATGTAGAGAAATGCTTTGTTCCCGGACTTGAATGCGCTCTGGGTGCAGGCTGTGCCTTCGTCCACGGCGGGATACTGGCTCGCCATGACGCGCATCGCTTCAGTCGGGTCCTGCTTGCATGCTACGACGCGCAGTCAGTGTACTCAAGAGCGGACTCGGGCGCGACGAACGCGCCCAGAAGATCGCTGGTGTTTCCACACCGGACTTCCTAGCCGCTCTGCAAAAAGCGCGACTCTGTGGCCACTGCAAGGATCTTCAATGAACGAACCACTGCACACCCCGAAGCTGCAGTTTCGGGGCGATCTCGAGCAACAGTACCCGGACGTTCTCCCGGCTGCGGCCAAGGCTGCGCTGCAGGCCTTGGCAGTGTTCAACGACGACTCGTCTGCAATTGATGGACTCTCGCATCCAGCGGCGTCACTAGCGAATTCAGCGGTGGGAGCGGATCCAATTCCTCGACCCGGAGTCGCTGATACCTCGATTGACTTGAAGGTCCAGAAGGCTCGCGACGAAGCCTTCGTTGGAAGCGCTATTCCTGAAGATTTGCAGCGGCAGTGGATTCAGGAAACGGGACCGGCAGCGAGAGTCGGGGCCCCGACCGAGAAGAATATCCGCAACGTCTATGCACTCCTTTCTGGGGCAGACGGGTGGATGTCCGTTGGGGGAGATGCGCTCGGTCAGGTCAGCACGTTGTCCCTCGACAACTAGCGTAATCTCAAGCTGGCGATCGATCGCGATCCCGTGTTCATGCGCGTTGCAGAGCAGGTGGCTGGTGAAGTGAACACCTGGGCCCGCGGGTTCTTGGGGCGAACGATCATCGAAGACTTCGAACGGCAGCTTGGACACACGACGAAGATCTTCCGTCCCCGGGCGTTACACCTGGACGATCGCCAAAGTCCCGTTGTGGGGACGGGACGGGCTTGTCCGCGTCGATTGTGGACGCCACATTGTATGTCGTGAACAACCACGCTGCGCTACGCGCGTCGGGCCCGTCGGTGGTACTGTATCTCCCGAAGATCCAGACCGCCGGATAGGCGGCGTTGTGGAACGACATGTTGACGGCATTGGAGAGTCACCTGCAGCTGGCAGTCGGCACGATCAAGGCGTATGTCTTGATCGCGCAACTGGAAGCCGCGTTCCAGCTGCCTGCCGTGGCAGGTAAGTCTCAGTAGGGAATGCGGTTCTTGAGGTTGTTGATCGGTTTCTCGATCACGTGCCACGAGACGGCAGCGACGAGAATTGTCGCGGCAACGTGGACGAGGAAGTATGGCCAACCGGTTGGGATTTGGACGTTCAGTCTCGTGGACAGCGACCAAAGCACGTCGATCAGGAAGAAGTGATAAAGGTAGATTCCGTAGCTGATCTTGCCGACGTACCGAACCGGCGAGAGTGCCAGGAGCCTACCAAATAGGTGCTGCTTGTTCATCGCGGCGTTGTGGAGCAGATAGACAAAAAACAACGAAGAAGAGAGATCCACGAGTGCGACGTACACCGTGAGACCTCTCGGGCTGGGCGATAGCGCGTACAGGGTCTGAGTGCCGACGAGGAGAGGCAAGCCCAGCCACAGAGATAGCCGGAGGAGCAGCGCTGACTGCTTTGCGTACTTGTCGGGATCGCACCAATACACAGCGAGGAGCGCCCCGAAGCCCAGGGAGTCGACACAGCCAAGGAGAGGGCGCGTGGCTTGCTTCCAATCGAGGCCAGCGAGCGAGCCGCCGAAGCGATACAACACAGCCCCAAGAATCAGACAGACGATGACTCGCGGTAAGTGGCGTCGCGGCGTGAAGATCACGATAAATGGCCAGAACAGATAGAACTGTTCCTCGACGCACAGAGACCACAGATGTCGCGAGTGACCGTAATCGCCTTCAATGAAGGCTTGCGAGAAGTTCGAAGTATACGTCACGTGCCAACCCCAATGGTCGAGGACCGGTGCGTACCCGAGGATGGAGAAGACGAG
>JBCCHQ010000004.1:0-112722 GCA_039028735.1 Planctomycetota bacterium | reverse complement strand
GTCACATTGAACGGCATTTTCATCATCTTCGTCAGCCTCATATTGTTCGCCAACTTCGCTCTGCATTAGAGCTGAATTTTCGAAAAATTTTTACAAAAGCACCTCATCAAATCAAGTCTGGACATACGCCCTTTCGATTTCTGATCCAGATTTGCTGCTTCAGACAATGAAACAAACTCACAAAGGGGCAGCATACTTTATCATTGTGTATTGTGCATCAAGGACTAATCTAGCATGGGAAACTTTTCGTTGAGCCGCCCAGAAGGCTCCAGTGACTCAACTCAAGTGTTCCGTTCACAGTCACTTGCTGCGTCTTGTGCCAAATGTTCTTGTCCAATCCACGGGAGAAGACAGAGAGGAGACCATCTGCCCGCATTGCGATCTCTGGCCCAGTGCTGAGGAGACCTCCCAGGGATGACCAGCGCTTCCACGCAAGCTCTGAACCGTCGTAGTATTGACCTTTGTGCCAGAGAGCCTTGTCGGGGCCACGGCCGAAGAGCTCAACAGTGCCATCAGCGGAAAGGGCAACAGCGGGGCCCGAGGAGAAAATTCCTCCCATGCATTGCCAGTCACACCAAGACACTCCATTGTCCGTGCAATTGGAGCAAACGCCTGCGTGGTTGGGCACTTGGAATTTTTGCCAGTACGCTTTATCGCTGGCCCGAACAACAACCTGAAATCACAAAATTGTATTGCAAAACAGAAACAAACAGAGCAAACATCAACACACCTCGAGCAAGCCAACTGAGTTGCTGATACTTGGCACGCGGGGTCCTGAAGAGAGGACACCGCCGAGAGATTGCCAATCACACCATCGCACGCTTCGCGGCTGATGCTCTCCGATCTGTTTGACGATTCATTCCATTTCTCTGTTTTTTGGTTTGTGGTTGTTTCCCACCTGTGCCTTGTGCCAGAGAGCTCGGTCTGGACCTCGCGCGAAAACATGCAACAAACCTTCAGCATCCAAGACAGCAGAAGGAAGGGAGGTCAAGGCGCCTCCGAGTGATTGCCATGTTGACCAATCGGGTTGGGCGGAGGTGATGTTGTCAAATCACCACAGCTGGTGAGGTGTGGGCGATCGACAACGGTCTGTGTTTTGCCGCCGACTTCAAGCTGCGCACCGTGATCTGGGAGTTCGGCGGGGAGGCGATCGCCGACGAGCTGCTCGACGCTGTTGCGCCGTTGTGCCAGCGAGTGCCGCTGGAGATCGCCGCGTTGCTCGCCGACGACGAGGTGGAAGCGCTCAGCGAGCGGGCGCGACGCGTGGTGACGGCGCGCGAGTTCCCCACCGACCCGAGTGGGCGCCGCTACCCCTGGCCCCTGGTCTAGAACCATCGGTGTGAACATCGACCACGACGTCACGGTCGACGATGACCTCGACGCTCTGATCCACCGTGCCGACCTCGACGGGTTAGTGCGTTTGATCGACGATCGCACGGCAAGCCGCGACTGGGACGGGCTCGAGCGCGTGCGCGTCCGTGCCCGCGCCGCGGTCGCCACGGGTCGCCAACTCTGGCCCGCCGCCACACTGGCCGAGTATCGGCTGGTGTTGCTCGCCACCCCCGAGTACGTGGCCACAGTGCTGGGTGATCCCGACAGCGGCCGATTCACCATCGGCCCGCTGCCCGAGGTGGCGGCCCAACATCACGAGTGGGCAGACCTTGCACCCCTACTCGACCCCACTCCGGTCGCCGCGTTCGCCGCTCACGAACGAGCACTCCGCGGTGACGCCGTGCATTCGGCGGCACTCCCCGACGTGCTCGACATCCCCACCGAGATGGCACCGTGGGAACCGGCCTACGCGCTCGCCGACTATCGCGACAACGACGTGCGCTGCGACCGCCCCGAGCTGCCGACACCAACCGACGAACTCATCACGACTACGGATGGCGAACGTCTCGATGACGACGTCGACCTCGCCGTACGTCAACTGGTCGAGGTGTGGACGTCCGAGTCGAATGGAACGCTCGACACGACCTGTGTCGAGGGTTCGATCGCAGTAGCAATCGGCGCGCTCGGTGTGCGCAGAGCGCGCGTCGTGACGCTGACGCCGCAGGAGGCGATGACCTGGATGGCATGGTGCGGCGCGTCCGGAGGTGCCCACGGACGCCGCCGGCGCCCTCGCGGACTCCTGCGATCGTGCCCGAGTAGAACGCGGCAACACCGGTGTTTTCGCCAAGGTTGGTGCCGGAGACGACGAAGGCGGGTTTTTCGGACAGCAGGCGGAAGCGTGCGAGCTTGACGCAGTCTGCCGGCGTGCCATTGCTGCGGTAGCCATGCATTGGCGAGTCGGGGCCCAATTCTTCGTAGTGTAGTGGCGTCGTCAAAGTGATGCCGTGACCGCAGCCGCTGCGATGCGTATCAGGTGCGATCACAGTCACGTCGTAGTGTTCGGCCAAGGCATCGTGCATCGCGAGGATGCCAGGGGCCCAGTAGCCGTCGTCGTTTGTCAGTAGTACCGTCGGACGTGACGCCATCAACCGTCGAGCTCCTCGAGGAGTTGCTGTAGCTTCTGCTGCTCGGCTTCGAGTTCGCCAAGACGTTCCTTCTCACGGGCGACGACATCGGGCTGTGCGTTGGCCAGGAAACCCTGGTTGCCGAGTTTCTTGCGGGCACCGTCGGCGCCCTTGGTCACCTTCTCGAGGCTCTTTGTCAGTCGCACCTTCTCTTTCTCGAGGTCGACGACGCCCGGCACGAACACCTCGACTTCGCCAACGATCGCGCTGGCGGAGTCCTTCGTGCGCTGCGCATCGGCGGCGATCGTGATCGAATCGACGTTGGCAGCGGTCTGAATCAACGGTGTCAACAGCTCGAGCACGCGGGCGCTGTCGCCCGCTGCACGGATGTCGACGTTGATCGAGTCGCGAGGGGCCACGCCGTACTTCGCACGGATGTCGCGAATCGCGCGCACGAGGTCTTGGAGCAAGTCGAACTCGCGTTCCAGAGACTCGTCGATCCAGTTGGCCGGCGGCGCTGGCCACGCGGCATTGACGACCAGTTCACTGGCGGGCAGTTCGCTGTCTATGCCGCGCACCGGGGCCTGTTCGCACAGCTTCTCCCACAGGGCTTCTGTAATGAACGGCACGAACGGGTGTAGCAGGCGCAGGACCTGGTCCAGCGTCACGGCGAGCACTTGCCGCGCCAGTTGCGCTTGACCTGCGTCCTTCATCCGTGGCTTCACCAGTTCGAGGTACCAGTCGCAGACTTCGTTCCAGAAGAACTCGCGAGCGACAGCGATCGCGGCCGCCGGGTTGTAGCGTTCGAGCTGCTCGTCGAGGTCACGGCAGGCATGGGCCAGCCGCGACAAGATCCACCGGTCTTCGCTCGGCAAGGTCTGCAGCTCTTGTGCGGAGTAGGTGACATTCTCGAGGTTGATCATCGCAAAGCGGGCCGCATTCCACAGCTTGTTGCAGAACGCACGTCCCACTTCGAAGCGATCACTGATCAGCTTCGCTGCGGGCACGTCTGGCATCGTGCCGAGAACGTCGAACTCCTTCTGCGAATGCGGACAGATGTACGTGAACTTCGTGCTGCCGTGCTTGGTCTTGGCAAGGTCGATCAGGTCGCCGGTGAACGGCGAAATCGCCTGCACGGGCACGCGCACGTCCTGGCTGCCCGTCTGTAGTTCGCAGATCACGTAGCGCATCGCGTCGGCGCCGTAGCGTTCGATGATGTCGACCGGGTCGATCCCGTTCCCTTTCGATTTGCTCATCTTCTCGCCTTTTCCGTCGAGGATGTTGGCGTGGATGAAGCAATCGGTGAACGGCAGGTCGCCGAGGTTGTAGAGGCCCATGATCACCATGCGCGCGACCCACAGTGTGATGATGTCGCGTCCCGTGACGAGGCACGACCCGGGGTAGTAGTAGTCGAGCGCGCTGGGCTTACCATCGACAGACCCCAGCGGGGATTGTCCAGGCTCCAGCGCCGCGGTCGGTGGGTCGGGCCAGCCCAGCGTGCTGTGGGGCCACAGTCCACTAGAGAACCAGGTGTCGAGGACGTCGGGATCACGCGCCAAGCCCAGTGCTTCGAGCTTCGCAGCCAGATCTTCTTCAGCGGTTCCGCCGCGCAGGCACGCAAGAATCTCGACATCTTGGGTCGAGCCGCTGAGGTCCGCGAGCGCAATGGCTTCCCCGTCCCCATGAGTCGCCCAGACGCAGAAGTCGTCGCGGTCGCTGAACGCGTCTAGCGCCGTGATCAACTGAGTCAGGCTGTCGCCGCCGAACGTCCCATGCCAAATCGGGATCTGGTGACCCCACCACAGCTGCCGACTGATGCACCAGTCGCGCTTTTCGGCAAGCCAGTTGATGTAGGTGTTGCCGTAGCGAGTGGCGTCGGGGTGGAACGTCAGCTTACGACCCGTTGCTGACTTCCAATCGCCAGCGACTGCGTCGATTGCCCCTTGAGCCAGTCCCGGAATGCGAAACTCTTTGTCGGTGCCACGGCCACACAGCACGCCGCCGTCGACGTCACTCATGCGCACGAACCACTGCTTCGAGATGTAGGGCTCGATCGGCGTCTTCGAGCGATCCGAATGGCCGATCTCGATCTCGCGGTCTTCGATGCGGTCGAGGAGTCCACGCTCGTCGAGATCGGCGACGACGCGCTTGCGAGCAGCGAAGCGATCGTCCCCTTGGTAGTTGCCGGCGTTCTCGTTCAGCGTCCCGTCGGTGTTCAAGATGTTGATGATCTCGATCGCTTCGCTGTGCCGCCCCCAGACCTCGTAGTCGTTCGGATCATGGCCGGGCGTGATCTTCACGCAGCCACTGCCCAACTCGGGCTTGGCCCATTCATCGAGGATCAGTGGAATCGGGCGGCACTGCAGCGGCAGTTTGACCTGGCGGCCAGCGCGGGCCATCGCAGCCAGCTGCTCGAGCGGTGCGAGGTGCGTTCGCTTGCGCTCTTCGAGGCGCTGCAGATCTTCTTCGGCGCCGCTTCGTTCCTTGTCGGTCGCCTTGGCGAGTTTCTCACGTGCAGCCGCGATCAAGTCGTCCAGCCGCCCGGCTGGGTCCGGGTGCACCGCGACCGCGGTATCTCCGAGCATCGTCTCGGGTCGCGTTGTGGCGACGATGACGAATTCGGGCTCACCGTCTTCGGGATCGATCACCGGGTACTTGAGATGCCAGAAGTGGCCGGCCACCTTGCGGTGTTCGATCTCGTCGTCGGCGACTGCAGTTTGCAGATGGCAATCCCAGTTCACGAGGCGGTTGCCCCGATAGATTAGCTTGTCGGCGAACATGTGGAAGAACGTATGGCGCACGGCACGGGCGCAGACCTCATCCATCGTGAAGCGCTGCCGATCCCAGTCGCACGAGCAGCCCATCGCCTGTTGCTGCGTGACAATCCGCTTCTGGAACTGATCTTTCCATTCCCAGATCTTCTCGACGAGCGCTTCCCGTCCCACGTCGAGGCGGGTCTTCCCCTCGAGTTCGAAAAGGCGCGTCTCGACGACGGATTGGGTAGCGATCCCTGCATGATCGGTCCCGGCCATCCAAAGGGAGTTGTCCCCCTGCATGCGGTGCCAGCGGATCAGCAGATCCTGCATGACGTTGTCCATGGCGTGCCCCATGTGGAGAGCGCCGGTGACATTGGGGAGCGGCATCATTACGACGTAGAGCTGGTCTCGCTCGTCAGGGGTGGCGTTGAACGCCTGGCGGTCGAGCCACCGGTCGTAGACTGGGCGCTCGATCGCGCCCGGGTCGTACTGGGTCGAGAGCTCGTTGCCGCTGTCTTTCTCGCTCATTTTCGCTGCCTTAGATGGGTTCCGCTACGAAGTTACGTTTCCTGGAAACGCACCACTGTCGGGACCGCCTCCCCGCAAGTCAAGGGGAGGGCGCGAAACCGGGCGCCGAGGCGGAATTCCGATCGTCGGGGTGGCAGCGGGGGGGTGGCGCGGTTAGCCTCTCTCGGCTTCGAGAAACCGTGGTCTCTGGTGACTGACAGAGGAGTCGCAATGACACGAATCTGGATCGTTTTGGCCGCACTGTTGTGCGTTTCATCGAGCGCGCCTGCGCAGAAGGTGCAGCCCGAATCGTTCATGCTCGACAACGGCATGGAGTTCCTGCTGTTGCCGCGCAAGGAAGAGCCCAACATTGTCTTTGGAGCTTGGCTGGCCAAGGTCGGTAGCGTCAACGAGCGCCCCGGCATTACGGGGCTCAGCCACTTCTTCGAACACATGATGTTCAAAGGCACCAGCACGATTGGCACCAGCGACGCCAAGATGGACGCCGACCTTGCCGCGCGTCAGCACGAAGTACGTGCCAAGCTGCGCAATCTCCACCTGCACACGCAGTATTCGCGGTGGAAGAAGGGGGAGATCGATGACCCCTGGGATCCGAAGTACGACACCGACGAAATGGCCAAGCTCCGCAAGGAGCTGCAAGAGCTGATCGCCGCACACGCCGAGGTGATCGTCGACAACGAGTTCGACGAGATCTACAAGAAAGCCGGCGGCACCGGCATGAACGCGTTCACGTCGCACGACCTGACGTTCTACTTCATTGGGATGCCGACCAACAAGCTCGAGCTGTGGGCGTGGATGGAATCCGATCGCCTACACGATTCGGTGTTTCGCGAGTTCTACGCCGAGCGCGAGGTTGTCCACGAAGAGCGTCGCATGCGCATCGACTCGACGCCGACAGGCTTCTTCGACGAGCAGTTCGACGCCCTGTTCTGGCAGAGCTCGCCGTACTCGTGGCCGGTCGTTGGCTGGCCGACTGACATCAGCAACTACACGATCGACCAGGCACGCGACTACTACGCCAAGTACTATGGCCCGAACAATCTGGTCGGGATCATTGTTGGTGACTTCGATCCCGCTACCGTCAAGCCGATGGTCACGAAGTATTTCGGGCGGCTGAAGAAGGGCCCTGGCGCGCCAGTGCCGGCCACGCTCGAGATGAAGCAGATGGCTGAGAAGCGCATGTACGCCGAAGGCGACTGCCAGCCGCAGGTCGAAGTGCGCTATCACGGCGTGCCGTTTGGCCACCCGGATGAGCACGCGCTGGAGATGGCGGCGGAGATCCTGAACGGCCGCACCGGACGTCTGTACAAGTCGCTGGTGGAAGATCAGAAGATCGCCAGCGGCGCCGGCGTTCGTGTCGACACGCGCAAGTACGCGGGCGCGTTCTCGTTCGGTGCCGAGTGCAAGGGCTCGGCGACGCCGGCTGAGGTCGAAGAAGCTTGGTACGCCGAGCTGCAAAAGCTGCAGACCGAGCCGGTTTCCGAGCGCGAACTGCAGAAGGTCAAGAATCGCGTTCTGGCCGACTCGTTCCGCCGTTTGCAGAGCAACCAGTTTCTCGCGATCCAGTTGGCCTTCTACGAGTCGATGGGCGGGTGGGAGTACATCAACAACGCCCCGGACCGGATGGCGGCAGTGACCGGTGAAGACATCATGGAAGTCATGAACAAGTACTTCGACGAGTCGAATCGCTCGGTCGCCATCTATACGCGCAAAGCGGGTACGGCGTCGGCAGCCAATGACGAGCTCGCAGACATTCCCGATGCGGTGCGGCCGCAGGTGAAGCAGGCGCTGCAGTTCGTCGCGCAAGTTTCCGATCCAGCGCAGCTGGAGGGGATGCTGGCACAGATCGAACAGCAGGCAGGACAGATGCCGCCCGAGTTCAAGAAGGCGAGCGACTACATCAAGAAGAAGATTCAAGAGCGACTGGCTGTTCTCAAGGCAAGCAGTGCCGGCAGCGATGAAGCAAAGCCGCAACCCGCAACGACCGGCGCCGGTGCCGACAGTGGAGGTGAGTAAGATGCGCAGCACTACGATGATCCTGCTCGCGATGCTATGTGCGATCGCGAACGTGCAAGCCGACGAGATCCCAAGTCATCCGCGGGAGCTCACCTTCAAGCCGTATGACTTTCAACTGCCTGATCCTGCGAAGTATCGCAACGAACTCAGCAATGGCGTCGCCGTCTTCATGGCGCCCAGTGCCGAGTTGCCGCTGATTACGATCGACATGCGTTTCTTCGGCGGCACCTACCTGGATGCCGCGGGCAAGGAAGGGCTGCACGGCATCATGGGCAGCCTGATGCGTACCGGCGGGACGAAGTCGAAGACGGCCGAAGAGGTCGACGAACAGTTCGACTTCTGGGCAGCGCAGGCAGGTACCGGTACCGACCAGTACTTCGTCTCAGCAAGCCTCAACTGCCTGAAGCAGAACTTCGACGACGCTTTTGGTTTGTTCATCGACGTCATTCGTAACCCGGCATTCCAAGCCGACCGGATGGCACTCCTCAAAGATCAAATGCTCGAGGGGATGAAGCAGCGCAACGACGACGCGAACTCGATCCTCGGCCGCGAGTGGGGAGCCTTGCTGTACGGTCGCGACCACTTCAAAGGTCGTCACGCGACGAAGAAGTCGGTCGACAGCATCTCGGAAGCCGACCTGCGCACTGTCCACCAACGCCTCATTCACCCCGGCGGACTGGTGATCTCGGTCACTGGTGATTTCGAGCCGCAAGCGATGCTGCAGCGCCTCGAGAAGCTGATGAACGGGTGGGAGAAGAAGGATCGCCCGGCCAAGCCTGCGGACACCGCCGCGACGTTCAACCCCGGCGTGTATCACGTCGAGAAGGACGTCAATCAGGGCAAGGTCAACATTGGCATGCGTGCCGTGCAGCTGGGTCACCCGGATCTGGTCGGGATTCAGGTCATGGATCAGATCCTTGGTGCGGGAGGCTTCACCAGCCGCATCACGAGGCGTATTCGCGCGGACGAGGGGCTCGCCTATTCGGCGTGGTCGCGGACGATACCGGGGACCTACTTCGGTGGGGAGTTCCGTGCGTCGTTCTCGACGAAGAGCAGTACTGTCGCGTTCGCGAGCAAGATCGTCCGCGATGAGGTCAACCGTATGCGTAACGAACTCGTATCCGAAGAGGATCTCGACGTCGCGAAGAAGGCGCTGATCGAAGGCTTTCCGAGCCAATGGGGTTCAGAGGCCCAGCGCTGCCAACGCATGATGGAAGACGAGCTGCGCGGTCGTCCTTTCGAGTACTGGCGCACGTTCCGCGACAAGGTCAAGGCGTTGAGCACTGAGGACATTCGTGACATCGCCAAGCGCCACCTCGATCCGGCGAAGATGGCGATCATGGTTGTTGGTAAGTGGGAAGACATCGCGCCGGGCGACCGCGAAGGACGCGCGACGATGAAGGAGTTCGGCGAAGTTCAGCACCTGCCACTCCGCGATCCGCTGACGCAGGAGCCGATTCAACCGGAGTAGGTTCCGGTCAAGAGAAGCTTGCGACTTGGGCTCTGCCACAGCGCTTGCACCGTCGGGGTGTGAGAGCAGTGGCAGGGCCTTTTTTTTTGCGAAGGGGCAGGTGAGGGCAAGGATCGCCGACATCCGGCTACACGGACCCAGTGTTGATGGCGTTGCTTGGCGGGCGCAGCACCAAAAGGCCTACAGCTCTAGGAACATCACCTTGCGCGCGCTGTCGAACATCGACGGGACGTGGCGGACTGTGACCTTCTCTTCATCGCTGCGACCGACGCTTTCGCCGTCTTCGATCTTCTCGCCATCCTTGAGCAAGTAGTGGGCGACGTTGTAGGCCCAACCTTCGAGGGTGGTCGGATCCGCTGTCGATGCGGGGACTTCGATCTCCATGTGCCCCAGCGCATCGAGGCCGGTCGTAAAGAGAGTGTGCGTCGCGTCGTCGTTCTCGACGATGCGGAAGCTGATCCAGAGATTGGCTGGCAGCTCCTTTGTGCTCATCTCTTTGGCGGCAGCGGAGAAGGCTGCGGCCGAGTGCACCATCGTCGCGGAATCCCAGTATACGCCAAGATATCCGAGCCCTTCGCCGAGGACGGCCGTCAAGCGCGTGAGGAGGAGGCTCTTCTCGCACGGGTCGGACTTACTCTCCTTGAGCAAGACGACCATGTGCCAGGCATGGTCCTGCATGACCTCGATGGCTTCCGGCCAGTACCAGGCGTTCTTGCACGGGCGCTCGAGGAGTCCCCACGGCATCGCCGGGCGCTTCGGTGCGACGAGCGCACGTTCGGTGCCGACCTGGACCTCGATCGTCTCGCGTTCTTCGTCACGCTGAAGTTCGACCAGGTTGTCGAAGTGGGCCGAGATGACCTCCTCGACTTTCTCGAGGGTCGGAAACTCGCTCTTTGGAAAAGCCAGTAACGAGATCACGGGTGCGCTCCGTCTTCTGTAATGAGCCTGTAGTCGCGGAGGCGCGGCGTAACCTCACTCCCCCTGGGCGCAGAGGATACCACCATCTCAGCGACGATCGCCCAAAAAAGGGCAAGCGTTGCGCGCCTCCCGGTCGTACTGGTGCTACGCTGTTTCGGCCCCGCGAATTGATGAGGAGAAGGACCTTGCCCGTGCTCGCTGTGTTGTTGACGTTTTCGCTTCTCGGCGGCGCACCCGAAGTTGCGACAGCGGCCGCGCGTCCAGGCTTTCAAGGCGGGGTCTGCTGGGTCGGACCTGCCAAGCCTGACGGATTTGCCTATCTGCAACGCAACGGCGCCGGTTGGGTTTCCGTAACTCCTTTTGGCTACGGTCACAAGAAGAAGCATGCCCCGCCCCAAGGGGGTTATCGGCACTCGAGATACCCCGGCGAGTCGATCACCGGCGTACGCGGCGTGATCCGGGAGGCTCACAAGGCATCGCTGCAGGTGATGCTCAAGCCTCACATCTGGTTCTCGACGAAAGATGCGTGGCGCGGCGAGATCGAAATGCAGTCCGACGAAGACTGGGCGACCTGGTTTCGCATGTATCGAGAGTTCCTCGACCCGTTCATCGAGATGGCTGCAGCCGAGAAGGTCGCCATCTTCTGCATTGCGACCGAACTCAACGGCACCGTAGCGCGTGAGGCGCAGTGGCGGCAGCTGATCGCCGACATTCGCAGTCGCTACGACGGACAGCTGACGTTTGCGGCGAACTGGTATCAAGAGTACGAGCGCATCGCGTTCTGGGACGCACTCGACATGATCGGCGTGCAAGCGTACTTCCCGCTGACGAAGCAGCAGCTGCCATCGGTGGCCGAGATTGCGGTGGCTTGGCAGCCCTGGCGCGCGCAAATGGCAGCAGTCGCGGCGCGCACGAAACGTCCGATCGTTTTGACCGAGTTCGGCTACAAGCCGGTCGTCGGGACGACGATCGAGCCGTGGAAGTGGCGCGATGACAATCCTAGTTCGGTGCAGGCGCAGCTCGACGCGTACGAGGGGGCGTTCCAGGCCCTCCACGATGCTCCGTGGTTCCGCGGGGTCTATGCCTGGAAGTGGTTCGCCGCGTACTCCGACGGAAAACCGCGTGGCGGGCGTCACAGGGGTAACTTCAGCCCGCAAGGGTTGCCGGCCGAAGAAGCGATGTTTCGGTGGTACCGAAAGCTTGCGCCGCGGTCTCGCGATGCCTCCGCCCCAAAGAAGAAGACGGAGGTCGAGAACGCGAAGGACGGCACGCCCGACGAACAGGCACCGCCCTCGTCCAAGCCGTCGTCGAAGCCCAAACCCAAACCCAAACCACCTGCCACCCCGAAACCGGCTGGCAAGCCAGACGCGCAACCAGCGGAGAAGCAAACCCCGGGCAGCCAGGTATTGAGCTACCAAACCAAGGGCTGAGGACTCACGGCGTTAGCATTTGTCATCATCGTCGTCATCGGCAACCGCGATCAGGAAACACAGCACGACTCCCAACAGTGTTGCATCTCCGACCAACGTGACCGGCGTCATCGCGGCTCGCCAGACGAACCCCAGCACTGTCTGGCGCGATGGTTGCGTGTACTCGACCACCAGACGACTGCGAGCATTTCGTAGCGGTACTTGCGTCCAATCGGGAGCGGGCCCAGTCACTTCGGTGACGACCACCGCGTCATGCGCTTTCCATTTGCGGCTGTATCTGCGGCACTCCAGCTTTGCTTGCAGCGCCCGATCGAGCTGCGCCAGTGCATTGGGCCCCGTGCGATTGCCAGCGGCGCGGGCGATGCGCCCGGCGCTACTCAAAGTCGCGACGGGCCGGTCCGCCAGCGTGCCCTGTAGCGACAGGCGCACGGACTCGACATCGAGGCGGGGTTCGTGCAGTGCCTGAGCCAGCACGGATTGCGAGGTTTCGTCGCACGGGGTCAAGTGTAGCCACAGTTGCGACGTTCTGCTTTGAGCTGCAATTGCGCAACTCGCAGCAATGGGGACCTCGGTCGCGCGGACGGCCCAGCTGCCGTCCCCAACGTCCCAGAGTTGATCGATCGTCACTGTTGCGGTCTTCTCCGTCTGTCGCAGTTTCGCGTAGCCATCCCACATCGCGACGGTGCATCCCGAGGTTGCCGACAGCAGTAGCGGGGCCAGAAGCTTGATCCAAGTGGCGTGCATCGGGTCCTCCTCCGATCGGTGTGCGCGCGATCATGAGCGCGGTCAGGGGATCGATGAGCTGAGAGAGCGGGGGCCGGCTGTTCTGGACCTGGGAAGTTGCAAGTGCTTTCTTTTGTTGTGCTTGTGGCGGGGTGTGTCGGCGCCAGGCAACGAGGTTGGTGGTGACGGCTGCTGGTAATGACACGATCGTCGCGTAAGGTAGGGGGATCACCTCTATGGCCATGACCCCGGCCGCTTGTGAAGGAACCCCATGCGTATCTCTGTGTTTGCTGGTCTTCTCATTGCCCTCTGCTTGCCATCGCTGATTCGTGCTGCGGAGCTGCCGCTTCGCGAGTACCGCAAGCGTCTGCAAGAGCGAATCGTTCGGGCTGACGCCAGCGAGATGGTCGAGTTTCTAGGCGAGATTCAGAGAGAGGTCCAGCGCGCCAAGCGGCTCGATCTGATCCCGCTCGTCTTCGAGGCGCTGGTGGCGATGCAAGACAAAGACGTTGTCGCCCGTGGCCTGCAGATCCTCAATGCAGTTGGTGCGGAGGCCTTGGCACCGATCGGGGACTTACGCCTCGGCAACGACCGAATCGCGGCGATGGAACGTGTTGTTTGGATGCTGGTTGCGGCCAGCTTCGATGGCGCGAAGAGTGAAGATTGGTTGATCAACGGTCTCGATAGTGAACATGTGATCGTGCAGCGCCACGCGATCGAAGGGTTGGAAGCGCGACGTTCGAAACGCGCGATTCCGATCTTGATCGGTATCCTGGAGAAAGATGGCGTCGACCGGAGCACGCGTGCGTACGAAGCGCGAATGGCCCTGATTAGCCTAACCGGTCACGACTACGACGTCGCCGAGGACTGGCGCAAGTTGTGGGAGGGGCACAAGGACTCCTTGGATCCCAGTAACTTGCGGCGCAACGACGGGGGGCGCACCGGGGTCACCGTGCTCAAAGACCCGCCAGAGTTCTTTGGCGTCAACCTTGTGTCGAAGCGAGTCGTGTTCGTCGTCGACGTCTCCGAGTCGATGCGCAAGTTCGACCACGATGCCGTTACAGAAGACGACGATGAGGGCTGGGAGAAGAAACAACGTCTCTACCGCCTGAAGTGGCACTTCGCCAAGACCGTCCACAAGCTGCCCTCCGATGCCATGTTCACGGTGCTCGTATTCGGCAGCACGGTCGACTCGCTCAGCAAGAAGTTGGTGCCGGCATCGAGGAGCTGGAAGAGGAAGGCGCGGGACCTGATCTACCGTCAGAAGGGGGGCGGTGATACGAACACGAAGGCCGCGCTGCGCGTCGCGTTCGACTACCAAGGTGTCGACACGATCTTGTTCCTGTCCGACGGTGCACCGCAAGCGTTGGGGCGCACCAGCGATCAGTTGATCCCCGAGATCGAAGACATGGTTCAGGATCTGAATTCACTCCGCCGCGTCCGTGTCTTCACGTTCGGTTTCGAAGGGGTTGGCGAGTGGCCTCCTGGCAGCAAGCAGCGCTCCCGGGGTCCGATGCCCGGTGCGCTCGACTTCCTCGGCTTCATGCGTCGCCTCGCGGTCCGCAATGGTGGCACCTACACGCCGATTCAATAACGAGAGTGGCAGCAGACATGAGACCAGCCGTTAGTCGGCTCTACGAAAACATCCGGCAAGTCATCATCGGCAAAGATGAAATCGTACGGATGTCGATTACGGCATTGTTGGCCCGGGGTCACCTGTTGATCGAGGACGTGCCGGGACTCGGCAAGACCATGTTGGCCCGGGCCATCGCGCAGTCTCTGGCCGCGAGCTTCAAGCGCATTCAATGCACACCGGACTTGATGCCCACCGACGTGACGGGCGTATCGGTCTACCGGCAGCAGCAAGGCTCGTTTGACTTCGTGCCGGGACCGGTCTTTGCTCAAGTGCTCTTAGCCGATGAGATCAATCGCGCGACGCCACGCACGCAGTCGAGTCTGCTGGAGGCGATGGAAGAACGCCAGGTCACGGTCGAAGGAGATGCCCGCGCTCTCCCCGAGCCGTTCTTCGTGGTCGCGACCCAAAACCCAATTGAGTTGACGGGGACTTTCCCGCTACCAGAGGCACAGGTAGACCGTTTCTTGATGCAGTTGCGGCTTGGCTATCCCGACGCCGACCAGGAAGTCGAGATCCTGACCGCGCAGTTGACGCAGCACCCGGTCGATTCCTTGCAGCCTGTGCTTGCTGTTGAAGAGTTGCGGTCCATGCAGCAAGAGGTCCGAGATGTGACCGTCGTGCCTGAAGTGCTGCGCTACATCGTCGACCTGTCGGCGGCATCGCGACGCCACTCGGATGTCGAGTTGGGAATCAGTCCGCGCGGTAGTCTCGCGCTGATGCGCAGCGCACAAGCGCTCGCGTTCGTTGACGGTGCCCCGTACGTGACTCCGGACCATGTGAAGGCAGTGGCGCCCGCGGTGCTGGGCCATCGGCTCGTGCTGCGTACGCAACGGCGTGCGGCCGGGGATCTGGCTACTGGTGTCATCGATCAGCTGCTCGACAGCGTTGCGGTGCCGACGTTGCCGCAAGAGGAGGGCGCCGGTGAAGCGCACGCCGCTGAAGCTTGATCCGCGAGCGTCGTCGGGCCTCGGGAGCTTCTTGTTGCTTCTCGGCTGGGCTACCTGCTTCTGCGGCGGCTTCTTCGGGCACGGTGCAGTCCTCACGTTTGGCTTGATCTGGTCCTTCGTCTGTATCGCAGTGTACGTCGCGGTGCGCCTTGCTGCCCGGCAGCTAGCAGTGACCCGCATCGTGCGCGCGACGGCGTTCGAGGATGAGGCCGTCACTGTCGAGCTGCTGCTCGAGAACCGCTCGCGACTCCCGGTGTTCTTCCCCCGCATCACCGAGATCTTCGTCCCGGAAGCCCATGAGCAGAAAGAGCTCGTTCTGACGGACCGCTTGATGCCAGGGGAAACCGTGCGCGGCCACTATCGGGGCTACTGCATCTTGCCACGCGGGGTCTACAGCTACGGGCCGACGATGCTGCGCATTTCGGATCCGTTCGGCTGGTTCGAGGTGCGTCGCTTGATCGACAACGAACAAGAGATTCGCGTGTATCCGGCGATCTCCGACGTGCAGCCGGCCGACGATCTCGGGGACGTGTTGACGCAGTTGTGTTCCGAGCGCGTGCGTATCGAGGCGGGCTCGCTCGATGAGACGATTGGAGTGCGCGAGTATCGTCCCGGAGACTCGCCGCGCTGGATCCACTGGGGGCTGACCGCGCAGCATAATCGTCCTGTCGTGCGCGAGTTTGCCCGCCCGCTGCTCGAGGACCTACACATCTTCGTTGATATTGGGCGCGAGAGTTTGGTGGGTACCGGGCGCTCGTCGAGCATTGACACCGCCTTGCGCATCTCGGCGTCGGTCGCAGCAAGCGCGCTGCGTCAGGGGCGGCGCGTTGCGTTCACCGCCGGCTGTGATGAAGGCAACCATGTGCCAGCGGCTGCCGGGGACACCCAGCTACATGCGATCCTCGAGACCATGGTCATGCTGCGCGCGCGCGAAGAACTGCCCTACGGCGAGTGCATGGAGAACTATGACGCAGACATCGCCGCAGGTGCCACCGTGTTGCTGTTCGTGAGCCCTTACCTGTACGGCGATCCCGACTTGGCCCTGCGCATTCGTCGTTTGGCCGTCCGCGGTGCGCGTGTGCAAGTTGTCGTCTTCGAGGAGTCCAGCTTCTGTGCTGTCTGGCAAGGCGTGCGGAGCGCTACGACTTTGGATATCGCACTGGCGCAGCTGCGCCGCAGCGGGGCGCGTTGCTATCTGGCCCGTTGCGGGGTCGACGTACGTCATGTCCTTGCCGTTCCGGAGACGGCATGAAGCGGACAAGGTGCATGAGATGAAGCTGTTTCGCGATCGCTACACCAGTCGCAATAGTGGCCGCTTCTTGCTAGTCCTCGTCGACAGTATCGCCGGTGTTGCGGCGTTCCTGTTCGCGACCGGTTTGGCCGCAGCGCCAGAACGAGCGTCGGATGCACTGTTTCTGCTGTTGTGGGTTGTGACCCCGCACTGCGTCTCCACGTTCGTAGATACATTCTTGCAGCAGCGCGACCTGCTACGAAGTTACCTGGCCTCGCTGTCACTGGCGGTCTTCGTGCTTGCTCTGTTCTCTTGCGGCTTTGCGCTGCTCGTGGATGGAGGTGGCGGCTACGAAGTGCCGGGGCCAGGCCTGCTGTTTCTGATCTTGGCGACCTGGATCACAGGGTTTCTCCTGTTCGTGCCGCGAGTCTACTTGTTTCACGACCTGTTTCTGTTCGGCCTCGTGCTGTTGGGCGTGGCTGCAGGGCGACCTCACGCAACGCTCTGGCTGCCGCTGTTTCTGGTCGCAGCCATGATGTCGGCGGCGCTTCGACACCAGCTGCACGACGTGCTGGCCGATGTGCGCCGCGCGAAGCTCAATGTGCAGAACGCGCGTGCCTGTACGTTATTGGTGGCTGGCGCAGTGATCGTGCCGCTGGTTGTCGCGTACGAGGGCTTTGGCGTCTATGGCGTGCCCGATGCGCCTCACGCTGATGCACCGGTGACGGTGGTTGGCAACGAGTCGCGCGTGAAGATCGCGCCGAGGACGCCGCAGCCGCCCCCATTGTCGACGCCGTTTGCTGGCGCCAGCGACAGCGAGGGGCGTCGCATCGGGCTGGCCTCTCGGGTCCAGTTGGGGTCCCTGGAGCAGCCGCGCTACGACACTCGTGCCGTGCTCGTTGCGCGTGCTACCGATCCGGAGTCCGGGGAGATCGTGTCGTTGACCGGCGGCGTCTTGTGGAAGGCGCTCGTGTTCTCGACTTTCGATCCAAAGAGCGAGAGTTGGGTTGCCGATACCGTCAGCCGCAGCGAGGCCGTGGATCCATCTTTGCCAGTGAGGTTGCCGGCACCCCCTGTCCGAGCCGCGTCGGTGTCGCTTTCGGTGCATTTGTTTGCGGCGTCGTTCCCGGCTGTCATCACACCGTACTTTCCGAATCGAGTACGGTTCACTGCGTGGCAAGGCAACGTCGTCAGTAGGTCGACCGTCACGCACAACACCGACGTCAACTTGCTGTTGCTGTCGGGATCGACGCAAGATCTCGCTTACGAGGTCGACCTGCGCCCCGATCCCGGGTGGTGGGCGGCTGTGCCGAGTTGGGGGACAGAGTTGGCCCACTGGGACCAACGCTACCTCCAGGTGCCGTCGACGGACGCGCTGGGTTGGGATGTGAAAGCGCTGGCTGAGCGCGTCTTCGTGGGTTGCAAGGGTGTGGCGGATCGCTTGCTAGCGCTCGAAGACTTTCTGACTGACGAGGGTTTTCACTATAGCGATCGCGCCTTTTGGAAGCGCGATCGAGGTGCGCAGTTGCGAGGCTTCATCGAAGACGAGAAGGTCGGCAACTGCGAGTACTTCGCGACGTTCGTGACGATTCTCCTCCGCGCCTCTGGTGTTTCGACGCGCGCTGTCGGTGGCTACGCCGGATGCGAATGGGACTCGAGCGAACGTCTCTACGTTGTCCGTAACGCGCAAGCGCACCTTTGGACCGAAGTTTATGTACCCGGTGTCGGTTGGTATCCGTTCGACGCGACGGCTGTCGTCCCCGGTGCGACAAGCTATCCGATTCAGCAACAACCGTCCGCGCAGAGCAGTCCCAGCAACGCCGACGAAGGCGCGCCTGGTGTGGCTGCCGAGGACGCTACGGGAAGTTCGACGGCGATGGAGGCAAGTGCGACGTCTGAGGCTGCCGCGACCGAATCCCTGGTGCCGCCGCCCCGTCCGGGAGTGTCGGGCTCGCAGCTGGGGCGCGACGACTCGGCGCCGACGGCGGCTCCCGATGGGGAGCTGGCGCCTCTGGGAGCGTCTCGCTATCGCCTTGCTGCAGTCGGGGAGTCGGGTTGGGACTCGCAGATCGGGGACGAGGCCCGCACCGGTGCAGCGGCGCCGAGCCCAGAAGCGTCAGTGTCGACCGCTGCGCGGCGCAACGCTGGCGAGCGCACGCCGGCAACCGCGCGGCCGGCCAGTCGACTGTCGGAGCTGTGGCGCGGCGGGACACTGCGCTGGCTGATGACTTTGTGTGTCGTCGTTGCCGGGGTCTTGATGCTGCTCAGCTTCTTGCGTGGCCGGCGCGATGGTCAGCTCGAAGAAGAGCGAGAGCTGGAAGAGGCGGGTGAGTTTGGCGATGAGTTGGTGCCGGCTGTGTGGGCACGCCGCGACCGTGAGCCGACGACGAACGCAGAGCGAGTGCTGTTTGCGTATCAAGAGCTGCAGGAACAGTTGACCGAATTGCGACGGCAGCGCTTTGCGCACGAGACGCCGGTTGAATATGCCAAGCGACTGCGCGCGGCAGGTGCGCAAAAGTTCGCCGGTGTGTCGGGTGCGGCCCCCAACGGAGAGGGGCGCGCAAAAGAGGGCCCTGCAGGAGACGGGCGCGCAGGAGAGGGAGAGGGCAGCCTCGACGAGCTACACGGTCTCGTTTACGACGCGTTGTATGGGGCGCGTCGCTGCGAAGACGCCGACGTCACCCGGGCCCGCGCGCTGTGTCGGCAGCTGCGCTCGACGCTGTAGCGGGGCTGCGCGACACCTAGTTGTTGGGCGCCTCAGCCGGCGCCGAAGTCTCATCGGGCACATCTTTGCTGGCACCTGCAGATTCTGCTGATCCCGCATCCGCCTGCTGCAGCAGCCGATAGAGCGTGCGAACCGTCTGCTCGTTGCCCTTGAGGATCAGAGCTCTTTGCTGCACGAAGGCTCGGTATCGAAACGAGCCAATCTCCCCTTCTTCGCCGGTGACGAAGTTCGCCTGCAGCTTCGCCCGCACGTGCGCGAGGGCGGCTTGCGGGGTCACATGTTGTAGTCGAACCAGCACAACCTGCTCGCGGCTTCCTGACTGGGCGTGTCCGCTGAGCAACAGAACCTCGGACCCGTTGGACAAGATCATCGGCTCGCATTCGATGCCGACCGCGGCGAGCAACCCCAGCAGCAGCTCGTCCTCGAGTGGGTCGTCTCCGGGCAACAACACCGTCGGTGGAGCGGAGTCTGGCCCATTCTGCACGACTTGGTCGGAGCCGAGCACCGGAGTGCCGGCACTCTGCTGCAGGCGCCGCAAGAGTGTTTGGACGGTCGCGGCGCTGAGTGCTCCAGGGTCGAGTGAGCCGGTTCCGGGGGAAGCGGCGCTGCCATCGGCCGTGATGCGACGGTCGATGTAGATCGGGGTCACTGCCTTGCCGAAGACAGGGGACGAACTCTCGTGCTGGACTCCCAAGACCTGATCGCCGTTCGCGAGGACTTTGCTGACGATCTGATAGCCATGCGCCTCTAGCAGCGCCTTCGCCAACGGGATCGTCAAGACGGAGTCTTCGAGGATGTGGATCTGTATGTCGTGATGAAAGCCGCTGTCGTTACTCGGGTAGACAACGGGCAAGCCACTGGCGATCTGCAGGTAGCGCAGGAAGTCGAGGACCGGAACTTTCCCCGCGGTGATCCTCGCTTGCCCGGGGCGTTGCGGGGTCGCTGGTGGCCTGCTCTTGCCGGTTGGCGATTCGGCTTCGCCCGACTTTGCCTCGCCAATGGGCGACTTTGCCTCGTCAATGGGCGACTTTGCCTTACCAATGGGCGACTGGGCTTCGCCGTTTGGGGGCGTTCCTCCATCTTGTCCGGAAGCCGTTCTTGCAACGCCCATGAGTCCGCTGGCGAGCGTCAGGCAGATCGCGATCAGAGCGGTGCGTCGTCGGGTCGTAGATGCTTGCATGTCGAAGCCACTTTCGGTTCAGAGGCCAAGTGCCTCACTTGCGGTAGACGTTCGTCTCGGTGTGTGCGCTCGCCTAGCAAGTCGGTGGCCGCAGCATCTCCGGTGCGAGCGTTGGCCTGGATCGATCTCAAGCGCTCGTTGCTGCGGGCGGCAGACCTTACTGTTCACTTCCACTACAGGGCGGCGTACGGCCGCCGCTCGGTCGCACTAGCGCTGCGCTGTTGGTTCCAGCGGCACGACTCCCGGGTGTTGGGACCCGGGCCAACCGTAGAGCTGGAAGAATGCCGGCGCCACGAAATCGCGCTTCGAGAGGCGCAGCGTCACGCCGATCGGAGCGGCGTCGGTGTCGTTGCGGCGACCATTGAACTGTGTCGCTCCCCAGCGCGTCCCTACGGCAACCACGTCGAAGTGAACGAAGCGCCGCTGCTCGACATCGTAGACCGCGTAGCCGAGGAGGTCGCTGACGAAACCGCGCTCGCGGCGTGGCCGCGCTCGGTCTGGGCTCGCATGATCGCGCCACTCGCGCGTTCCCACGGCATGGGTTTGGCCAGTAACACGCACGTGAACCTTGCTCCCTTGGCGCCGCGTGACGGTGCTCTGCAGCGCAGCATGCACGATGTCTGTGGCGTCGAATGCTTGTGATTGCCCGCGTACGTTGTCGACGAGATGAAAGCGGACGAGCCGTTCCACGAGGGGACGTGGCCAGCTGCATTGACTGCCTGTGTGCGGATCATCGGGGACGAGAGAGCGTGCTTCGTCGCGAGTGAACCATGCGTAGTCGCGATTCCACGCGCCGGGACGAGGGTTTACGGGCGCGCTTTGCGAGCGGGGGAGGTCGCGGCTCGTCGTCTGCAGCACGAGTCCGTCCTTGGGCCGCTGCCACTCCCAGCGATGGCGCCCTTCCATGCTGCGTTGCTCGGGGGCAAGACCGCGCTGCGCTGCTGGCAACTGATCCCACTTCTCCTGAGCTTCTTGCAGCATCTTTGTCACGGCGCCTGCGTTCAGCGTGTTGACGGACGCGAGCAGCTGACCGCTTGGCGCGAAGGCGTAGATCCCCTGACGCGTCGATCGACCGCGAGCGCCACCACGGTAGTGTCCCTGTTCGGCAATGGCTTGAAAGAACAGGCACTCCGGATCGTCGCCGCCTTGCAGCCGAAAGACTTCATCGGCCACTGGAATGAATGCCGCGCTCGCCGTCAGCACTTGAGAGTTGGAAAAGACGGACCGCCGGCCCGACACTCCGTTGTTTCATGTGCAGCCCAGTGGGTGCCCGTTCATCGCCCACAGTAGCACCGGCCGTTCCTCGCGGTCGCCTTCGAGCACGGCTTCCCACAGGGACGGCCGCCAAGCGATCGACTCCCAAGCCAGGTCTTGCGGCGCTGCGAGGATACGTTCGCGGAGTGCGACCAAGGTCGTATCGTTGAGCACGACTTCTGGGTTGGCATGCGCGAACGCGGCGGTGGTACCGCTCTTCTCGCTGTTGACGCAGCCGCAAAGGGGGCTGAGCAACAACGCCAGGATAGCGGCAGATACTCGTACCAAGCAATCTGGTTGCATGTCAGTAGCTCCGTTCAAGCACGGAGTATACGCGGTGGCAGGCCAAGAGGAGAAGAGGGGATCGCGACTACGCGGTGGTTTGCTCGAGGAAGTCTTCTGCGGCCAGGATGAAATGGGCTACTACCTCGCGTAGCGGCTCAACTCGGTTGGTCACGTCGATTCCATTGTGGGTAGCGAGCTGCAGCTCTTTGGTGAAGCGCTGCAGCGCCGTGGCCCCAGCGAGGCCGGCTGTTCCGCTGATCTTGTGAGCCAGCGCCGCTGTGCCTTCGCCGTCTCCGGCCAGCATGACGGTGACGAGCTCGTCGACGTCTGCAGGCAGCTGCTCGACGAAGTTGTGGACGAGACGCCGCGCCAAGCTCATACGACCACCAAAGCGATCCAGTAGCGCCTCGGATTCGAGGGGTGGAGATTCGCTACTGTCAGGCTCGTTGACCTCGTCGACTTCAGCCGGCGGCTTGGCGTTGGTGCTGCCGCCGGAGAAGTGTGCGTAAACGGCAGCGACGAGGTCTTCTCGACCGATCGGCTTGATCAGGTAGCTGTTGCAACCCGCCGCCATGCACTGCTCGCGCTCGCTGCGCAGCGCGTTGGCCGTCAGAGCGAGGATCGGTGTCGTGTGTCCCTTGCGGCGCAGGGTTTCGGTGGCGGTGCGGCCGTCCATGACTGGCATCTGCATGTCCATCAAGACCACATGGAACGGGCGACCATCGGCGAACGAGCGCTCCGCGATGTCGACGGCTTCCTGGCCGTTGCATGCGAACGTGACGCGGGCGCCGACGGCAGTCAGCATGAACGAGAGTATGTCGCGGTTCTCGGCCACATCGTCGACCAGCAGGATGCGGCAGCCGGCCAGAGTCGTCGCACCACTCTGGGTGCCGCCGTCTTCACCGTGACAGGCCAGGTTCAGCGGCCCCTCCAGCATTGTGACTCCAGCGAGCGGTCCGGTGCCGACCGAGCACAGGAAGCAGCTACCCTGATCGGGCGCGGAGCGTTCCACGATCACATCGCCGCCCAGTGCTTGCGCGAGGGCCTTGCTGATCGTTAGTCCTAAGCCGGTTCCGCCGAAACGACGCGTTGTCGTCGAGTCTGCTTGGGTGAAGGCGCTGAACAGATTCGCCGCCTGCGTTGGCGTCATACCGATGCCGCTATCGGTGATGCGAAAGTGCAGCAACGGCTTGCTTGCATCGCTTGTATCGAGAGATACGCGCAGTGTGATAAAGCCGTCTTCCGTGAACTTGATCGCGTTGATGATCAAGTTGAACAGGCACTGTCGGATTCGAGTCGGATCAGAGACGATGGATTCGGGCACGACACCGTCGGTTTCGATCGTGAAGAGGTTGCGCCGCTCAGCTGCAGCCGGCAGCGAGAACGACTGAACTTCCGCCAAGATCGCCGCCAGCGAACAAGGAATCTGCTCGACGTCCATCTTGCCGGCTTCGACCTTGGATAGATCGAGGATGTTACTGATCAAGCGCAGCAGGTGGTCACTGCTGCGCCGAATGGAAGCGATCGCGGCGCGATAGCGGCTCTCGGGTAGGTTCGACGTGCCAAGCATGTCGGCGTAGCCAACGATGGCCGTGATCGGCGTCCGAATCTCGTGACTCATGTTCGCGAGGAACAAGCCCTTCGCATGGTTGGCTGAATCGGCGCGATGGAGCGCACCTCGGAGGTCTCTTTGGTTGGTTTCGAGTCGCGCCGCCATCGCATCGATTCCCGAAGCGAGAACGCCGAGGTCGTCGCGGAAGTTGGCACGGAGTCTATAGGAGAAGTCCCCGCGGCCGAGAGCGGTCACAGAGTCGAGGAAGGCGCGCGTGATCCGGGAGAGCGTGTGCCCCAGCCACCACGTGACTGCCCCAGCAGCGACCATCCCCGCAAGGAGGCCCAGCAGGAGTGTCCACGTCGTGTCGTCGAGAGCACTCCGCAAGCCACCAATCGTTGTATCCGTACTTGCCAGCGCTGCTGCCCTTGCCTCCCGGGCTTGGGCGACGGTTGCGGCGATCGTTTCGTGAACAGCGCCTTTGTTGGTCTTGGCCGCGTCTCGTTGATGTTCACGAATGGTCTCGCACGAGCGCTCCACAGCCTTCTGCACCGCATGAATGTGGTCGCCGAGGCGTAAGTCGCCCGTCGAGAACAGCTCATCGGTCACGGTGTCGTTCGACCGCGCTTCGAGATGTGAACGGAGCTTTTCGAGCTGTGCCGTGGCCGCGTCGACGTTGCCGCCACTGGCAAGCTGCGTTTCGATCGTCGCTAGTTGGAACGCTGCGTCATCGATCAGGACGCGCGTCTCGCGCAGCATCGCCAAGTCAATGTCGATGACGTGATGAATGCGTTGCACCGATGTCAATGTCGTCGCCGACACTGCGGCGAGAACCGCGAGCAGTACGACCACTGAGACGTGGCGAACTCTCTTGTATGACATCGAGTGCATTGGCCTTTGGCCTCTGTCTCGTGCCCTAGGGCACTACTTAAGTGACGACATCGACATCGGGCTCTTCTTGAGGAGCCCCTGTCGGCGCAGACTTGTTGGTCGTTTCAGGGCGATAGTAAGCGGCACGGTTGTAGCCATTTTGTGCCGCGACTTTGTAGCATTCGGCCAGCGTCGGGTAGTTGAAGACGGCATCGATGAAGTATTCGATCGTGCCTTCCAGTGCTTTGACGGCCTGCCCGATATGAATGAGTTCAGTGGCGCCATCGCCGATGGCATGTACCGCTTGTAGTTTCAGAGTGTTGGGATCGAAAACGATCTTCAGCAGTCCGTGTAGATCGCCCAGGATGTGCCCGCGAGCAATCTCCCCGTACCATGCGCGCCCCACTTCGTATGGAATCTGGTCGCGAGTGAGTTCGCGCTCCGAAGGCCCGAAAGTCGAGATCTCCGGGATCGTGTAGATGCCGTATGGAAGATCGTGGGATTGACTCGAGAACGGAAAGTCGAACGCATGGCAGATCGCGCGACGACCTTGCTCTCGAGAAGTCGCTGCGAGAGCAGGGAAGCCAATGACATCCCCTGCTGCGTAGATGTTCGAGATGGGGGTCTGGAACGACTCGTTGACCTGGAGGCGGCCGCGCTTGTCCGCTTCGAGTCCTGCGGCTTCTAGAGACAAGTGCTGGGTACTTCCTTGGCGTCCGATGGAGTACAGCACACAGTCGCCGTGAATGACCTTGTTGCTCTCGGTGCGAACCACGGCTTCGCCGTCGACGACCTTGATCTCTTCGACACTCTCACCGCAGCAGAAGCTGATTCGATTGCTCTGCATCTGGAAGCGCAACACGTCCAGGATCTCTTGGTCGAGAAACTCGAGGAAGCTCTCGCCCTTGTTGACGAGCGTGACGCGGGCCCCGAGAGCGGCGAAGATACACGCGTACTCGACGCCGATCACACCAGCGCCGACGACCGTCAGGCGCCGCGGAATGCGGTCGATCTTCAAGATCTGGCTGGAGTCAATGATGTGATGCCCGTCGAAGTCGACTCCTGGCGCGCGTGCCGGATGCGAACCAACCGCGATCAGGATCTTCTTCGCCTCGAAGACGCGCACGCCTTCTGGTCCCTCGGAAACGACCTGCGTCGGACTGATGAAGCTGCCGTAGCCGCGCACGACCTGTACGCCGTTGCGAGTGAGCTGCGATTCTAGGACACCGACCTCTTGTGAGATGATTTGATCCGTGCTTTGCGTCAGATCGCGCATCGTCAAGTCGCCCTTGACGCGGTAGTGACGCCCATAGAACGCCTTCTGACGCACTCCAGCGAGGTGGATCGTCGCTTCGCGGAGCGCCTTGGATGGAATTGTGCCCGTCACGGCTGCGGCACCGCCTACTTGATGCGATGCCTCGATCGCAACAACGCGCTTGCCTTCCTTCGCTGCCTGAATTGCACCGAAGTGTCCTGCAGGGCCCAGGCCGATCACGGCCAGATCGAATTTCTCCATGTTGCTCCTCGAGGAATGAGGTGTATCACTCTTCGATATCGGCGTTCGGTACTGCGCTGCTGGAGGGGGATTGCACGTTGTGTCAGAAAGCTGGAGTTGCGCACCAGCTTACCGGGCATTACGCGTAGCGAAGCATTGGGTCTAGCGGCGCGCGAGTGGGTGGGGAGGCTAGTCCTCGAGGACCTGAGTTAGGCTGGTCGCTGGCACCCAACCGTCGCGTCCGTCGGCGATCTCGATCTGAGCCCATTCGCCGCGTACCGTCACTATGGCGACTTCCGCACCTCCGGGAAGTGGATTTGCGAAGCGACTTTGGGCGTTCGGGGAATCCGACGCGCGTACGACAACCTCGTCGTTGGTCACGACTGCGACGGCCGTCTGGTCGCCATCGGCGAGGACCGATATGACGAGTGCGCCCCATACGATGATCGGCAAGATCGCCAGATTGCGCAGCGTGGTTTGGCGCCAGCGGATCGAGGCGGCGATCAACAGCGCTGCCAGGGCGAACGCGAGCGCGGCCAGAAAGAGCCGTTCCTGGAGCGAAAGCGACCGGTGCCAGAAGAAGAACGCGTCGAGCGCGGTCCCGGTGCTGGGCCGCGGTACCCAGCTAGGGAGTAGAGTGCGGGCGTGCGTCAGGTTTTGAGTTGCCTGGCTGTGATCCGGGTCAATCTCGAGCGCTCTACGGTATGCCAGCACCGCTGGACCGAGTCGCTCGGCCTGTAGCGCCGCGTTTCCAAGATTGGTCCAACGTGCAGCGGTTGGCTGGGCATTGGTCTCGGTGAGTTTTCTAAACATCCGCTCAGCACTACGGAAGCTAGCAAGCCGTGCATCGCGCTCCGTGATGGCCTCTGAGTCACGGTACTTCTGAGCGGCATTCTCCGCCAAGTCGTTGCCGGGCATTGCGCTTGGCTCTTGCGCCGGCATCGCAGTGACGCTGAGTGCAACGCTTCCGACCAACAGCAGGCTGCGCACGATCGGAAGTTTCATCGACTGCCCCCGGCGCCGAGGTGTTCGGCAATCTCGCGGCTCCGCGCCACTGTGGCGGCATCGAGTGCAGCCGATTGATCACTGGGGGCAAAGACAACGGCATCGCACTTGGCGATCACTTCATCGACGTCAGCAGGGCGCTGGTTGGTCGTTTCGGCGAGCATTGTTCGCAGTGCGTTGGCAATGTCGCGAGCGGCGGTCCGCGCGTCGCTGCCAGAAGCGTTGCCGATGATGCGCATCTGCTCGGCCAGCAAACGGCGGCGACGGGCGATCTCTGGATCGAGGTTCGCGCGCCTGCGGCCGAAGATCGCCAAACCAATCGCGCAGAGCGGCAATACATGCATGAGCACGATGGTCATCGGCGTGGCCAGCGCCAGTAGCCCCCCAGTCGTCGAATCTTCCAGTAGCGAGAGGTTGGCGCCGGTCAGGGTGAAGCGCGGCCGGCCGCTCCCTTCGCCGGGCACGGAGACGACGTCGACTGCCACCGCCTCGCTGTCGGTCGTGGTCGGCGGCTTGGACTGCACGACGTCGGCAGCGGAGACAACTTGTCCCTCTTTCACTCGCAGTGCGACCGGTTGCGACGACGTCGTTCGATACTCTTGTCGTGTCGGGTCGAACCAGGAGTATTCGATCGGAGGAATCTCGCGTACGGATACGTCGAGCACGCGCGCCGTCACTTCGAACGTCTTCGTGTTCTCTTCGATCGTGCCAGCAAGGTTGTCCGCCCGAACGCGAAACTGTTGCGGCGCCAGGCCGCCGGCGGCAAAGCGTGGGGGGCCAGCCGTTTCCAATAAGCCGTGCCCGGTCAGCTTCACGGTCAGGCGTACCGGCTCTCCGACTTGAACGACTGTACGTTCGGCCGTGACTTCGAGAGTGTAACCGGACCCGAGCGCGCCGGAGAATGTCGCCGGTCGTCCAGCTTTCGGAACGTCGAGGATCTCTAGCGATCGTGGTAGATCGAGGGCGGCGATCTTGCGGGCACCGGCGGGCTGCCTCCCGAAGACGGTGCGCTTGTACGACGTGATTTCGTTCAGCGTGAGTGACGCAGGCGGCGGTGAGAACGTTCCGGCGCGCAGCGGAATCAAGTTGACCGGTGCCGTCACGACGACGTAGCTCTTGCCGCCGTCGGATCGGCGCTCCGCCGTGCACTTCACGCTGATCCCGTTGTCGCCGTTGATCGCGATCGCCTGGTCGCGGCGACTGGTGGGCGCGTCGTAGGCAAGTTTGAAGTCGGACGACAACGCCAGTAGGGGAACTTGAATGTCCTGCCCGTCGCGGCGCTCGAAGAGAGCATTCTCGGTCCACCACTCGATGAGGACCGGCACTTCTTGGCCGACGTACAACGATCGTTCCGGGAGCACGACGCGTATGCGTAGTCGCGGGTCGACTTCGATCTTGTCGAGACGTACCCGGAGCGGGCGTGTGCGATACTTCTTGTCGGCGACCGCGACTTCGAAGATTGGGATCGGTTTGACACCAGGCTGCTGATCGCGCAGCTCGTAGATGAAGATGTAGTTGACGATGACGCGTTCGCTCCGACGGCCGTTGATGATGCTCGTGAAGCTGCTCTGCTGCGGTTGCATACCCAGGTACGTCATGTTGTCCGGGAGTGCACCGATTGCTTTGCAAGTGGGTTCGTCCGTCGAGAAGCCCATCGCCTGAACCTGAATGCGCACCGGTTCACCGGTGTAGTGAGGGCGTGGCGTTGCCAACCGTGTCTGCACGGATGGTGCCTCCGGTCGCCCGAACTGCGCTGAAGCAGATGCGAGGGGCGCCAGCAGCATACTCAGTAGGATCAGCGATCGTTGCGCGCGGGAGGGTCGCATTACCAATCTTTCTCTACCGGTTCGTAGCGCTGGTTCTTCTGGTCGTTCTTGTCCTTGCGCCGCTCCGCTTCGCGATCGCGGATCCCTTGTAACAGCTGAGCGGGGTCGGATGACGCTTGGTCTTCTTCTTTTTGCTCCCCTTGCTCAGCCTGTTGCTGCTCTTGTTGTTCTTGTTGGTCCTGCTGCTGTTGCTGATCCTGAGGAGGCTGCAGCAACGCCAGGGCCTGCGCGAGCTGCTGGAGCGCCGTGTCTTGATGGGTGCGACCGTCGTTGAGCGAATCTTCATCCTCGGAAGAGCCGAGAGCGAATCCGGCCTGCTCCATTTCTTGACGTGCCGCTGTGACCAACTCCGCGGCGCGGGCGATTCGCTGCGCTTGTTCTTGGGCCTGTGCCGGATCCGTACCCGGAGGAGCTCCTTGCGACCCCTGTGCAGCTTGCTCAGTGAGCGCGGTCGCGATCTGCTCGGAGAACGCGCCGATCTCTTCTTGTCGCGGGACCAACGGGCCGATCCGAGCGGGGCGCTCTTCGACAGCGCCGACGTGAATCGCCTCCTCGGTCGAGTCGTTGAGCTCCATCTGTCGTCGGGCCGTCTCTTGGAGGTGCTCGATGATCGAGAAGAACAGCCGCCGCAGCTCTTCGATCTCTTTGACTGCGGCGTCGACAGCAACCTGGCTCGTGCTCCAGTTCTCTTCCGTGTCAGCTCCATCGCGTAGTTGGTCGCGAGCTCTTGCCATCTCCTTGCGAGCCCGGATGAGCAAGATCTTGGCGCGGTCGAAGCGCTGGCGCTCTGCATCTGGCTCTTGCCCCTGAGGCGCGCCCGGTGCCGCCGCCGCTGCGTCTGGCAGCTTCGCGATCTCGGCGTCCAACAAGATCTCGAGACGTTGTGACCTTTCGAGATTCTTGCCTTGTTCGGTGACCAGTCCTGCGCGCAGGGGTTCCATGACCAGGGGAGCTTGACCTCTGGCAGCATCGCCATGGCGCGCGACGAGGAGCTGCTGGAGTTGGCATTCTGTCGCGTACGACGCTTCGATCAACCCGCGCAGGTCGAGGAAACGCTCGCGCGCGTCAAGGAGGGCTTGCAGGGCGGTGACCTGCGCTTGCAACGCCGTGGTCAAGTCCGACGTCTCGAGTGACGTGGCGGCGTCCTGTAGTGCGGATTCACCTTGCTGCACGAATGGTAGGGCTTCTTTGACCATTGCGAGCACGCGCTCTTCCTCGGCTTCCTCCGGGGAAGGAGCTGTCGTTTCCTCGGGCGTTTCTGTTGGCGTCTTCTCGGCGTGCTCGACGCCGGCTTCGAGGCGGGCTCGGAGCTCACCGGTGCGACCCGTCACGCCCTCTTGGTTCTCTTGCAGGTACTCGACGGTCAACCACATCGGCGGGGGTTCCGCGTCGTTCATGAGGTTGTCCGCTGTCGCCAACGTTTGCGTCGACCGTGCCTGTTCTTGCAGGTCGCCTATGACTGCCGTCAGCACTTCGACCGGGTCACGCAGTTGATCGCGAGCGCGCTTGAGCTCGGTCAAGCTCGCCGCTGCGCGGCGGTAACCGCGTTCTGCTTGTTTGCGTCGAAACTGTTTGCGCGTTTGGCCCATGCGCTCTCGTGCTCGATGTAAGTAGTGCAGAGCGTTGTCCAGCTGCACGCCGCGGATCTTGTCCTCGGGTGATTGCTGCTCTTCAGACATTGCGTCGATGCCACTGCGTTCGGTCGCAACGTCGTCGACGAGGCTGCCGCTGTCCGAGAGCAAGGCCCGCTGTGAGCGCGCGTGGGCCCGAAACGACTCTCGCATCAATTCAGACAAGTTCGGGTCGGAGCTTGCCATGGCTTGTTCGACCAATGGGCGCGTTGCGGCTGCTAGCTGTCGTTGCGCGTCGATCAGTCGGTCGAGACGCTCTGTCAGCTCTTCTTGCTTGCGAAGCGAATCCGCCAGAGCTAGAGCGCGCGCCAGAACGACTTCCAAGTTGTGGCGCGCATCGTCGTTGTCTGGGCGCAGGCGCACCGCATCACGGAACCAATCGGCTGCCGTCTGTAGCGATTTCAAGGCTGCCTCTGGCTCGTCTTCACGCTGGCGATCTGCCTCGTGAACATAGACCCAAGCCAAGTTGTACGTCGCCGCGAAACGCGCATCGAGGTCCGTGCCGGCCTGCCGGCGCGCAGCGAGGAACAGCTCTTCGGCTTCTTCGAATGCACTCGTACTCAGTTTCGTGCAGCCGGCGTTGTAGGCGTCACGCGCGTCCGCAGGGACTTCGAGTGCGGGCGCGTCGCTGACATCGCCCTCTGCTGCATCGCCGGTGTTCACGTTGGTGCCTGTGTCGGCCCGCGTGTCGACCCCTGGCTGTGTCGTTGGGGCAGGACCCGCAGCAGGAGTCGTCTGGGCGAGCGCCGGCTGCGACCCCAGGACTACGAGCAGCAACAAAGCCGCAGCAGAACTGGCCTGAGTAAGAGCAGGGAGGACAGTCTCTCGCCGCCGCCGTTGTCCTGTCAGTGCGGCGGCCGCAACCAAGAACAGAATCGCTGCCAGGATCGCCCACTGAAAGCCCTCCTTCCGAACGGCACGGCCACGGCCGTCCAGCTTCCCGCGGGTCATTGGAGCAATATTCTGGGCATAGATCGATTCGAGGTCCAATAGCCCCGCGGTACCTGCGGGCACGTAGACGCCGTCGGTCTTGGCGATGATTTCGCGCAGCGTGTCGCCATCGAGCCGTGACCGAACGACGGCGCCGTCGTGGCGCACGACTTCGCGCGAGCCTGTCTGTGGGTCCGTGTAGTAGATCTCACTGCCCGCGACCTCGTCGCCGAAGCCAATCGCAATGATCTTGATCCCTAGCTCCGCCGCTTCCATGGCGGCTTCGATCGGGTAGGAGTCGTGATCTTCGCCATCGGTGATCAAGATGATCGCGCGAGAGACGTCCGAAGCCGCGCCGAAGCCGGCCACGGCCTTGCGGATCGGTTCGGCTAGTTGCGTGCCCCCGCGGCGTACGCTGTGGGTTCCGATCTCGTCGAGAACGAGGCGCAAGAAACCGTAGTCAGGAGTCAGCGGGCACGCCACGGAAGCGGTCCCGGCGAAAGCGATCAGGCCGACATGATCCCCGTTGAGGTACGGCAATAGGTCTTCGATCTCAGCCTTTGCACGCTCGAGACGGTTGGGCGCGACATCTTCAGCGAGCATCGATTTCGATACGTCGAGGCAAACCATCAGCTCGGCACTGGCGCGGGGAGTTTCGACGAACTCAACGCCCCATTGCGGCCGCATCAGGGCGATGACCAGCGCCAACCCGCACATACCAATGCAGGCGATACGCAACACCCGGCGCCCGCTGCTGGCTCGCTGGACCAGTCGCTGTTGCATGGTCGCAGCAACAAAGCGGCTGAGGACGCCGCTGCCGCGGCGCTCCAGATACAAGAGAAACACTACTAGTCCGAGCACCAACCAGAGCGCATGGACCCACTGAGTAGCGGCGAACGTCATGGCAACCTCCGCAACGTCGTGCTTCCGAGAATCGTCGCGGCTGCGACCAGAGCCAACGCCAGAATCGCGAAACGGTCGTACAGCTCGCGATACTGGAGATAACGGAGCTCTTCGATCTCGCGGCGTTCGAGCTGGTCGATCTCGCGGTACACATCACTGAGCCCATCGAGCGTGCGTGCGTTGTAGTAGCGTCCGCCAGTGCGGTCAGCGATCGCTTTCAGAGTCTTCTCGTCGAGCTCGACGCGCATCGGACGTTGCCGCGCCCGGCCGCCGGGTCCAGTGATGACGCGTCCTTGCCGATCCAGTTGCGGGAACGGCGCCGTCCCCGTAGAGCCAATGCCGATGCAGTAGACTTTGACATCGTTGGCAGCGGCTAGTTCTGCTGCTTGCAGCGGCTCCAAGTCTCCGACGTTCGAGACGCCGTCCGTCAGCAGGATGGCGACCTTCGATGCTCCGGGGTAGCGAAGCAGGCGCTCGACTGCCAGCCCCAGTCCCTCGCCCAAGCCGGTGCCGTCTTCGTCGAGGCCGGCGATCTGTACGTCGTCGAGAATCTGGACCAAGTTGGCGTGGTCGAGCGTCAAAGGGCAGAGTCCATCGGCGTAGCGGGCAAAGCCGATCAAGCCGATCAAGTCGTCTGGGCGTCCGTCGCCAGCGCTACCGCCGAGGACGAACTCACGAAACACCTCTTTGACGACTTCGAGGCGATCGATCTGTTCGCCGTCGCGCACGAAGTCGAGGGCGCGCATCGACCCGGATCGGTCGACGACCATTCCGATCGCGATGCCCTCGCGCTTGATGCGCGTATCGGAGTCGCCAATTCGAGGGCCGGCAAGAGCGACTGCCAAGGACACGGTTGCTAGCGCCAGCAGCAGTGGCGGCACCGGTGCGAGGCGCGACTTCCACGACTTCGGGAGTTTGCGTAGCAAGTCCAAGTTCGAGAACGTGACTGCGCCCGGAGCGCGTGAGGCGAGCCAGAACACAATCGGAGCGAGCGCGCTCAGCGCAAGCAGCGGAGCGTTGTGGAACTCCCAGCTAGACATTGGAGCCCTCCGCTCGCGCCGCCGTAGTCGCGGCCTCTTCGTCGACATCGAGCAGCGGTGCATTTTCGCGAGTCTCCTCGAGAAAGCGGCGCACGGCACTGACCGTGCCATCAATGTCTTGCGACGAAGGAACGTGGTGTGCGAACTTCACGAGGTCGGCCCCTCGCAGGAAGTCGCGCAGCAGTTTCTGATGCTCGGAGTTCATGTCTGGAGACTGACTGCAGATGTCGAGGAACTCTTCTGTCGTCAGCTCGGGGGCGCGCAGGTCGAAGCGGTCCTCTAGATAGCGCCGCACGATCGCGGACAGCTCGACGAAGAACGCGTCGACCTCTCCAGCTGCTGGGTGCGGGTTCGTCAGCAAGCGTTGCAGTTTCGTGGCGGCGATGTCATAGGCGCTTCGGCGGCGTGCGAGCCGGCGCCAATGGAGGAAGCCGCGGATCGCGAACGGGCTTGCGAGCAACAACACGGCCAACACACCCACGAGCCATGGCCACCGCGGCGGCGGTGGCGGCAGCAGTTTCGCGAGTTCACCGATCGGTGGCTTCATCTCTGGCGCGGCGTCGGCCGGTACGACGGACTGCACTTCGAAGGCCAGGCGTTCGGTCAAGATCTCGTAGGCGTCTTCGCCGTCAGGGTGCGGCTTCTGCCCTGGGCGGCGATCGACGAACTCGATCAGTAACTCTGGGATGAACTGCTTGCCGGAGAAAGGGGGTTGCAGCACATAGTCGTGAGTTGTGACCGCACGACCGCTATCGTCGATGGACTCGTTGGGTAGGTAGCGCAGGATGCTGAAGCGTTCCAGCGACTCGCCGTAGCTCGGCATCAGTACCTCGACGCCGTCTTCTGCGACGACCTCAATGGTCATCGACAAGTCGTCGCCGATACGCGGTTCATCCGGCGTGACGCGAACGGTGACTGTGACGGGGCCCTTCTTCGTTTCCTTTTCGATGGCGACGCACGGTAGCGTGAGCTGCAACATCAGTGCGGCGGTCGCGGCGGCCAGCAGGAGAGTGGACCTCATCGTCGCTGCCTCCGCTCGCGCATTCGAAAGAACTTGATCAGTGGATCGACGATGGATCCAGACGCGTCAACGTGGATGAAGTCGATGCCGGAGCTGGCGAAACGACGCCGCAGCGATTCGACGCGCTCGTTTGCGCGCTGTTCGAATGCCTTGCGAAAGGCCTTCGATCCAGTGTCATGGAGGGCAGTAGCCCCGGATTCAGCGTCTCGCAGCTCGATCATCCCGCTCCCCGGGAGCTCGAGCTCTCGGGGGTCGGTCACGAGCACTGCAATGACGTCATGCTTGCGGTTGGCACTGCGGAGCGCTTCCTCGTATCCGTCATCGAAGAAGTCGCTGACGACGAAACAGACCGACTTACGCGCTGTGACTTTCATCAGGAACTCCATCGCAGCGCCGATGTCGGTGGCGTCACGCCCCAGACGTGGGCGTCGACTGCGCAGGAACGGAATGCGCCAGCCTCGCGTCTTCTTCTCGGCTTGTCCCTCGGGGGTGTCTAGCCCGTGGGTCAGCACCTCGCGCACGACTCGCAATGAGTGCTTCTGCCCTTTGCGCGGTGGGATGTACTGTTCGATGCCACCGTGGAAGAGCGTCAGTCCCACTTTGTCGTCGCTGAGGTTTGCCGAGAATGCGATCAGTGCGCAAAGTTCAGCGGCGGCCTCACGCTTGGAGCGACTGCCGGAACCGAACTCTTGCGAGGCCGACACATCGGCCATGACCATGACCGTCAGCTGCCGTTCCTCGACGTAGCGTTTGACGAATGGCTCTCCCATCCGAGCGGTGACGTTCCAGTCGATACTGCGAATGTCATCGCCAGGGATGTACGGGCGCACCTCGTCGAATTCGATCCCGCGCCCCTTGAAGACGGACGTGTATTCTCCGGCCAGGACATCGGCGACTTGCCGACCCGTACGGATCTGGATCTCGCGCACTCGCTGAATAATCTCACGCGCCAGCATCGCGCCCCCTACGGCACCAGGACGTTGTCGAGGATCTTCTGGATGACGTCTTCGGGGGTTTTCCCCTCAGCCTCAGCCTCGTAGCTGAGGATGAGGCGGTGCCTGAGGACGTCCGGAGCCAGGCTCTTGACGTCATGCGGTGTGACATAGGTGCGCCCCTGCAAGAAGGCGTGTGCTTTGGCAGCCTTCATCAAGTTTATGGAGCCGCGGGGACTCGAGCCGTTCTCGATCATCCCGTCGAGGTCCGACAGGCCGGCGCCCCCAGGGTCGCGCGTAGCCTGCACTACGTCGACGATGTAGTTGCGGACCTTCTCGTCGACGAAGATCTGGTCGACGACCTTGCGCGCGTCCAGCAGCTGCTGGGGCGTCGTTACGGTGCTCACGGAGGGGATGGCTTGGGTGCCTGCCATCCGGTCGAGGATCTTGCGCTCGTCGTCCTTGGACGGGTAGCCCACGTGAACTTTCAACAGGAAACGGTCGACCTGGGCTTCGGGCAGTGGGTAGGTCCCTTCCTGCTCGATAGGGTTCTGCGTCGCCAAGACCAGGAACGGCTCTTCCAGCGTATAGGTGTTCGTGCCGATCGTTCCTTGCCGCTCCTGCATTGCTTCCAGGAGGGCCGCCTGCACCTTCGCTGGGGCCCGGTTGATCTCATCGGCCAGAATCAGGTTCGAGAAGATGGGGCCCTTCTTGACCGAATAGGTGGCTTCCTTCGGGTTGAAGACCTCGGTGCCGATGACATCCGCCGGCAGCATGTCTGGCGTGAACTGTATGCGCGAGAAGCCGGTATCGATGGCATCGGCGAGGCAGCGCACGGTCAGTGTCTTGGCCAAGCCGGGCACGCCTTCTAGAAGTACGTGGCCGCCGGTCAGAAGGCCAATCAGGAGACGAGAGACCATCTTCTCCTGTCCGACCAGGACGTTGCTGATTTCGTTGATCAGAGTCGTGCCCAGCTGCGAGTGTCGGGCTACTTCATCTTCGAGCTGCGGGGTCGCCATTTGTTTCGTACTTTCGATTCCCTGAACGTTCGACCAATGAGCCGCATGCTGGCGGCCCAACGATTTGCGTTTGAATGTGCCGGAATGATCCGTGGGATCTCGCCGCCGGTCTCGCGCACGCCGGAGGCCCGTATTGGGCTAGGATTGTATGGACCCCCCCGGTGACTTCCAGGGCAGATGCCAAAATCCTGCCAACCTCGGGCCGCTCTCAGCGGCACTTTCCTAAGTCTTGTATTCGATGAGTGTTACAGGGAGGCGGTGCGTCTGGGCCGTCCGCGCCGCCGGGCCCGCTCGTCGGGGAGGCGCCTCAGATGGTAACCTCCTCTGAGGCAGTTTCCTTTCGGATTGCTGGCTCCCACGTCTCTCGTTTGCACTCCATCCCTCCGCAGAAGCGGAGGTTCGAAAGGACGCCATTCCATGGCCAAGCGCAGGTCCAAGATCCCCAAGCCTGAGCTGCAGCTAAAGCTGGTCTTCGTGTTCCTCTGTGTAGCACTGGCTTGCGTCTTGTTGCAGTTCAACCTCCTCAACTCGGCGATCGCCGACGTGGCGACGAAGATCCCCGGGGAGGGTCTGATCATCAGCCAGAAGATCTCCGAGGTTCTCAAGAAGCACCTCTTCATCGGCGTGGCGTTGCTGGTGCCGTTGACCGTCTCGGTCGGCGTGCTGGTCACGTTCCGAATCGCCGGTCCGGTCTATCGCTTCGAGGAGTATCTCAAGAAGATCGCAGACGGTGGCGACCCCGGTCCGCTGAGTATCCGCAAGGGTGATGAGCTCGGCGACCTCTGCCACGCGATCAATGCTGCAGTGGCGACGCTGCGTGAGCAACGCGACGCCATGCACACCGACCACGCACCGGAAGAGGTGCTGCAGGGTGCCGACAGCGATGCCTAGGGGGCCAGTCATCGAGGCCCCTGTCGGTTTGGAAGCGGCTCGTCAACGCCGCCGACCGAACGAGTCGGGTTTCAGTCTCCTCGAGGCAATCGTTGCGCTGACGTTGCTGGTCATCGGTATGATGCCTTTGGCGCATGCGTTGGTCAGTACCAACAATAGCCGCGAAGATGCAGAACGCGTCTACCGGATGCATTTGCTGGCCGCAAACCAGCTTGAAGCCGTCAAGCTCCAAGGGGAGACGGTTACACAGCTGATCCAGAACTACGCCATCGACGACTCGTTTCCGATTGCGGCAACGGAACTCGCCGGCCTGGCTGGCAGTGCGGAAGGTCGAGTCGAAGTGAGCCGTCTCTCGGCCACGGGAACAGCAGCGCTGGTGCAGGTACACATCGACTACATCGATGCCAACGGCGCGCCACGGCGCGAGACCGTTGCGACGATCATACGCAAGGGTGGTGCCTGATGGTTCTCAGTCGGCGCGAAGCAGGCTTCACACTGTTCGAACTCATGATCGCGCTGGTCATACTCATCGTGATCTCTGGAGCGCTTACGATGGTGTTCATGAGCAGCAAAGAGCTGTTTGTGTACGCCAATCAACGTGGCGAGCTGGTGGAGCGGTCCAGGCGAGCGATCGACCGACTCGAGTCGGACTTGATGATGGCGAGGATCGTCTCCGTGCAAGGCGATAACAGTCTTGCTCCCGAGTTCACGTACGTTCTTCCCGTTGACATCGGTGAGGACGCGAACGGCAACGGCGTCCTGGATGTTGGCGAGGACGAGAATGCCAGCGGAGCGTTGGACACTGCCGACGGTGATTTCTACGACCAGTCCGCAAACATTCAATGGGGCTGTCTCGAAGCCGGCATCGGCCGCCTAGACACGCCAACGAACCCTCATCGTATCACTGTGCGTTTTCAGCAAACGGACACCTACGACGAGGCGACAGAGGGAATTGACCTGAATCGCGATGGCGACACTACCGACACCTATGCGCGTGGCTTTCTGCAACAGACGACCACGGACGGGGAGGTGCATCGCATCGGTGGCGATTCGGTGATTCTTGCTCAGCCGCAGTTCGACGGCGATCGCAACAATGACGGCAACCCTGATCCACTGTTTGCGATTGGTGGCGAGAGCTTCACCGACGCCAACGGTAACGGTGTTGTCGACGTGACCGAGACTTTCGACGACACGAACGGCAACAACGAGTGGGACCCTATCTTCACAGTGAACTTGAGCTTCTTCTTGATTGACGAGCGGCGTAACCCGCACGTATTGCAGATCACCCGCAGCGTCTCGCCGCGGAATCCTCAAGGCGACTGATCACCAACCCAGGTCCGATCGTTCGCAGTTAGTAGTCGGCAGTAGTTCCCGGAGAAATCGGATGTCGTTCTCGCAGTTGTCACGGAATCAAGCACAGTCCGCCACGCATCGCCAACAAGGTTCCATGCTGATCATGGTGACGCTGTTGCTGCTGTTGGCCTCATTGATGGTCGCCACTCTGGTCGGTAACACGACCGTCCGGCAGAGAGCTTCCGCAGAGACCGTGAACACGTCGAACGCCGTGTACGTGGCCGAGGGTGCGGTGGATTTCGCGCAGTCGTCGATCTGGGACGCCTACGAGGTCTTTCGTGGTGGTCAAACGAACACGATCGCGGTGTTCAAGTCTTTCCTCGACGCTGCCGGTCCTTATCAAATGGCCGACGGCGGATCGATCGACATTGTCGATCAGCTACCGGACCTCGGCATTCTGGTGACATCCCTCGTCGTTACACGCGAGGATCTCGTGGGCGGCCAGGAGGTTGAACTGACGGTGTCCGCGACAGTCGACAACAGTGGTACCGAGACGACGTATGTGGAAGTGCTTCGTGCTGAGGGAGCGCCGTTCTCCGGCATGAACTTCGACATGTTGACCAACGACGTGAACTGTATGTTCTGCCATGCGGAGTTCGATTCGGTCGCGAAGTACGATCCGAACCTGACGTCCTATGAAGGCGTGCGCGTGGCCTCCTTAGAGGCCCTCAAGGTGCGTAACACTGGCGATTCGACGATTGCCGGGAAACTGTACATTCGCGGTAGCTTCACTGACAACAAGGGCAACCCGCTGACCAGCATGCCTCGTGCTGTCATGGAGGGCTATCAGATGGACGCTGCTGGCAACATCCTGGTCAGCCCGACCGGCGACAAGTATCCCAAGGCACTCGAGGATGACGTCGACTTCTTCCGCGACTACCCGGTAGCGGCCGTCGACCAGGCAGCCGGGCAAGTGCCGGACTCGTTCCCGCCGGTCTTCCCGGACCTCGACAACGATGGGATGGTCGGTGATGCCGAATTCGACAGCATCGCCGCTGCGTCGACTGGTGCGATCACTGGCGGCGTCATTCAGCAACTGAACCACGGTAGCTCGTTCACAGGGACGGCGCTACCAACCACCGGGAACGTGTCGCAAGTATCCCAGAACGTGAACGGCAACATGGTTCTCGTCGGCACCAAGTCGAACCCGATCGAACTCAACGATCGCGTTGCGATTGATGGCGACATCGTCATTCAGGGCTACGTCAAAGGGTCAGGTACGCTTTGGGCGCGCGGCAACATCTATGTCGTTGGCGACTTGCAATACCTCGACGGCACGGACGCTGCGGGGAATCGGACGTACGGCACCGCTACAGACGGCACCGTCAATAGTCTGGGGTTGGCCGCTGGCGGCAACATCGTTGCCGGCAACTACTTGAACGGCTACTTCAAGAGCCCCTATGACAAGACCTACCAGGCGTCGGGTGGACCTGAGGACATCAACAATGGTCGCATGGGCTTCACGGCCATGGAGATGGCCATTTTCAATCGTCGGGAGTTTGCCAAGACCCAGCAGTACCTCCCAGACGCCACCGGGCAACAGGTCGCCAATCCGCAGTACGATCCAACCTATACGCCTCGCTTCTACGCCCAGAACAACAGCTCTGACATCGTCGTCTTCCTCGGTGGGAACGGTGCGACCTTCGACGCGTCGGCCAACACCTGGGCAGGGAGCGACTTCGGCAAGAGTCACTGGGACAGCACCAAGGGAGAGTGGGGCGGTTCGGAGCACCCGAAGAAGTGGATCCAGAACATGGTCATTCCGCGCGCGGACTTTCCCGCTGGGTGGAATGTCGTGACGACGTCGCCAGCCACCGGCTGGCTGAGCGAGGATCAGCTGTGGAGCATCTGGGACACGTACGAGAACAACAAGGGGAACGAAGACCCGATGAACATCGACGCGGTCCTCTACACCAATAACGGTATCTTCGCGCTCGCCAGCAAGCAGGGGAAGTATGCCGGCAAGATGGTCGTCAACGGTGCGGTGGTCGCCCGGGATACTGGGATGCTTGCGACCCGCAGCCTCAACATCAACTACGACGAGCGGACGGCGAAGAAGTTCGGCATCATCGACTACACCGAAGTTCGCCTGTTCCGCAAGGGGATGCGAATCACTCGTGACGGGTCGTCGTACTCCCCGTAGCATCCGCAACTTACCCGCGTTCAATCTTGCGCCATTCCCAGGCGTTCTCTCGGTCTCTGTCTGAGACTCTATCCACCTCGTCCTTGCACATCGCTTCGTCGAGCCTTGTCCGTACGGACTTAGGGCTGGTCTGGCCATGTTCCGATTCCGTGTGGTGGTTCGCTAGTCCAGTCACATCGTACTCTTAAGTTGCCAAGACTCTCTCTTTCCCACTCTCAGAATTCGCCATCGGAGTCCCCTACGGATGAAGCGAAAAAAGAAGCAGACGACGTCGAAGAAGGCCAGTTCTAAAAAGGCCTCGAGCAAGAAGACGACGACGAAGAAGACTGCGAAGAAGAAAGTCGCCAAGAAGAAGGCGACGAAGAAGACGCAGGCCAAGAAGGCTGCGTCCAAGAAGTCGACATCGAAGAAGACAACCTCGAAGAAGACGGCAGCGAAGAAGACGGCAGCGAAGAAGACGGCAGCGAAGAAGACGGCAGCGAAGAAGACGGCAGCGAAGAAGAAGACTGCAGCCAAGAAATCGGCGTCCAAGAAGTCCACTTCGAAGAAGACGGCCAAGAAGACCGCTGCCAAGAAGAAGACTACGAAGCAGACGCAAGCCAAGCGGCGCCGCGTCTCTGAGCCGCGTCTGCAGGCGGAGGTGCTCGAACCACGTGTGATGTTGTCGGGTACCTGGGTCGACCTCGAAACCTCGGACCCGATCGCCGCAGCCACGGCAGGGAACGACGGTTTCACCGGCACGGCGGCGGCCGATGTCGCTGCGGGCTTCGCTGGAAATGATCAGCTGTTTGGCGGGGCTGGGGACGATCGCCTCCAAGGGGGGGACGGGGACGACCTGATGGACGGTGGGGACGGCACCGACATTGCTGACTACAGCGACGCTCCAGCCGCTGTGCTCGTCGATATCACCGACACTCTGGCACAGGATACCGGCGGAGCTGGCTCCGATACGCTGGTCTCCATCGAGGTTGTTGTGGGCAGCGGCCACTCCGACACGTTCCAGTTCAGCAGTCCGGTCGCTGGGGAGACGTACACTGTCGATGGCGGGGTGGGTGACATCGACACGATCGATCTCACTGCGTTCGCTGTCGAGGACGTCAGCTTTGCAGACCACAGCCTCATCGTCGACCTGGGCGGCGGCGACTCCTTTACGATCCACTACAGCTCCATTGGAACGATCGTCTTCTCCGACAGCACCGGCACGGTTCTGACGGGAGACACAGCGGCGAGCTCTTTCTCAGGAAGCGTCACATTCATCGACGGAGCGCAGGCGTTCCAGGTCTCCACATCTGGCGCGGGTAGCGTGGACTTCACGTATCGAGCAGATGCAGACACCCTGACGGTGACTGATACTGACAGTACGAATGAATCGTCTGGGATCAGCATACAGAGCCTGGGCGCCACCGATCTCGTGATCGACAGCATCCACCTGGACGGTGATCTGGGCTTGCTCGAGACGACGGCTGACATCGGCACGCTGCAGATCAATGCTAGCGACCACCATGTGGCCACGATCACGGTAGGGGGCGGGGCGGGCACGATCGCGAATCTCGCGATGACGACTGGCGACTTCGATGACAGTGGAGCCATGGTCGTCAATGCGAACATTGGCAATTTGTCGACGACGATGGACATGGAGTTCGACCTGACTGTGAACGGGGACATTGACGTCTTCCGTGTCGGTGACGATCTCGGTGGCAAGTTCACCGTGCACGGCAGTATTGGGACCCTCGACGTTCGAGAAGACATCGATGGTTCGGACACGCACGTGACTGGGAGCATCGACAATCTTCTCATCAAGGAAGAAATCGACGGTCGTTCGACAGTGGCCATTGACGGCAACGTTGGCGTCGTCACGATCGGCGACGATATCGAGCGTGATTCCACGCTAACGATCGGCGGCGATCTCGGCAGTATCGATGTGGGTGACGACATCAAGACTGGCTCGTCACTGCGGGTCGTCGGCGATGTCGAGACGATTACGATCGGCGACGCACTGAACTCCGGCACAGTCGAGGTCGGAGGTGACCTGGGAGCAATCCACGTTGGCAAAGTTCGCGGCGCATCGCTGATCACGGCCCACCAGGTGCAAGGGGCCTTCACGCTGACAGACGGTGCGTTTCGGCACAACGATGGGTACATGGATCCGACGACGATCACCTACGACGGTTCGAACCTCACGGTTGAGGTAGCTGATCTCCTGATCCTAGGCACCGACGAGGACGACGTGCTCGTTGGAGCCGCCGGCGATGACATGATCTTCGCGTTCGCCGACGACGACGTACTGGTCGGTGGCGAGGGCGACGACCAGCTCGACGGGGGGGACGGCGTCGATACAGCCGACTATTCCACAGCCAGCTCTGGTGTGCAGGTACACCTCGACAGCGGTGCGGCTACAGGTGGTGCTGGCGCGGATACGCTCACGAGCATTGAGCACGTCGTTGGGTCGTCTTTCGATGACCAGATCCGGGGGGACGACAGCGACAACACGATCCGCGGCGGCGCGGGTGATGATGTGCTAGCTGGCGGCGCGGGGGTCGACACTGTTGACTACTCGGGCGCGGCTTCGGGGCAAGCTGTTGACCTAACGACGGGGGTCGCGACCGGAGGTGCTGGTACCGACACCATCAGCGAGTTCGAGAATGCACTGGGATCTTCTGGCGACGACACATTCGCCTTTGACGCGGCAGTCGCGGGGGCCAGCTACTTCGTCGACGGCAGTGGCGGCACCAATACGATAGACCTCACGCGATACTCCCTGGCGGACGCGCAGTTCGCGCCGAACTCAGTCGAGATCGACATGGGTGGCAACGGCTCCTTCACGATCCAGTTTGCGCACATTGCGACGATTGCATTCAGCGACCGGATGTTGGCTGAGGGGCCGAACCATGTCGTGCCTCCACAACAAAACCTTCTCGAAGATACACAGCTGGCGCTGTCGGCAACGACGAACAACGCGGTCCGAGTCGTGGACTGGAGCAGCGACACGCTGCAGGTGGCGCTTGCAGTGGATCAAGGCTTCTTGACGCTGTCCCAGAGCGCAGGGCTCTCCTTCGACGCTGGCGACGGGGTCGAAGATGCTAGGGTGACGTTCACTGGGTCTCCGTCAGACATCAACGCGGCGCTCGATGGCATGATCTTCGACCCCGGATCCGACAACAACGGGGACATGACGCTGACGATCGCTACTAGTAGCGCTGATACGACGATTACCGATACGGTCGGGCTTCATGTCGAAGGCGTAAACGACTCCCCGACGCAGGTGGCGCCGCTACCGCAAGTGATCGAGGAGGACGAGTCACTGGTCTTCTCGCATGCCAATGACAACGCGATCACGGTTGCAGATGTCGATGCCGGTGACGAGCCAGTCGAGGTCACGCTGAAGGTGACCTCTGGCATGGTCAGCTTGGCGCAGACCGACGGTTTGGCCTTCAGCGACGGCGATGGCGCCGTCGATGCCGCGATGACGTTTCGGGGCTCGATCCACGACATCAACTTGGCGCTGGACGGCGCCGTCTACACTCCCGACGATGACTTCACTGGGGCCGTGTCGCTGACGATTCGGACGGATGACTTGGGGAACGACGGTGGCGCGCCGCTGACTACGACGGATACCGTCGCGATCAGCGTCATCGGCGTCAATGACGCTCCGGTCGTCGGTGTTCCCGCTGCACAGTCCATGCAGGAAGATGGCGTGCTGCGATTCTCGGCAGCGACGGGCAATGCGATCTCGATCACAGACGTTGACGTTGGGGCGGCCGACGTGGAGGTGACAGTTGCTGCGACCGACGGCACCGTGTTGTTGGCGCGAACCCTGGGCCTGACGTTCGCGGGTGGTGACGGCTCAGCCGATGAGATGTTGACCTTCCGCGGCAGTCTGGCGGATGTGAACGCTGCGCTAGAAGGTGTGTCCTATCAGCCTGATCCAGACTTCCATGGCGCAGCGTTGTTCACGATCACCGTCAACGATCAGGGTAACGACGGGGAGCTGCCGCTAGAACACGCCGAGTCGATTGCGATTGCCGTGAACGCGGTCAACGACGCTCCGCTTGCCAGTGCGGGAACGTACCAAATCGTCACGGAGCAGACAGTCGTGACTCTGGATGCATCGGGAAGCCGTGATCCCGACGGTACGTTGACGTACCAGTGGGCGCAGCTCGCAGGGACGCCAGTCGGCCTCTTGGACGCGAACACGGCGACTCCGCAGTTCACGGCGCCCGATGTGTTGGATCCCACGACTTTGACATTTCGACTCACAGTTTCGGACGGCCAGGAGACAGCTACCGATACCGTGCAAGTGACCGTCGAGCCTATCGTGATCATGGGCACCGTGGAGGACGACATGCTGTTTGGTAGCGACGCTGATGACAGCATCGTCGGTCTCGATGGCGACGATTGGATCGTCGGTGGTGCTGGCGACGACCGCATCGATGGTGGCGCCGGCCAGGACCTCGTGGACTATAGTACTGCAACCGGAGGTGTTTCGGTGGATGTGACTCTGCATGGCGTGGCACAGGATTCCGGACAGGGCGCTGATTCTCTGACCGGAGTGGAGGGTGCACACGGCAGTCGGCACGGCGACACGTTCCGTCTCGAACAGCCTGTTGCTGGCCAGTCGTACACGATCGTCGGCGGTGACGGAGTGGATCGACTAGACCTGTCCGCTTTTGGTCTGCAGGCGTTGACAACGAAGGACGGCGCTCTGGTCGTCGACATGGGGAATGGTGACACCTTCACAGTCCTTCACGATGAGATCGAGACCATCGCGCTAGAAGATGGAAACATCACAGTCGTCAGTGGCGACTTCAGTGCGGCCGCGGTGACAGGTGTAGTGACTTACCTCGACGCCGGAGAGCTGTTTCAGGTTGGAGTGTCCAGCGGTAGCGTCGATCTATCGTACGAAGCAACTACCGATACGTTGGCTGTGACCGCGACGAGCGGCACCGACTTGACGAGTGAGATCCGGATCGAAGATCTGCAGGGCGGCGACCTATCCGTGGCGACGATCGACGTTACGGAATCAGTCGGCTCGTTGGTCGTCGATCGCGATGTCGATTCGGTCCAGGTAGCGGAGGGTGCGTCGGTTCGCACGATCACCGTGAGTGGCCTGCTAGGAAACCTCGACTTCGCCAGCTCAGCCGTCCACGTCGACGTAAGTGCCGAAGTCGATGCTGTCCGCGTGCAAGGCGACGTGGACGGGGTGTTGCGCGTGAATGCCGCGGTCGAGACGCTCGAGATCACCGGTGCCGTAGCCGATGGCGCGACTGTCTCGATCGGGGGTGGACTGGGTGCGTTCGAGGCGCAAGGAATTGGCAACGGTGCAACAGTTGAGGCCAGCGGAGATATCGGTGCCCTCGCCACGAACGTGATCGGGGCGGGCGCTCACATCAGCGTCGCTGGCAGCGTTTGGGGCTTCAGTATCGACGGTGCGATCGGTTCCGACAGCGACTTGGCGACGATCGCCATCACCGGTGATCTACTGGCGTTGACTGCGACCAGTGACGTGCACGCGATGATCGATGTCGAAGGGCATGTGACCTCGATCACGACGATGGGGGTTGCCGCGCTCGGGGGCACTCTGAGCGCAGATCGGATCGACACGATGGCGATCGGCGGGGACCTGACTGCCCGAGTGCACGTCGCTGGTAGTGTCGACTACGTTGCTGTCGCCGGTTCGTTGACGTCGGAGGTGCCGCTGCACGTCGGAGGCGACATCGACGAGATCTCGGTTTCCGCGTTGGCGACGTCCAACATTCAGGTCGACGGTGATTTGCGTTTGCTGAGCGTTGGCGGAGACTTCTCCGGGACGCTGACCGTGGAAAACGCCCACGGCGAGGTTCAGGTCCTCGATGGTGCGCGGCACTTCGACGACTACTTCGCGACGGCCCAGCGCTTCGTCTTCGACGGTTCGGCGGCTGACGCTGATCTGCATCAAGACGCTCCGGTGGACCCACCCACCGAAGAGCTGGTGTTGGAGCCGCCGTTGGAAACGCCAGAGCCGACCGCAACTGCGGAGAGTGCGGGCGACGCCGATGACTCCCAGTCGCAAGAGTCAGAGCTGGAGCCGACCGTGGACCCGACGACGATTGCCTTCCAGACCGGGGACCCGGTGACGCTTGCGCCGACCGAGTTCGATCTAGGGAACGAAGAAGCGACCTACCACTGGGTGCAGGTCGGCGGGCCAACTGTTGTGCTCGACGATCCGCACGCGCCGTTACCGACCTTCTTGGCGATTGAGACGAGTGCCGAGGTCGTCTTGACCTTCGAGGTCGAGATCACAGACGGCGATGCCACAGTGACCGAGACCGTGACCATCACCGTGCTGCCCGATGGCGCGCAGTTTCAGCAAACCGTCGGTGTTGTCGAGACGCTTGAAACGGCGACCGACGGTTCGGAGCTACGCCTTGATCCCAACGTCGAGGCAGACGCTCCCGACGAGCCCGAGCAGCTTTCCGAGCTCATGTCGATGTTGAATTACCTCGACAAGCGCTCCGGTTCGGAGTCGGCAGACACTTTCGAGCTGACGGTCGAGCAAGGGCAGATGAGCTGGGCGGAGATCAAGAACTTCCTCGGGCAGACAAGTGCAAATGTCGACGAGGATCGGTGGCGTCGGCTGATTGCGGCTGCCGAGCAGCAAGGACAGGCATTCGAAGATGTCTTTGGTGACGACCTACGCCTGTTCTGGGACGCCGACGGGAAGCCGCGCGCGGACGTGGCCGCGCTGAGCACCCTCGAGGACGGTTCGCAGGCGGCGATGCTGTGGACGCTGCTGCGAGGTTTCTCTGCCACCGGCAAGTCGCAGTCGGGTCGCGCCTAGCCGTATCGCCGCAGTCGCTTTTCGGCTCCGCGGCCTCTAGCGAGAGAGCCAGCGCTGCGTCGCACGTCGTGCGTACGGCAGCACGGCCATCGCCAGCAAGATCTTGGCGGCTGCGCCCGGTAGGTACGGGAGCTGCATCAGGGTCGATTGTTCCCAGCCGAAGCCCCAGCCGATGGCCAGCCAAGCGGTTCCGCCGTAGAGGATCGCGGCGGTGCCGATGACCATCGCCAGTGTCGTCAATGCCCAGTGCCGGGCGAAGCCGCACTCCATCAACGCGCCAGTCAACGCGGCCGCTGCAACGAAGCCCAGCAAGTAGCCGCTGGTCGGTCCGACGAACGCGGCACCCCCAGCAGCGCTTGCAAACACCGGCAGCCCAACTGCGCCAGCGGCGAGATACGTCAGCACGGTCGTGGTCGCGCGTTGGAACCCGAAGCAGGCCCCGATCAGGACGACTGCGAAGGTCTGCATCGTGAACGGTGCCGGCCAGAACGGCACGCTGATGTTGGCACACAGAGCAATCAGCAGCGTGCCTGCGCCGACCAGCGCCCCTTCCCGCACCAAGGCGCGGACGGCGGGGTTGCGGTCCTCTGTCATCGGCAGAGCGATTGCCTGCGTCGTCTCTTTGCGGGTCGTCTCAGGGTTGGTGCGCATCCCACGCTCTCTTTCATAACTACTTGTTTGGGCAGGCTATTGAACAGGATCGGTGGGTCGATGAAAAGCCCTCCGTTGCTCGATCACCGCAGGCGCAAGCTGCGATTTCAGAACGACTTGTGGTTGAGTAGGGGAGCCCTTACCCTGCGCGGACGCCATTCGCGGCACTGCAAGCTTGTTTCGCCCCTCACGCAGAGAAGAAGTCCATGACCCAAACTGCGCACCGGACCCAGCCCGATCCTACGCGAACGACCACGCCTCCGGGGATCCCGTACATTCTTGGGAACGAAGCCGCAGAGCGCTTCTCCTTCTACGGCATGAAGTCGATCTTGGTCGTCTTCATGACGAAACACCTGTTGGACGCGGCAGGTGAGCCCGCGAACATGACCGAGGAGCGCGCGAAGGAGATCTATCACTACTTCAGTGCCGCCGCCTACTTCTTCCCGATCATCGGATCGCTGATCGCCGACGTGCTCTTTGGCAAGTACAAGACGATCTTGTACCTGTCGCTCCTGTACTGCGTCGGCCACGGTTGCTTGGCGATCATGGATCTTGGGCCTGCACTCGGGATGGACATGGTTCCTTGGCTGTATGCAGGGCTGCTGTTCATTGCGATGGGGGCTGGCGCGATCAAGCCCTGTGTGTCGGCGCACGTTGGAGATCAGTTCGGGGAGGGGAACAAACACCTGATCTCAAAGACCTTCAGCTGGTTCTATTTCTCGATCAACACCGGTGCGCTGTTGAGCACGATCTTCACCCCGATCTTCCTCGCGAAGGCTGGCCCTTGGCTGGCGTTCGGGGTACCCGGAGTACTCATGGCGCTGGCAACTTTCGTGTTCTGGCTAGGCCGCACGAAGTTCATTCATGTGCCTCCCAGTGGTTCGAAGTTCAAGGAGGAGACGCTCAGTCGGGACGGCTTGCGAGCCGTGTTGAATCTGACACCGATCTTCCTGATCTTCATTCCGGCGTTCTGGGCGTTGTTCGATCAAACTGGGTCGGCGTGGGTCCTGCAGGCCAACGACATGGACCGAAAAATCTTGTGGTGGGATCTCCTGCCGTCGCAGATCCAGGCGTTGAACCCGTTCTTCATCCTCGTCTTGATTCCGGTCTTCGCCTACGTCTTGTACCCAGCGATCGACAAGGTGTGGCGCGTGACGCCTCTGCGCAAGATGGGCATGGGGCTGTTCCTGACCGCTGGTGCGTTCGCGATCGCCGGTTGGATCCAGGTTCGCATCGATGCGGGCGAGACACCGCATGTCGTGTGGCAGTTCCTGGCGTACTTCATCATGACGGCTGCGGAAGTCATGGTGTCCATCACCAGTCTCGAGTTTGCCTACACCCAGGCGCCGAAGAAGATGAAGTCGTTCATCATGGGGATCTACTTCCTTGGCGTCTCGCTGGGCAACCTGTTCACCGGGCGCGTCAATGGCGAGCTCGCAAAGATGAAGGAGCAGGGACAAGAGATGCTGCAGGGGGCGAACTACTATTGGTTCTTCACCTACTTCATGCTGGCCGTTGCTGTTGTCTTTGTGATCTACGCGATGTTCTACCGCGGCAAGACCTTCGTGCAGGGGGAAGATGCGGGTCAAGAGGGCGGCGACCCTGCAGTCACTGGGCACGAAGTTCACGAGTAGCGCATTCGTCAGCGTGACTCGTTTGGCCAAGCGCGCGCCTCGAACAAGGTGGCTAGCCCGATGATTCCACGAACTCGGCTGCGGGCGCCTTAGCGGGCGGTGAATCCTCTGGCTGCGGCACCAGCGCCGGTGGGGCGAGGGCCCCGCGCGCGACGAAGGCTAGCGTGCACAGCAACCCGCAAGCGGCGCCGATCCCCATTGCCAGCGCCACTGCCGTCAGGCTCCCGGCCGTTACAGCCCATTGCAGGCCTATGATGACGGCGACCAGCTGTACCGCAGTGCAGTAGAACGTCAGGCGGGGGCGGTTCAAGAGGATGAACAGCGTGTGGATCCCCGCGGAGATGCCGTGACAGCCTGCGTGCAGCAACAAGATCTCGAACACTGGGATCCCGGCTGTGAACTTTGCGCCGAACACCAGTGGGATTGCGTAGTCAGACAGCAGGTACAAACCCCCAGACCAGGCTGCGGCGCCGGCGGCGAGGATCATCAGGAAACGACGCACGTGATGTCGAAAGCGGTCGGGCGAACCCTGCAGCTTCGAGAACGTTGGAAACAGAGTCGCCGACAGGAAGCTGTACATCTGCAGCACGATGAAGTTGCTGAGGAGAAACGCACGTTCGTAGATCCCCAGCGATTCGGTTCCCAGCGATTTCCCCAGCACGAACTTGTCGACGTTGAGCGCCAAGTAGGTGGTCGCGACGCCGAGATTCACGTAGATGCCAAAGCGCGCGAGTGAGCGCAGTCGCTGCCACTGAAACTGCAGCCGCGGCCGGTGTGCGTGGACGATGTACGACGCCAACGTCTTCAGCAGTGCGACGACGCCCATATTGATGACCAAGGCCCACGTCGAGCGCAGCGTCAGCGCCAAGATCGTTGCAGAGATGACGCCGACCGCTGTCACGGTGACTTCAGCGATGACGAGACGTCGTTGCGCGAGTTCTCGCACGAGCAACGCGGTACCGATGTTGCGAGTGCCATCGAGGAAGGGCACCACTGCCGCCACTAAAAGCATTGGGAACAATCCAGGGGTTTCGAAGTAGGAGGCGACCGGACCGGCAGCCGCAGCGATGACCCCAGCCAGGCACAGTCCGCGGCATAGCTGGATCGTCCATGCCGAATCGAGGAGGGCGTCGGGTTCCTTCTGGTTGCGGATGATCGCGAGGTCGATGCCGGTTTGCGAGAAGACGTCTGCGACCATCAGCACCATGACGACCAATGCGATCTCGCCGAAGTGGACGGGATCCAGGATGCGGGCCAGGATCGCTAGCTGCGCGAGCTGCAGGGTATAGATGCAGCTGACGCGGACCAGGGTCCAGCGGGCGCTGCTGATCGCACGGTTGCGGAGACTCACGAGGTCGCGTTCACTCTCTGACTCGGGTAGGCATCCCTTCGTTATCGGGAAGATGGGGCCGTGCCGCGAGTCGGAAACGCCCATTCTGCAACGCGTCGCGTGGCTGCGAGTGCGCCCCAACCGACGACGCTGACCAGAGCGGCGTCGGCGGCGACGTCTGCGTGGGCGGGCGCCGTCGCCTGCCCGGAGTAACTTTCTCGGAACTCCGGTGGGCACGCTTGCCGAAAACGGTCGACGTCATCGGCGTGCAAGCGATAGGGCGCGCGCGCCGCGAGGAGCGCAATCCGGGCAGCGCTACGCGCGTCTGCGGGTAGGGAGTCGGTGGCCTGGTCGAGCCAAGAGAGCGCCAACGGTGCGCTCTCTCCGTGCCACGACGCGAGCTGCTCTTGCACGAGGGCGCGCGCAGACTCTGTGAGCAGCATTGCCGCGGCCTCGTCGAGAGTTGTGATCAGGGCCGTGATCGCGCGCGCTGCGTGGGGAGCTGCGCCGGCCCACGCGATCTCCGGTAGATCGGAGCGCGGCGAGTCGGCGTTCGACAGAAAGCCAAGGGATTCGCCGGGCGGATGCGCGCGCCGGATCGCCCGCGCGAAGAAGCGCGCCGACAACCACCACGATAGGCCGCGCAGGATGGGCACCTTTACCGGGATCGGCGAGTCGCCGAGGAACACAGCGACGACGCGGTTGATGTAGTGGAATGCAAACGCTGTCGCGCAGAGCTCTGCGCGGTCGGAGTCGCTGGCCGCCGCGAGTGCATCGTGGAAGCGACTGGCCGAATCTGGCCGGCCGCTGCTGTTACCGAAGTCGGCACCCCAGGCTCGCTGCGCGGTGGCGTCCAGCGTTGCCAGTTGGGGCGCGCTCGTCGAATTGCTCGTCGGATTGCTCGTCGGGTTGCTGGCTGCTGCTGTGGGTACTGGATCCCCAATGGCCCGCAGCATGATCGAATGAGCATCGACGCAGTACGGGCACTGGTTGGCACGCGAAACGCCGACCGCAACGGCCTCTTTCGTCGCGCGCGGTACTGCGCCAACGACGAGTGTTTCGCGCAGCACGGCCCACACCGCTGCAAGAAGTGGCGGCACCGCCCGGTGCAGCGTCACGGGTTCGACGGCGGCGCCAAAGTCTCGTCGCGCCTGCGTCAGCACCTCTTGCACGACCGATGGCTCTGTAACTGCCTTATTGTTAACTAGATAACGAAGGGGCAACGGGTATTCTCCCGCATCCTGGCTGCTGTTTGCTGGCACCACGGCCCTTGGATGCGAGGGGAGTGTACAGTATCTTAGATCTCTCGGCTCTCTCGCTAAACGGGCGGTTTGGTGATCGTGGGTCGCAAGCGCCAAGGTTTCGTCGCGTCGGTAGTTACAGACCGTCGCGGGAGGCTCTGGTTCACTTGCGCTGGCTGGACCCACGCAGCTGCCCGAAGGGTTAGGTGCTACCCGGTGCCAGTTCTGCTCGCGATCCTCAACGCTCCGATGGCGTTGCGCCGCTCCGTGCGGCGGCGCCTGTTCTCGATCGATCCCCAGGATACTTTGGCCTCCAAGCGTGGCTTCGACGTGCCGGATGACGTCGCCAAGGAGCGGCTGCAGACGATCGGTGCGACTTTCGTCGCCGGTTATCACGCGGCGATCGACGACGACGATCCGTCGCGATTGTGCGATCGGCTGGCGGAGCACCCGAACGAGCAGGCGGGCTGGGCGTTCGAAGGGGCTGCGATGGCGTTGGCTCTGCGCGATTTCATTACGCCATGGAACCGGCGACGCTTCGTGCGCTTCTTGAGCGCAGGCGGTGCACCTCACACCTATCTGATGCATGTTGGGGCTGGTTGGGTTGCGGCGCGGTTGCATCGCGATCCGGTGCGCTTTGGGCGGCACTTGGATCCATTGCTGCGCTGGCTAGCGGTCGATGGCTACGGCTTTCACGAAGGCTACTTCCGTTGGCGGCAAATCGTCGACAAACGCGCCAAGAACAAACCTTACGCGCCCCGTTTGCGCGGCTATGGGGGCCACGCATACCACCAGGGGCTCGGGCGCAGCCTGTGGTTCGTCGAGGGCACCGACCTGCAACGCATCGTCGCGCGTATTGAGGAGTTTCCGGCGCAGTATCACGGCGACCTTTGGAGCGGGCTGGGGTTGGCCGCCGCCTATGCCGGCAACGGGGCTGAGGTCGATTGGCAACGGCTGCGCGTTGCCAGCGGCGACCACGCCGCCGCAGTCGCTCAAGGTGTCTGCTTCGCCGCGAAAGCGCGCGAGCGAGCAGGCAACCCGAGTCCATGCACTGCTACAGCGGCGCAAGCCATGTGGGCGCTGAGTGCGGCCGCGTGCGCTGCTGAATCGGACGTACAAGAACGTGCCACGGCTGACTGCGATGAGTCCTTGGATCAGCCGCGCTACGCGCTCTGGCGGCAGCGCATTCAAGAGTCGTGGTTGCAGCGCCAAGAGGCAGTAGAGGTGCCGCGATGAATCGGATTGCCATCGTTGGACTCGGCTGTCGCTATCCCGATGCAGATTCACCGCAAGCGCTGTGGGAGATGGTGCTGACTCGGCGGCGCGCGTTTCGTCGCATCCCTGGGCAGCGCCTCGCAGTGGAAGACTACGCCCCGCAGACTGATGACCGAACCGCAGAAGATCCCGACTCGACTTACGTATCGCACGCAGCAGTGATCGAAGGTTTCGAGTTCGATCGTGTCCGCTATCGAGTCGTCGGGAGCACGTTTCGCGTCACCGACCTCGCCCATTGGCTAGCGCTCGATACCGCGTCTGCGGCTCTCGAGGACGCTGGTTTCGGCGCGGGAGCGGGACTGCCGACGGAGAGTACTGGTGTCCTGGTCGGCAACACGCTGACCGGTGAGTTCACCCGAGCAGGGACGCTGCGGCTGCGCTGGCCGTACGTGCGTCGCGTCGTCGACGCGGGCCTGCGTGCAGAGGGCTGGAGCGAAGAAGAGCGTGTGCGCTTTCTAGAGCAGCTCGAAGATGAATACAAAGAACCCTTCCCCGAGCCTGGTGAAGAGAGTCTGGCCGGGGGGCTTTCGAACACGATCGCTGGTCGTATCTGCAACCACTTCGATCTGTCCGGAGGCGGCTACACCGTCGACGGGGCTTGCAGTTCGTCACTGCTAGCGATTGCCAATTCATGCTCAGCGCTGGTTGCGCGCGACGTCGATGTGATGCTCGCGGGTGGCGTGGATCTGAGTCTGGACCCGTTCGAGATGGTCGGCTTCGCGCGCACCGGCGCGATGACCCGTGGACAGATGCGTGTCTACGACCAGCGCTCGTCTGGCTTCATTCCTGGTGAGGGCTGCGGATTCGTAGTGCTGATGCGGGAAGAGGACGCGAAGGAGAGAGGCCTCCGAATCTATGCGACCGTCGCTGGGTGGGGAATCTCATCCGATGGCAGCGGCGGCATGACGCGTCCCGAGATGGATGGACACCTCTTGGCCATCGATCGCGCGTATCGTCGTGCCGGGTTCGACATCGCATCGGTTCCGTACTTCGAAGGTCACGGCACGGGAACAAGGGTGGGGGATGCGACCGAGCTGCGCACGTTGACGACCGCGCGTCGCCGTGCGTGCCCCGATGCGGAAGCGCCGAAAGCTGCCATCGGTACGATCAAAGCGAACTTCGGCCACACGAAGGCAGCGGCGGGCATCGCCGGCTTCTTGAAAGCGACCTTAGCGCTGCAACACCAGATCATCCCGCCGACCACCGGCTGCGATGATCCACACGACGCGCTGCAGGAAGCGGATTGCGGTTTGCGCATTGTCGAGCAAGGGGAGCGTTGGCCGGCGAATGCGCCATTGCGCGCCGGTATCAGCAGCATGGGTTTTGGTGGCATCAATGTGCACCTGTGCCTGGAGGCCGAGGACGCTGTGCGTGCTCACCGCCTCGATCTGCAGGCCGAACAGTTGCTGAGTTCGGCCCAAGATTGCGAATTGTTGCTGCTCGGCGACAACGATGTGGCGGGACTCAGAGATCAGATCGAACGGTTGTTGCCTTTCGTAGCGCAACTGTCTCGCGCTGAGCTCGGGGACCTCTCGCGGACTTTGGCAGATGGTCTGCGTGCGCGTCGCGTTCGTGCTGCTCTGGTATCGACTACCCCGGATGAAGCTGTGGAACAGCTGCAGTGGCTGCGCGATAGCTTGGCGGCCGGCACGACGTCGGTCATCGATGTCGATCGCGGTGTGTTCGCGAGTGACCGCACAGACGCGGCCCGCATCGGCTATCTCTTCCCGGGGCAAGGTTCGCCTGCCTATCTGGGCGGTGGCAGCATGACGCGTCGCTTCGTCGACGCTCGGGAGCTGTACACGCTGTCGTCACTACCGCGTACCGGCGACGGCGTTGCGACCGCGGTCGCGCAACCAGCGATCGTGAGTGCATCGCTGGCGGCTTTGCGGGTACTCAAACGCGCGGGGCTGCAGGCAGATGCGGCATGCGGCCATAGCCTCGGCGAGCTTTCGGCGTTGGCTTGGGGCGGTGCGTTCAGTGAAGATGAGATCCTCCGCTTGGCGACAGTGCGTGGCCTCGCGATGACGGACGCCGGCAAGCAGGGCGGTGACGTCGAAGCGGCCGGCGCGATGGCGGCGCTCGTAGCGAGCGCTGACGACGTGGCGCCGTGGATCGCCGGAACTGACGTTGTCATAGCTGGCTACAATGGTCCCCGTAACACCGTGATCTCCGGTCCTAGTGCGGCAGTGGACGCGGTTGTCGAGGCTGCAGCGAAGCAGCAAGTTGCCGGTCGCCGACTACGGGTCTCGCATGCGTTTCACAGCCCGCTCGTAGCCGCAGCCTGCGACCCGTTAGCGCAACAGCTACAGCGCGAGGCGCCTGTCGCGTTGCAGCGCCGCGTCGTGTCCACGATTTCCGGCACGGAGCTGCGCGCTGACGACGATGTTGCGGCCCTGCTGGTGCGGCAGGTCACGGCTCCCGTCCGCTTTCAAGCGGCCTTCGACGAACTTGCAGCCAGCGTTGATTTGATCATCGAGGTTGGCCCCGGTGCGACGCTGTCGGCGATGGCATCTGCGATGGTCAACGGGCCGATCGTGGCAACGGATGCGGGAGGTCGCTCGCTGCGGGGTCTCTTTGGTGCCGTCGGTGCGGCTTTCGCTCTCGGTGCCGCGAGCTGCCCCGATGAGTTATGGCGCGGTCGTTTCACGCGGCCTTTGCCACTCTCGAAGGAGTTTCAGTTCTTCGAGAGCCCGTGCGAAGCGGCGCCGCGTGACGGCGTCGCGCCGCGGCGACGCAAGGTAGAGGCTACAGCTACTGTCGAGGTCGCAACAGGCGATGAAGACACGCTTGCCGTTGTGAAACGTCTGTTGGCCGAACGTATCGAACTGCCGATCGCCGCGATCGACGACGACAGCAGTTTTCTCGACGACTTGCATCTCAACTCCATCGCGGTCGGGCAGTTGGTCGGAGCCACTTGCCAGGCCTTGAACCTGCCACCGCCAGCCGCGCCGATGGAGTTTGCCAACTCGACAGCCCGGCAGCTTGCACGGGCGCTCGATGACATCGCGGCGCAGGTAGGCAGTGCGGGGCCAGCGAGTCGCGAGGAACAGTTCCCGGCGGGCGTCGATCAGTGGGTCCGTCCGTTTCGAATGACCGAAGTCGCGCAGCCGCGCCCAGTCACACCAGCCCAACCTTCGGTAGACCACGCGAAGTCAGTCTGGCGTAGCCATGCAGACGACGGGCACCCGTTTGCAGAACGGCTGGTTACCGAGCTGCAGCGGCAAGTCGGCGGCCAGGGAGTCTTGTTGGTTGCTGCCCCCGAACGTCAGTTCACAGAATCGACGGCGCAGTTGGATGCGTGGGTGCACATCTTCGGAGCTGCAGCACGACGCGACGGGCCCGATACGTTCGTGTTGGTCGAGGAAGGAACCGAGTACTCACTGACGCCGCTTGTAAAGACGTTGCAGCTGGAGCGCCCCGAGATCACGACGTGTGTTGTTCACGTACCGCCCGCTGGCAGCCTCGACGCAGATGCCGCGATCGCTGCGATCGTGGCCGAGGTGCAGTGTGTTCGTGACTACCACGAGGTTCGATTCGACGATGGTGGTGGGCGCTGGGTACCTCAGCTGGAATTGCTCGATGATGACCTCGCGGAACAGGGGAACCACGGTCCCGCTTTGATCTTTGGCGATGTCTTGCTAGTGACGGGTGGCGGCAAAGGAATCGCAGCCGAGTGCGCGCTGCAGCTGGCGAAAGATGCCCCGATTCGCGTTGCGCTTCTGGGGCGTTCCGATCCCCAAGAGGATGCGGAGTTGCGAGAGAATCTGGCCCGCTTCGTCGACCATGGGATCGACGTTCGCTACCTCCGTGCGGATGTGACAGACCCGCAACAGCTGCGCGCAGCGCTGGCGCCGCTGCTTGCAGAGTGGGGCGCCGTCACGGCCTTCCTTCACGGTGCGGGTGCCAACCAGCCGCAGCTCTTGCAGACCCTCGATGCCGCCACGGTGCGCGAGACGCTGGCACCGAAAGTCGACGGGTTCGGTCACGTCTTGGATCAACTCGACTGCGAGGCCCTGCACACGGTGATCACGTTCGGATCGGTGATCGCCTGCTGCGGGATGCGTGGCGAGGGCGACTACGCGCTGGCCAATAGCTGGCTGACCGATGCAACGCTACGCCACCATGCACGCTACCCGCACTGTCGCGCACTTGCCGTCGAATGGTCTGTCTGGTCTGGCACCGGCATGGGCGAACGGCTGGGACGCATCGAGGGGTTGCGAGCGGCTGGGATCACACCGATCACCGTCGACAGAGGAGTTGCTTTGTTGGGCGAGTTGCTTCGCCGTCCCGTGCGAGCGGAAGCGGTCGTAGTCAGTGGGCGCATGGGCGAGATCCCGACCTTGAGTTTCGCAACCACGGCTGCGGCGGAGTTGCCGCTCCTCCGGTTCTTGGAGCAACCTCGTGTGCACTACCCAGCGATCGAACTGGTCGTCGATTGCACGCTGTCGAAGGAGAAGGACCCGTATCTGCTCGATCATGTGTTCCGGGGAGAGAGCGTGTTTCCCGCGGTGTTGGGTCTCGAAGCGATGGCGCAGGTCGCAACGGTCGTGCATGGGCATGCCCAGTTGCCGGTGTTCGAGGACGTGCACTTCGATCGGCCAGTCGTTGTCGACGGCGAGACGAAAGTTCGCATCGCTGCACTGCGGCGCGATGCACAAACCGTCGCGGTCGTGCTGCGCAAGGACGACGCGGACTGTTTCCGCTGCGTCTGCCGGTTCCCGAACGAGCCCGCGGACTTGGGGCATGTGTCCAGCCGCGAGGCGGGTCAGCGAGTACCGTTGACACCCGAGCAAGACCTCTATGGTGGCATCTTGTTTCACCAAGGTCGCTTCCGCTTCTTGCAAGGCTACGACGAACTACGGGCGCGTTCGTGCGCTGCTCAGCTGGGGTCGATACAGCCGCGCAACGGCAATGGTTCGAAGTGGTTCCAGGCCTACCTGCCGTCGCAGTTGTTGCTTGGCGATCCAGCGCGGCGCGACGCGACCCTGCATGCGATTCAAGCTTGTGTACCCGAGGCGACGTTGCTGCCGACCGCAGTGGAGCAGCTGCATGTGCGTTCCGGTACTGCGCCGCACGATCTGCGGATGCGCGCCGTCGAGCGGAGTCGCGATGGTGACCGCTTCATCTACGACGTCGACGTGTTCGCTGCCGATGGCGAGGTCTGGGAGCGTTGGGTCGGGTTGGAGCTGCGCAAGGTTGCCGGAACTCTGCACCGCGGTCCGTGGGTGGAACCGTTGCTGGGGCCCTACATGGAGCGCTTCGTCAGCGACCTCGGCGGCAGTCGCTCGCTGCATGTTGCGGTGCAGGCAAATGGCGGTGGCGATCCGCTGCAGCGGGCCGTCGGAAGCTCAACACCGGTCCGCAAGCGCCCCGATGGGAAGCCAACGGCCGTCGAGTGGCAAGTTTCTGCGGCGCATGCCGGCGCTTTGACGCTGGCCGTCGCCGACACGAATGCGATCGGTTGTGATATCGAATCCGTCGTTGCGCGCAGCGATTCGGCTTGGACCGATCTCCTCGGTAGTGATCACCGCGAGTTGCCACGCACGATTGTCAGTGCCACCTCTGAAGATCAGGATCAAGCTGCAACCCGTGTTTGGTGTGCACTCGAGTGCCTGAAGAAGGCCGGGCGTGCGGTGGGAACACCGATCGCATTGGGCGAGGTGAACGAGGAGGGGTGGGTTGTGCTGCATGCCGGGGCCTATCAGGTAGCGACCGTCGCCGTGCAAGTGCGCAGCGAGGAGAACCCGCTGGTGGCCGCGATCCTGGTGCCGGGCAAGCGCCCGGATCGGGTGCCACGCACGCCGTCGCGTACCCAGAGAGTGACGGGGGGGCGCCGCCGCAGCCGACGGCGCTGATCGATGACCCGCAGCTACGAGTACGCACACACGGTTGGGTTCGAAGAGACCAACTTCGTCGGCAACGTCTACTACGCCAACCATCTGCGCTGGCAAGGGCGTTGCCGAGAGATGTTCTTGCGCGACAAGAGTCCCGGCGTGCTCGCCGAGTTGCAGAATGGGCTCGCGTTCATCACGACTCGCTGTTCTTGCGAGTACTTCGCAGAGCTGGAACCCTTCGATGAGATCGTGATTCGCATGACCTTGTTGGAGCACGTGCAAAATCGCGTCACGATGGGATTCGACTACATACGATTGCGCGATGGCGGCGAAGAGTTGGTCGCGCGGGGTGAACAGCAGATCGCTAGCATGCGACGCTCAGCCACCGGTTTGACACCCGAGGCGGTGCCGACCGAGCTACGCGACGCGCTGCGCCAATACGCGCAGTAGAGCATTGATGGTGCTGGCTAGCTTCTTTTCGGCAACTCGCTGGCGTAGCAGAAGGTGCCGTGTGCAGGATCTTTCACGACCCCGGGGAACTGCATTACTCGATTGTGAAACACCGCATAGACTCCCGGTGGAAGGATCTGCGCAGCGGTCAATGCTTCTGTCAGATTCTGCAGCGAGTCTGTGTTGCGCATCTCCCAAGGTCGCATCGCCCCGGTGAAGATGATCGGCACTTTCGGGGCGACCAGCTGTTCCAGGCAAGCTTCCCCTGACTGCGCCAACCGGTCCGTCCCGTGCACGATGATGACGCCGTCAGCGGTCGTCGCATGCGCGCCTGCAGCCCGCGCTATGATCGCATGGTCGTCAGCCGTCATGTTCAAGCTGTCCTTGTTCATGAGCGGTACGCGATAGACCTCGACGCCATTTAGCGTCAATGAAGCAAGCATCATATCGAGGACACTAATCCGATTGTGCAAGACACCCGATAGCTCGTCGTAGGTCTTCTCGATCGTGCCACCGGTCGAGATGATCGCGATCTTCTTTGGCGGGATCATAGGTGCCCTTTCGGCAGGCTGTTGCTGGGTTGCGATTATGGGGCGCTGCGGGCTCAGCGCAAGGGGCGCAGTCGTTGCTCGATCCAGGAGGCCGTGCGTGCATGTAGCGCCTCTGCTGCAGTGGAGCGTGACAGATCGTGGGCGAAACCCGGATACAGGTGCAGCGTGCCCAGATCGGCGGGAAGTGCTGCCATGAATTGACGCGCGCTCGCCGTGTTGACGATAGGGTCTGCTTCTGCTGCGTGCACGAGGATGGGGATCGGGAACGTCGCGGCTTGGTCTTGCGCCCAGCTCATCCAGCGCTCGATCTCGGCGAGAAATGACAGCGGTAGCTTCTTCAAGATCAGTGGGTCAAGGGCGTGTGTCTGTTGTTCCGTGACGATGTCGCTGACGAAACGACTCGACCAGCGCACGCTGACGCCGGGGCCGACCCGGGCCAGTGCGCTGAACGCCAGGTGCAGCGGTGCGAGCCAGCGCCGGCGCCGCGCGGCCCACGAGAGTGCAACCGCGGGCGCTGCGACACCGCGACCCCGGGGGCCCAACGCCGGATTGATCAAGATCGCGCCTGCGAGCTGTCCCGGTAGGGCCCGAGCTGCGCTGCAGGTGGCAATCAATCCACCCAAGCTGTGCCCAGCGATAAACAAGGGCGTCGTGTCGAGCTGCGACAGCAAGTCGCGTACTTGTTCGAAACAGTGTTCGAGCTGTAAGGCGCTCAGTTCCGCGTAGCGTTGCTCATGCAGGCGCGCGTTGATGTCGTTGTTGCCACTATCTTGGTGATGCTCTGCGATCGCCGCGACTCTGGCTGCTGGGTCCTGTGCAGCGTAGGGATCCAACAGCCACGCAAAATCCTCCGCCAGTTGCGGCGTCGCTCCATGACCAGGTAGATCGAAGAGTACGGTCGCATAGCCGTGCGCAGCCAACTGCTGGGCGAGAGAGAGGCCGCGTAGGGCGTGCTCGCAGACGCCGTGGACGAAAACAATCGTCGCTTGCGGAGTTGCCGACGCGGGCTCGACGAGCCACGCCTGACTCGCGACCTGGCGGCTCGCGATCTGGCGACTCGCGACCTGGCGGCTCGTGACGTGCCGGCCAGCGACCTGCGGGCCCGCTTCTGGGAGCTGGCGCAATCGCCAGTGGGCGCCAGAGCGTTCGTTGCTCGCCGCTGTCACTTTGTCTCCTCGCGTGTCCTGGGCCTCTCGAGGGCGAGCTACGATCGCACGACCCTGGTGTAGCACGACGCCCGCAGCAGGCCAATCGTTCGTTGGGTCGGCGCGCTCTCTTCGTGGTGCGGCTCGGCGAGACTGCCCTGGCGGGCGCCGTTGGTTTCAGCGAGGATGCGGAGCTCAAGAAAGACCGAGATCAGTACGGAGGATTCCAGTGACGCAGCCACCGCCAAACGTTCCACAAGCGCCCGGTGCTCCCGCGGCGGCCGACGTGCCACTACCCGCTGACGTGCAGACCGTGTTTCTGGACGCCGGCAACACGCTGATCTCGATGGACTATCCACGCATCGCTGCCGCGCTGCAGCAGCTGGGTGTCCATTGCGATGCGACCGCCGTGCACCGCGCCGAAGCAGCCAGTCGTCCAGCGGTCTCGCGGGCGCTCGAGCGGCTAGGTTCTACCGAACACGAGGACACGTTTCGCTTCTACGTCGACACGGCGCTGGGCTTTCTTGGCGTCGAGGACGAGTCCGTCAAGGCAGCGGTCTTCGACGCCATTCGCCCGCGCGCCAGCACCCTCGAGTTGTGGTGCCGGGTGCTACCGGGTGTCCCGCAGGCGCTGCAAAAGCTTCGTGCGCAAGGACTGCAGTTGGCCGTGGTCAGCAACTCCGACGGCAGTATCGAGCAGGGCCTCGAGCAGCTCGGACTGCGGGAGCTGGTCGATGTCGTATTCGACTCGCGAGTGGTCGGGGCTGAGAAGCCGGATCCGGCGATTTTCGAGACGGCGCTGGCTGCCACCGGTGCCGACCCTGCCAGGACGATTCACGTCGGCGATATCTATGCCGTCGACGTAGTGGGTGCGCGTCTGGCCGCCCTGTGCCCGGTATTGCTCGATCCGTTCGGGGATTGGCAGGGAGTCGATTGCGCGACGTTCTCGGACGTCGCGGCGCTGCAGCGGGCGCTGGCGCCGGAGCAGCCCTGAGAGCTCGCTGGCAGCGCCGACGCGATCCCCGGGCGGGGCCTGGCCCGATTGTCACCCGGAACCGCTTCTGTTAGATTCTGCGCTGAGGAGTCGAGTCGATGAAGACGGTCAATCGAGCAGCAATCGTGGTTCAGCCGAAGGGGCCCTTCGTCGACTGGGTCAATAGCGTCGGCGGAGCGCACTCCAAAGTCTCTCTCGATGAGATCTGCGATGACTACAGCTGCTACTTGATCCCCGAAGTGCTGTCGCGCCGGGAGCAGAAGGAGTACCTGGAGCAGAACTACCCAGGCATTTTCTTCAACGAGGTCAGCTGTTGGCATGCCGACCGTGCCGGGTGGCCCGCGAAGCCGTCTTTTCTCACCTTCCTCGAGTGGTTCACCGTCAGTTTTCACTCCGCCGTCTTTGACACGGCCGGGCAGCCGCTTTGGTCACCCGACGAGGCATAGACGCGCTCACTCCCCCAGACGAAGATTCAGTCAGAGAGAACCGGTGACCAGCACAGATTCCGCGAGTACGAGCTACGGCTTCGTGATCGACAATCGGCGCTGCATCGGCTGCCACGCCTGCACGGTGGCGTGCAAGTCCGAGCACGAAGATCCGATCCAAGTGAACAAGACCTGGGTGTCGTACATCGAGAAGGGGGTCTACCCCGACACGACACGGCAGTTCCATGTGATGCGCTGCAACCACTGCGCCGACGCGCCGTGTGTCGAGATCTGTCCCACCGCATGTCTGACGACGCGCGATGACGGCATCGTCGATTTCGACCCGGGGCGCTGCATCGGCTGCAAGGCGTGTATGCAGGCGTGTCCCTATGACGCAATCACGATCAACCCAGATTCTGGTACAGCGACGAAGTGCAACTATTGCGCGCACCGCGTCGAGGAGAGCCGGGAACCGGCCTGCGTCGTGGTTTGCCCGGCGGAAGCCATTGTGCCTGGAGATCTGAATGACCCCGGCAGCAAGATTGCGAAGATCGTCGCCTCGCAGGATGTTTCGGTGCGGAAGCCCGAGAAGGGGACGCTGCCGAAGCTCTACTACGTAGACGGAGACGCGGCAGCGCTGCAACCCGCCGCGTCGATTCGGACGAGGGAGACGCTGTGGGGGGAGAAGGCCCCCGATATCGTCGACGACACGCCTGTTGCCGAGGGACAGATTCGCAGCGCGGCGGCTGGTGCGCCGCGACGTGCCTACGACATCGCACAGCGCCACGCCGGGAGCTGGGGCTGGAAAGTATCGGCGTACCTATTTACGAAATCGATCGCAGCGGGGGCATTCCTCGTGCCAGCGTTGGCAACCCTCGCTGGCCTACACCTCGCCGGTACGCACCTCGTTGGCATCGTCGTCGCCCTGCTCGCGTTGGCGGCGACAGGGGTGCTGCTCGTCTCTGACTTGAAGCGACCGGAGCGGTTTCTGTGGGTGCTCTTGCGGCCGCAGTGGAAGTCATGGCTCGTGCGCGGGGCTTATATCATCGCCGGTTACTCGGCGATCCTATTGATCATGTTGGCACTCTTTCTGCGCGGCGATGGTCTGGGTGCGACGAGTGCTACTGTGTTGGCGATCATCGGTTGCGTGCTCGCGGCCGGAACTGCGAGCTACTCTGGCTGGCTCTTTGGCCAGGCCAAGGGACGCGACCTTTGGCAGTCGCCGCTCGTTCCGTTGCATCTCCTCGTGCAAGCAATGGTTGTCGGCATGGCGCTGTTTCTACCGATGGTCGATGCGACTTGGTATCCGCAGGTCTTTGCCGTGCTCTTGGCAGTAGATCTTGTGTTCGTTGTGCAGGATGTCTGGGGGCGCCACCAAACGGCCGATGCTTCTCGCGCTGCGAAGTTGATGCGCTCCGGCAACTGGGGCGTGCTGCTGATTGCTGGCTCGCTGCTGGCCGGACACGTCGTACCGATGTTCCTGTGCTTCTCGCAGGGCACCGCACCACAAGTCCTTGCTGCGATCCTCGCCGGCGCCGGCGTCGCAATCTATGAACACCTTTGGGTAGCCGCCCCCCAGCGAGTGGCATTGGCGTAGGAGACAGCAGACGATGGCTCGCGAACTCAGTTGGATCGAACGCATCGCCGCTGGTGCCGGGCTGGTCCCGAAGCAGCAACCGGAGAACGACCGCCGCGCGGACGGGACGTTGGCTGCCTACCCACCTTTCGAGGAGTGGGGCGACTACGTCGAGCAGGACGTTACGCGACGCAAACGCCGCTACTCGTTGATTCCGACGACTTGTTTCAACTGCGAGGCCGGCTGCGGTCTCTTGGCATTCGTCGACCAAGAGACTGGCGAGATCAGCAAGCTCGAGGGTAACCCGTTGCACCCTGGTTCCCGCGGGCGCAACTGCGCCAAGGGGCCCGCGACGGTCAACCAGTTGACCGATCCGGAACGAATCATGGAACCGCTGAAACGCGTCGGACCGCGTGGCTCCGGCGAGTTCGAGCCCGTGTCGTGGGACGAAGCGTTGGAAGACATCGCCGGCCGGATTCGGAAGGCATTCGACGAAGGTCGCGGCAAAGAAGTCATGTATCACGTCGGGCGACCGGGTCACGAGGCGTTCATGGAGCGGCTGTTGGCGGCCTGGGGGATCGACGGGCACAACTCACACACGAATATCTGTTCGTCATCGGCGCGCCTCGGCTACCAGATGACGTTCGGCTTCGACCGGCCGAGTCCAGACTACGAACACGCACAGTTGATCTTGTTGGTGTCTGCGCATCTCGAATCGGGCCACTACTTCAACCCGCATGCCCAACGCATCATCGAAGCGAAGAACCGCGGCGCGCGGGTTGTCGTCATTGACCCGCGGCTGTCGAACACCGCAGCTTCCGCCGACGTCTGGATTCCGGCGCGCCCGGGCACGGAGGCAGCGCTGCTGCTGGCTGCCGTGCGCATCGTGCTGGAGCGCGGCGAGATCGATCGTGAATTCGTTGAGCGCTGGGTCGACTGGCGCGGCTACCTGCAGGCACTGCACCCCGAAGATACCGTTGAGTTCGATCAGTTCGTGCAGCGCTTGACCGAATCGTTCGCAAGCTACACCGTCGAGTGGGCTGCCGAGGAGGCGGGGATCGAGCCACAGTTGATCGAAGCGCTTGCCGTCGAGATCGCTCGGGCTGGTAGTCGCGTGGCGACGCACGTCTGGCGAGCTGCTGCAACCGGGAACGAGTGGGGTTGGCAGTGCGCCCGAGTCTTGGGTTTGATCACGACTCTGACCGGCTCTGTCGGTGCTCCCGGGGGTACGAGCCCGCACGGTTGGAACAAGTACAAACCATCGTTTTGGAGCACGCCGGACGGCCCGAAGGAATGGAACGAGCTGCAGTGGCCGCGCGAGTATCCACTGTCGTTCTACGAGTTGAGCATCTTGCTACCGCACTTCGTACGGGAGGGGCGCGGCAAACTCGACGTCTACTTCACACGCGTCTACAACCCCGTGTGGACGAACCCCGATGGCTTTCAGTGGATCGAGATGCTGCAGAACGAGGAACAAGTCGGCTGCTACGTTGCGCTGACACCGACGTGGAACGAGTCGGCATACTTCGCTGACTATGTGCTGCCGATGGGACATGCTCCGGAGCGTCACGACATCCAGAGCCAAGAGACGCACGCAGGGGTGTGGGTTTCGTATCGGCAGCCGGTCAAGCGCGCGCTTGCGCAGCTGAGGGGCGAGAACGTATCGGACACACGCGATACGAATCCTGGTGAGGTGTGGGAGGAAGATGAGTTCTGGATCGACCTGACTTGGCGAATCGATCCCGATGGCTCTCGCGGCATTCGCAAGCACTACGAATCCCCGTATCGCCCCGGCGAGAAGGTGACGACCGAAGACTACTACCGTTGGGTCTTCGAGAACGCTGTGCCTGGGCTCCCGGAAGCAGCTGCTGCCAAGGGCATGCAGCCGCTCGAGTACATGCGCCGCATCGGTGCGTTCGAACTCAAGCGAGACATCTATCGACTCCACGAGAACGAGGTGGCCGGACTCGATGCGAACGCTCTCGAAGACGACGATCGTGGGCGGGTGCACGCCGATGGCAAAAAGGTCGGCGTGCGCGTCGACGGCAAAGTGTGCCAAGGCTTCCCGACTCCTAGTGGCCGTATCGAGATCTACTCTGAGACGCTGGCGGAGTGGGGATTTGCCGACAAGGCGCTGCCGGCATACAACCCGAGCCACGTGGGGCCACAAGCGATCGATCCCGAGAACGGGATCTACACTTTGGTGCCGACGTTTCGGCTGCCGACGATGATTCACACTCGTTCAGCGAACTCCAAATGGCTCAATGAGATTTCGCACAACAATCCCGTGTGGATCCATCCTGACGACGCAGCCCGTCATGGGATTGAAGATACGACTTTGATCCGTGTCGAGACGGCGATCGGTTGGTTCGTGAACCGCGCACGCGTCACGCACTCGATGCGCCCCGGCGTCATCGCCTGTTCGCACCACATGGGGCGCTGGCGGATGGAGAAAGGGCCGGGCTCTCGCTGGACGTCGCCGACGATCAAGCTCGAGCAGCTCGACGGTGAACAGCGCCGTCTGCGTATCCAGGCGCCTGTCGAAGGGTTCGATTCGGATGACCCCGACAGCGGCCGGACGTGGTGGAAGGAAGCGGGCGTCAACCAGAACCTCGCATTTCCTGTACAGCCAGATCCAGCCAGTGGCATGCACTGCTGGCACCAAGTCGTCAAGCTCACCAAAGCCTCGTCCGACGACCAGTACGGCGATGTCGTCGTCGATTTGGCGAAGTCGCGCCAGCACTACGAGACGTGGTTGGCGAAGACTCAGCCCGCGCCGGGTCCCGGTGGCCTCCGCCGCCCCCGTTGGCTACCCCGCCCTGTCAAGCCGCACGACTCGACCTACGAGATCTAGTATCGGCGCGCTGGCGTCGATCCGCTCTGGATTTTCGCGCGAGGCTGGTCGCCAGCGGTGCAGCTCGCTACTGTGTCGACCATGCTGACACTCGAATCCGGGAGCAAGGTCTTTCAGGGGACCGTCGCCGTCGATGCCGTCGATCTGACGATCGCCGAAGGGCGCACCACGGTCTTGATTGGGCCTAGTGGCTGCGGCAAGTCGACCATTCTTCGTTTACTGCTCGGGTTGATCGAACCGACGGCCGGGCGCGTTACCTTTTCGGGCACCGAAGTCACGCCCGCGGCCGGGCCGGCGCTGCGTCGTCGCATGGGCTATGTCATACAGGGGGGTGGGCTGTTTCCGCACCTCACCGCTCGTGAGAACGTAACGCTGATGGCGCGTCGCATTGGGTGGAGCCCAGACCAACAGCAGTCGCGCCTGGCGGACCTGTCGGCACTGACGGCGACACCGGATCACATTTGGGACCGCTACCCCGTACAGATGTCCGGGGGGCAACGGCAGCGCGTGGCGTTGATGCGGGCATTGATGTTGGATCCTGAAGTCTTGCTACTCGATGAGCCGTTGGGCGCGCTGGACCCGATGGTGCGGGCCGACCTGCAGGCAGACTTGCGAGCGGTGTTCGAGCAGCTGAGCAAGACCGTAGTTGTGGTGACCCATGATCTGCACGAGGCCGCGTTTCTCGGCCACGAGATCGTGCTGCTGCGCGACGGCAGGATCGCCGCGGCCGGCAGCTACGCCACCTTGCAGAACAGCGACGACGATTTCGTACGTCGGTTCCTCGCGGCACAGCCGGGAGCGGGGTCGCAATGAGCAAGCGCACACTGTTTGCCGCGATCGCGTTGGGCGTACTGTTGGTCGTGCCGCTATCGAACGATGTTGTCGGGCCCCGCATCGGCTCGAAGAAGTTCACCGAGTCGGTGATTCTGGGCGAGTTGGCGCGCGCACTGGCCGAGAGCGTCAATGTCGCCGCTGTCCATCAGCGAGAACTGGGTGGGACACGGATCTTGTTCGAGGCGCTGTGCGCGGGCGAGATCGATGCGTACTTCGAGTACACCGGGACGATCGAGCGCGAGATCCTCAGCGACCAAGAGATCGCGGACCGGGCAGCTATGCAGGCTGCTCTCGCGAGCAAGGGGATCCAGATGTCGCGCCCGCTCGGATTCAACAACAGCTACGGGATCGGTTTGGCCGAAGCCCGAGCTGCGGAGTTGGGTCTCGAGACCATTTCCCAGCTGACTCGGCACCCAGAGCTGGTCTTTGCGTTCACAAGTGAATTCCTGGACCGAGGTGATGGTTGGCCCGCGTTGCGCGATGCCTACGGCTTGCCGCAGAAGAACGTCACCGGCATGGACCACGACATTGCGTACCGGCAGCTCGCCAATGGTGCTGTCGACGCTGTTGATGTCTACACGACCGACGCCGACATCGCCTATTGGGGATTGCGAGTGCTGGCTGACGACCGCAAGCACTTTCCGCGCTACGACGCTGTGTTGCTGTACCGGGCTGATCTGGAACAGCGCGAGCCGGAGTGGGTCACGGCGCTGCTACGGCTCGAAGGTAGTGTATCGGAGCCTGAGATGCGCGCACTGAATGCTGCCGTGAAGATCGATCGCAAGACCGAGACCGCGGTGGCTACGGAGTACTTGCAAGATCAGCTTGGCGTCGTCGTCGCGGCTGCCGAAGACCCCCTGTTGGTCCGGGTCGGGAAGCGCACGCTCGAGCATCTCGAATTGGTTCGGTTGTCCTTCATGGCAGCAGTGTTCGTTGGTCTGCCGCTGGGGATTCTTGCCGCGCGGCGGCGAGGTCTGGGGCAAGTTATTCTGGCGCTGACAGGTGTGATTCAAACCGTGCCAGCGCTGGCGCTCCTCGTCGTACTGATCGGGCCGATGGCGGCGCTGGGCCTGCAGAGTGTAGGGACCGGATCTGCTGCCGCGATCTGCGCATTGTTTCTGTACAGCCTGCTACCGATCGTTCGCAACACTTGTGACGGTCTGCGCGGCGTGGCCCCGGACTTGATCGAATCTGCTGACGCACTGGGGCTCGCGTCCAGGGAGCGCTTGTTTCTGATTGAGCTACCACTTGCGTCACGATCGATCCTCGCAGGGCTCAAGACCGCCGCGATCTTGAACATAGGCTTTGCGACGTTGGGAGCGTTGATCGGGGCTGGGGGCTACGGACAGCCGATCTTGACCGGCATTCGCCTGGACGACTATCAGTTGATCCTCGAGGGGGCGGTGCCGGCGGCGGCGTTGGCGCTCCTTGCACAAGGAGCTTTCGAACTCCTCGACCGGACCCTGATCCCGCGCGGGCTACGCCTGCAGCGGGAAGCCTAGTCCCTGCAAGTGAGTCCCATGCAGTGAATCGCCTATTGGGGCACGCAAAGGCTGAGACTGAAACGCCGTTCCGTGTCGAACCACTGTTGTTCGATCGCAAAGCCGGTGTACTGCGCCAAGAGGTCGATCTCGGCGATCGAGTACTTCACGGAGTCCTCGGTGTGCATGTACTCACCGGCCGCAAATTTCACATCGAGCCCTAGCTTGTCGATGCGTACGTTACACTGCTTTCGGGAGACCAAACCGATCGCCACACGGCCGGCGACATCGTCGTACTTGGCCACGTGATCGAAGTTCGGAACGTCGAAGTTCCCTCCGAGTTCTGCGTTGATCCGCACCAACATGTTCTGGCTGAAGCGTGCCGTAACGCCCGCGGCATCGTCGTAGGCCGCTTCAAGGACTTCCTTGTCCTTGCGTAGATCAATGCCGATCAATAGCCGGTCGTCTGTGGTCATCGCGCTGCGTACACCCTGGAGGAACTCACGGGCCGATTCACGATCGTAGTTGCCTACGTTGGAGCCCAGCCAGGCGACCAGCTTGCGTTGATCGTGCATCCGCATCCAGTCAATGCCGTGTGAGTAATCGCCAGCAATACCGACAACGGACAACGCCTCGAACCGATCTGCCATGTCTTTGGCCGAACCGACGAGAGCCGTCTCGGAGATATCGATGGGGACCCACGTCAGGCGAGTATCCTTGGCCAGAATCGCGGCCACGATCAGCTGTGTCTTGACGCCGCTCCCGCTACCCAGTTCCACGAACGTCAACTCGTCACCGAAGTGCGCAGCGATCTCTCTCGCGTGCTTCGTCAAGATCTCCGTTTCGGCGCGCGTGATGTAGTACTCGGGTAGCGCGCAGATCTGTTCGAACAGCGCCGAGCCGGCAGCGTCGTAGAGGTACCGGCAAGAGAGACGCTTCGGCGTCGCTGTAAGGCCGCTGCGCACATCAGCGCCGAAATCCTCGCTCGACACTTCTATGCCCGATTGGATGATCTCAATGCGCGGATGGTCGTCGGTCGCTGTCTCAGCCACGGTTCTTTTTCCCTGATTCATTCGGAGGGCACGTTCGAAAGCCAGCGAAGACGTCGCGCCGACTCTGCTGATAGAAGTTTCGAAAAGTGTTACGGATCAACCGTGAGCGCGTTGCCCAGCAGCCGCCGCGCAGTACCTTGCGCGTGCAGAACGAGGTTTGTGAATAGTCGACGTACATGTCAGGGACGAAACCGGGGTACGGTTCGAACGTGGAGCTGGTCCACTCCCAGACGTTCCCGGTCAGTTGCCGGACTCCACATGGGCTATCTCCGGCCGCGCAGCTGCGAACGTCCACGGGGCCCATCGCGCTCCAATCGAGGTTGGCGCGGGTCGAGTCGGGTGCCTTGGAACCCCAGGGGTGGCACTGGGGTCGCTGCTCGAGGGACTGTCCGGGCTGAGCGCACGTTGCCGCTTCCCATTCCGCCTCGGTGGGCAGGCGCCGTTTGGCCCAACGGCAGTAGGCATCTGCTTCATACCATGAGATGTGGCACGCGGCGCGCTGCTCGTCGATGGCGGCCCACTGGTCGAACGACCTGCGTTCGAAACCATTGCTACCGCGGCGCCAGTAAAGCGGGTATTCGGCGGACTCTGCGAGGCGCCAAGCCCACCCTTCCACGGTCCAAAGCTCGCGCCGCTGATAGCCGCCGTCGTCGACGAAAGCGGCCATTTGACCGTCGGTGACTGCGGTCTTCGAGATGCCGAACGCGCCGACTTCGACGGGGTGCGCCCACTTTTCGTTGTCGTGGCAGAACTCACCGGGTTGCGCACCCATGGACAGAGTGCCCCCGGGGATCTCGACGTCGCACTCGACGCCGGCATGGGCGGCCGCTGCTGTGAACGAAGCGGGGGGTGGTGGGCAATGAGAGATTCGCGGTGCCGGGTACCCAAGGGTCTGTCGCGTATACGTCAGGGCCTCTGTATGAATGTCTTCGTGTGCGACCGAGTAGGCGATGTAGTACAGCTGTTGTGGCTCGAGCGGCCCGCCGTCGCGCAGCAGAGCGACGACGCGATCTTGCACCGTGTGCAGGTAGTCCATGGCCTCGCTGCGCGAAGGCATCGCCAGGCGCCACCGGTTCTCGTGGCAGATCTTCATCGAATCGAACAAGTCGTCGACGTCAGCGCGCCACGGCGCCTGACCCGCGCCCTGGCGCAGGGCCCAGAATTCCTGGAAATAGCACTGGTGGCAAGCTTCCCACAACAGTGGGTTGATCGTGGCCAGGTAGGGGACCGAGAGCTGTTCGTCGCTGAGGTCGGCGATGAGTTCGATCGAACGCGCACGGGCATCGATGACTCTCTCGGCCAGCTCGTTCGGTGTGATCCCGTTCGGTGTGATCTCGTTGGGTGTAATCGACATACGCGATGGTAAACAGATCGCAGCAACGGAGTCAATGAACGAGCCGAGCCCGTTTCGAGGCGGCAGAGTTGCTCTCGCTGTAGAAGTCCGTGTCTAGCTAGGCAGGAACCGGCGGCTGCTGTTGTTGCATTTGGGCCGGGGAAGGTGTGTTCGTCGTCCGGGCGAACGCTCGAATCGCTTCGACATCCATGCCGTCGAGACCGAGAGATCGTGCCAGGTTCATCTCTTCTTCGTCGGATAGGTCGGGCAACCCGCACGGTAGCGCGGCAGCGATGGCCTTGTTGGCGAGGCGGACGATGTCGAGCAGCGTGTGACCGGGTGGTGCGGTCGAGTGGTGCTCGAGCATCACCTTGCAGATGTCAGCCGGGAAGCCCCACGCTTCGGCCAGTTGTGTGCCGACCTTCGTGTGGTCGGTGTGGAAGAAGCGTTCCTCCGCTTCGGTCAGCGTGACGATACGGCCGCGAGACAGCTGGTCGGCTTCGTAGTAGAGGTCGGCGTCCAAGGTCGCCAGTAGCAGGCGGCCGAGGTCTTGTACGAGCCCGGCGACCCGTGCGACGTCCTCGTGCGGGTAGTTCGCGCGGCGCGCGACTTCGACTGACGTCAAGCTGCAGCGGTAGGCGCGCTCCCAGATCGGGTACCAGTTGTAGCAAGGCTGAGCGAGATACAGTGCGCGAATCGTCTCTGCGAGCAGGATCGAGTGGGTCGTTTCGCGGCCGATGCGGCGCGTCAGCTCGGGGATCTCGAGAGGCCGCCCGTCTTCCCAGTGCCCATGCACGGCGGCGACGCGAAGCGTCCGTGCGGCCAGCACGGGATCGACGAACAGCAGCTGATCCAGCTGGTCGAACTTCTCCTCGCCAGCCTCGAACAGGTGCAGTATCTGGGCGGGGAGATGGTGGATCATCGTCAACGCGCAGATCCGCTGCCGGGCCGTTGTCTTGTGGCCACCGCGTCGTGTGCGCTGCAGCTGCAGGTGACCGCTGCCTAGCAGCTTCTTGATCCCTTGCGCCATCGGCAGGACGCCGTGAGTCGATCCGGTCAACACATCCCGGAGGCACGCGTCGTCGTCGATGTGGTCGAGCACTTCGAGCGGCGATGGCAGCGCTGGATCGAGTTCGAAGGGTACCTCGTCGCGATCGCGCTCGGCGATCACAATCGGGATTGCATCGAGATCAGGGAACAGCTGCTCGACGCTAGCCCACTCGTCGACCTCGCGCGCGATGTCGAACACGAGATGCTGTGTCGACAGCCGCAGCGGTGGCAGGTTCTCAGGGGGAGGCAGCTCCTGGAATTGGAATGCCCAGTCTTCCCAAAGGAGTACCTCGCGCAGCGCGCGACGAATCTGATTGTTGGCCACTTGGTCGATCGTGCCCTGGTCGAGTAGGCCGCGGTGTACGAGCTCCTCACCCAGGTATCGTTCGCCGGTCAGGCTGCCAGCCACCTCGCTCAGAGTCTCGCGGGTGATCTCTGTCTCCCGGACCAATGCGGCACCGAACATCTCGCGCGGCTGGTTGCACAACGCATAGACCACCTGACCGTCCTGGAAATAGAAACTCCGCTCGCGCGTGGGTGAGGCGATGACGAGCATCCCATGCAGCTGGTGCTGGAGAATGATCCCGAACAGGTCAGGAATGGAGATGAGATGGTGATTACCCTGAAATGCCATGGACACAAACTCGCCGCTCATTGGGGCGAGTCCCTTCTTCCAAGAGTAGGATGGGCAGCACGTTGCGGCGAGCCCGAAAGCGGGCCCGGCCGAGTGCTGAAGCGCCGGCAGCACCTTTTCGGAACATGTAGAGCGCACTGACGCAGAGCCTGTTCTTGGGCCGTCTCGGCGGCACGAAAAGACGCCTTCTCAAGTCCGTACGAAAGTGCAACCTGTGGCGATCCTGCAGCAGCAGGCGAGGCCAACGGCGACGGCGCGGTATAATTCTCCCTCTCCAGCCCATCAAACGCCCGCTGAGGCATTCGTGCCTCCGCCGGGCTCCTCGTGTTCCTGCGATTTACTTATCTACATAGTCCCCTTCTGCCTGGAGGTGCATCGTGCGTATGCTCGCTGCCGTCTTTCTGTTCGTGTGTTTGCAGGCGCTTCCTGCTCACGGCCAGTATCTGAGGTCTCCACAGCCTGGAGATGTCTACAAGGAATTCACGCAAACGATGCGTGCGGTGAATAGCTGGCGGGTCACGGACCCTGACGCTCCGTTCGTTTCGAACGATCCCACCAGCACGAACATTCCGTCGGCCTATCTGCCGAACCCGTTGCTCTCTCTGAACGTCAATGATTTGAACGGTGCGGTGCGCGCCGAAGCTGTCATTGATCTTTGGGGTGGCCACGTCGGCACGACCGGCAAGAAGATGCGCTTCAACGGAAACAACTGGCTGACGATTCCGGAGTTGGCGACGACTCCGCGTGCAGGCCAGTGTTATACGCATCAGACCATCTACGTCGTGGATGTCCCACTATCGCATCTCGTCCAAGGGAACAACACGTTCGAGGGTACGTCTGGAGGCCAGACCTGTTTCAACTTCAACTGGGGGCAGTGGGGGTGGTACTCACTGATGCTGCGGGTCTACTACGACGACTCGAAGCCGCACCCGGTTGTGAACATCACGTCGCCGGCTCCCGGCGCGACGATCACTGACAATCCATCCGTCAGTGCCACCAGCACCGGCGGCGTCGGCATTCAGCAAGTGCAGTTCCTCGCCTACTACGACGGCTACGATTCTGACGGAGACGGGCGCTACCGCGACTATCATCAGCACTATCACCGTCTCGCCAGCGAGAACTATATGCCGCTGCGCAATCATGTCGGGACCAGCTACGGTGCTCCGCACACAGTAGTCTGGAACACGTCGCAGGTACCTGATCAAACTCCCGGTGAAATCAAGTTGATCGCTCGCGTCCGCGGCACCAATGGTGTCTGGGCCGTGACTGACGAAGTGACGGGCTTGACCCTGGCGCGCGGGGGGACCAGCGTGAAGCTCTACAAACCGCACAACGTACCGCAGAAGTTCTGGGTCCGTGGCGGGGAAGTGCAATCCTCGCGTGTGACGATTCCCAACGATCACGATCTGCTGGAAGCCACAGAAGCTTGGATGCTGATCCGTACTTGGAACGGTATCGACGGTGAGCGAGAGCCAGGACAGGACAACTTTCGACGCATCAATGATTGGGACGTGCCGGAGTTCGGACGTGACCACGTCTTTTCATACGATGTCGTGCCAATTGATGTGACGGCACTCCGTAACGGTACGAACATGATCACGCTGGGGAGTAACTCCAGTCACCACGGTATCGAGATCCTGTGGCCGGGGCCCGCGATCCTCGTGCGCTACGACGGTGCAGCTCCACCTCCAGATCCACCTACCGCTCTCACTGCAACAGCGACCGCAGAAGGTGTTGATCTTGCCTGGACGCCGCCCGCGACGGGCGCGGTGGCGTTCAACGTCTCTCGGAACGATCTGGTCGTTGCTACGGGACTCGTCAACCCGACGTACCTCGATACGACGGCAGCTGAGTTCACGACGTACAGCTTTGTCGTGACCGCTGTCGGTCCTGCAGGACAGGAGTCCGACCCTTCGACGCCGACGCAGGTCATGACTCTGCAAGACTTCGTGCCTCCAACACTGCGCGGCGTCGTGCCGCTCTCGACGACGGTGCTGCAGCTGGAGTTCTCCGAACCAGTGACGGTCGCCTCGGGAGGCAACCTTGGCAACTACGCGATCGAAGGTGGACCGTCCCCAGTGTCCGTCACCGCTGCGAACGTTGCCGCCGACGGAACGACGGTGACTCTAACGATGTCTCCGATCGTTGGCGGCGCGCAGTACATCTGCACGGTTGACAACATTCAGGATCGCTCAGTGGTCGGAAACCTTGGTAGTGACGCGCGTCTGTTTCGGATCGAACCGGGTCTGGTGCACCACTTTCCGTTCGACATGGGAAGCGGTGCGGTCGCGCGCAACTACGGTACCGTCGGTGGCGACGCCGCGATCGACGGAGCGCAATGGAGCACGACCACAGCAACGGGCTCTGGTCAGTCTTTGCGCTTCACTGGAGACGACGCGGTACGCCTGGGGAACTTGGACCTCCCGGGGGACCAGCTGACGATTGCGATGTGGATTCGTGCAGACCAATTGAGTCTCTTTGACGCACGTCTGATCTCGAAGGCGACAGGTACCGCCGGCAACGATCACTACTGGATGGTCAGTATGTTCGGCTCGGAGTTGCGCTTTCGCCTGAAGACCACGAACGGCGACACTTCGACGCTGATCTCCTCTGGTGCCGGTATCACCACTAACAACTGGGTGCACGTGACAGCGGTCTACGACGGCCAGCAGATGCTTCTCTACCGCAACGGGGCGATCATCGGTCAAGTCGCCAAGAGTGGTGCCGTAGCCACGAACGTCGGAGTCCCGGCGTCGATCGGCAACCAACCGCAAGGTGGCAAGACGTTCAGTGGGCGCCTCGATGACATTCGCATCTATGATCGCGCTCTGACGACAGCCCAGGTGGGTGAGCTCTTCAATCCCAGTGACAACACGCCGCCGCTGGCACCGCCTGGTCTCACGGCGGTCGCCGCGGGTCCAACGCTGGTTGACTTGGCCTGGGGGCCCACCGGAGACGCCAGTGGACTGAGCTACTACCGACTGCTCCGCAATGGCGTCGAGATCGCAACATCGTTGCGACGTGAATATCGAGACGCGACCGTCGCCCACAGCACGACCTACTCCTATCAGGTGGTCGCTGTCGACGGCGCCGGCAACGCGTCGGCTCCGTCTGTGGGCGCAACTGTTGTCACGCCCGAGCCGGATACAACGCCGCCTTCGGTCCCACAGGGTCTGACGACCGATGAGGGTGTGCTCGGTGGAGCCGCGCTCCTTTGGAGCGCGTCGACCGACAATGTCGCGGTCGCGCAGTACCTGGTGCTGCGAGATGGCAACGAGGTCGGTGCGACTCCAGGCACCGCCTATGTCGACACCGGCCTCACCCCCGGTGTCGAGTATTCGTACCAGATCATAGCCGTGGACACTTCGGGCAACCCGTCCGCGCCGTCAGCGCCGCTAGCCCTGACGTTGGGCTTTGTGGCGGAAGGCCTGGTCGCAGCGTACGGATTCGATGAAGCCGGCGGCACGACCGTTACCGACCTCTCGGGTGCCGGCTTCAACGGTACGCTGGCGCCGCCAGCGACTCGCAACGGCATTGCTCGCTACGGCCAGAGCCTCCTGTTGCCAGGCACTGGAGGTCACGTCGACCTCCACGCCATCGACGTTACCGGCAGCGCCTTGACTCTAGCTGTCTGGGCGCGTTTCGACGACTTCGGTGTCTTCGATGCGCGCTTGATCTCGAAAGCGTCGGGCGTCAATGAGCAGGATCACTTCTGGATGCTCAGTACCTATGGCAAGCGCGTCCGCTTCCGGTTGAAGACTGACCAAGGAGGGACCGCGACCCTTATCTCTCCAACGACTACTTTGGCGAGTGGGGTTTGGACTCACTTGGCAGCGACCTACGACGGTACGCAGATGCGGCTTTGGCAAGACGGTGTTGTGATCGCAAGTGCACCAAAGACCGGTGCGTTGCTGGCGGCCCCTTCGGTCGCAGCTTGGATCGCAGACAACCCTGGAGGTGGCCGCAACATCGACGGTCGACTCGATGACGTTCGCATCTACTCCATCGCGTTGAATGCCGACCAGATGATGGCAGCGATGACGACCGAGCTCCCGGAACCCACAACCGGGCCGCCGCCACCACCGCCGCCACCACCGGCAGCTCCCGACGCCCCGACAGCATTGTCGAGCAGCGGTAGCACGCCCGAGACGGTAAGCCTGACGTGGGCTGCAGTCGAGAACGCAACTCAGTACGCGATCTTGCGCGACGGCGCCGAAGTAGCCCTAGCGACAACGGCTAGCTTCATCGATAGTGGCCTGACTGTGCTGACGGAGTACGACTACACCGTTGTCGCTATCGGAGCGACCGGTCTCAGGTCAGATCCCTCCGCGCCCATCACCGTGCGTACGACTTCGATCGTTCCCGAACGCGCGCTGTTTGCAGCTGGAATGGCGCCGTTCGGTATCGCTGACACGAACACGGGGGCATTTGCACCTGTTGCCGTCGACGCTCCCGACATCCTGGGCCTTGCGCGAGATCACGACAACGACGTTTTGTTCGCGTCTTTGTTGCTCGCAGACGGTTCAGGTGCCTTGGCCGTCGTCGATCCGTCTACTGGAACGCGAGTTCAAGTTGGCGCAACGACGGACGGCAGCAATCGTCAGATCTCGGGTCTCGCGTTTGATTCGACAGCTAACGTCTTGTATGGACTAGGCGTCGTTGGCGACAGGGCTCGCCTGTACAGCGTCGATCAGAACAGCGGTGTCGTCACGAATCGTGGTGAAGACCCGCAGGTGCTCGCGCACGACGGACTGGGTCTCGCATACGACGATGAGAACGATGTCCTCTACGGTCTTCGGACACTGCTGAGTGGCGCGATCCAAGTCACCACAATCGACCGGGCAACCGGCAATCATCAGGTCGTCTCGACGTTGCCGAGCGTTGCAGTTGCCGAAGCACTGACATATTGCCGAGAGCAGCGCACGCTCTTCACGATCGACCTCGTCGGTCCGACACTGATCGCGATCGATCCGGTGACTGGCCTCGACACGGCCGTTGGTGCGACTAGCTCCGACGAACTGTGGGGGGCAGCATGTAAGGAACCGGTCCCCGATCCGTTGCCTGTAGACCCGCCTCCAGTCCCCGACCCAACTCCGACGCCCCACCTGCTGATGTTCTACGACTTCGAAGGCGCCGGGTCCGTGGCTACGGACCTGAGCGGCAACTCAAACGATGGCTTGCTGCGTCCCGGCGTCTCGCGCGAAGCGACGATCCACGACAACGGAATTCGCTTCAATGGCGCAGCGCACGTCGATCTGCAGCGCCTCGACATTCCTGGCGACCAACTGACGATTGCCCTTTGGTGTCGCCCCGACGATTTCGGAGTTTGGGATGCGCGTTTGATTTCGAAGTCGACCGGCACAGCAGATCAGGACCACAACTGGATGGTCAGTCAGCTGGGGCGGCGCTTGCGGTTCCGCCTGAAGACGACCGTCGGTGGCACCGCCACGCTGATCGCACCGAATCTGACGCTGACAGCAGGGGTGTGGCAGCATGTAGCGGTGACCTATGACGGCACGCAGATGCGCATCTACCAAGACGGCGCGCTTCTCGCGGCAGCTCCAAAGACGGGTGCGATCGTGGAGGCGCCTGCCGTCGAAGCGTACCTCGGTGACAATCCGACGTCTGGGAAAGGGTTCGACGGCAAGATGGACGACGTCTGCATCTTCACCCGAGCGCTGGACGCCGCCGAACTCACTGATTTGGCTGCGAACGGCATCGTAGCGCCAACCGACCCCGGAGGTGGTGGCACCACGGACCCAGTCGACATGGTTGCTCCCAGCACGCCGGTGGGCGTCGTTGCCATGGCGGTCTCGCCGACACGCGTTGAGATCTCTTGGGACGCAGCGACCGACGATGTGAGTACGACCGTGACCTATCTCGTGATCCGGTCCGGCGCTGCTCCGCAGGAAGAACTGACAACTACCTTCATTGAGACCGATTTGACACCGCAGACCCAGTACGTCTACCGAGTCTCGGCCGTCGATGAAGCGGGCAACGCGTCGCCAGCTTCGGCGCCAGTCATTGTCGAGACGCTGGCATTGGGTCTACCAGTCGCGCTTTATGGTGCCGGCGACGTCATTCCTGCCGGAGTGATCGATCGCACGACCGGCGCTTTTCAGAGCCTTGGTGGCGGCGCGATCGAGGTCCTGGGTCTCGCGGGCAGAGCTAGTGATACAACGGTTCTTGCGTCCGCGTTCGTGGCTGGGCAGCCGGTGCTCGGCAACCTGGACTTGACGACGGGGTCGCTGACGGTGATTGCACCGACGACTTCTGGCGGCGTTCCGACGCCTCTCGATGGCCTCGCGATCGACCCCAACAGCGGGACGCTGTTTGGAATGACGATCTATGCTGGCGGTCTTGCTGATTTGTTCGCTGTCGATACCTCGAGTGGACAACTGGCAGCGATTGGCAGCTTCCCTGGAGTGTCCATGGTCGATGGTTGTGGCCTTGCCTACGACTGGATGCTCGATACTCTCTACGCGTTACGGACCACGACCGCTGGCAGTCTGGAGCTGGTCGTCGTCGACACGACGACGGGCACTCATACACTGGTTGGGGCACCCACAGGTATCGGCAGCGCCGATGGACTGGCCTATTGCGGCGACACCGACATGCTGTACACGGTGGACCGAACGACGGGGAGTCTTGTCGCGCTCGATTCGATGACCGCGCAATCGATGCCGCTAGGTGGTAGTCAGGCGGCTCTTGCAGGATTGGCCTGCGCTGCGCCGGTTGCTGTGCAAGACAGTTCTCTGATCCTGGCCTTCGGGTTCGAAGGCACCGGCGGCGATGCCGACGATGCATCGGGTAACGACAACTCCGGTTCGATCGTTGGAGCTACCCGCACCTCCGGTGGCCACACGGGTGCTGGACTGCAGTTCGATGGTAGCGATGACCGTCTGGAGATCGGCAACCTCGACATCTCGGGTGACGAGTTGACGATCGCGATGTGGTTCCGAGTGGACGACTTCGGTGTGTATGACGCGCGCTTGATCTCGAAGGCCACAGGGACTGCGGAACAAGATCACTGGTGGATGGTCAGTACTCTTGGCAATCGCTTGCGCTTCCGCCTCAAGACGTCTGTGGGCGGCACGAGTACGCTGATCGCGCCCAGTGGTTCGCTGCCGACGGCGACCTGGGTGCACGTAGCCGTGACGTACAACGGCGCGCAGATGACGATCTATCAGAACGGTGTAGCGGTCGCGAGTCGCGCCAAGCAGGGCTCACTGGCGACTGCTCCGGGCGTCCCCGCGTGGATCGGCGACAACCCCGGCGGTGGCCGTGCGTTCGACGGTCGGATGGACGATGTTCGGATTCTCGATCGCGCACTCGAGGCCGGTGAAGTGCTAGAGCTGCTGACGCAGCCGGTGGAGTGAGCACTACCGGCTAACTTGGAGTCAGCGCGTTCGGGCAGCGGCCGTGTCGGGCCAGAAGGCTCGTGATCCCATCATTGTCTATGGGTTTCGCGAGCACGTCCGTGACGTCGTCATGGTCCTCGAGGATCGCTGCTCCATCGGCCTCATCCGCGATCAGAACTACGATTGGCGTTTCGCTCCCGACGTTGGGCAGCTGTCGGAGCAAGCTCGCCGTAGTCGGACCGTCGGCATCGGGTAACTTGTTGTCGATCAATAGCAGATCGAAACGATGGTCTGCGCATGCATGAATAGCAGCGGCGCTGGTGCGCTCGGCCAGCACGCGACAGCCAGCGTGATGCAGGCGACGGGCAGTGACACGCCGCGTCGCGGGGCTGGTTTCGACGACGAGGACGTGCGTGTGCGACGCGAGCTGCTCGCTGGGTGGCTCGAGCTCCTGTCGCACAAGTGGCAGGGTGAACGAGAACGTCGTCCCGATGCCCTCCTTGCTCGCGACCATGATCTCGCCCCCCATCTTCTGGACGAGTTCGCGACAGAGTGCCAGCCCGATCCCGGTGCCGCCGTGGCTGCGGGAGCTCGAGGCGTTGACTTGCGTGAAGCGGTCGAAGATCTGTGCTGCATCGTCGGACGCTATCCCTGCACCGGTGTCTTCCACGCCGAAGTAGATCGTACTTTCGTCGCTCGTCGAATGGTCTTGGACGCTGACGTGAACGTGTCCAGACGCTGTGAACTTGATCGCGTTGTCGATGAGGTGGTGCAGCACCTGGGCGATCCGGTGGGGATCACCCACAGCCGACTGTGGGAGTTCTCCAGCGAACGAGACGCGCAGCTCGAGGCCCCGCTCAGCCGCATGGTCGCGGTGCTTGTCGATGACCCGCTGGACGCGCCTGCGCATGTCGAATGCACGCGACTCGATCTCGAGCTCCCCCTGAACGATCTTGTCGTAGTCGAGAATGTCATCGATGAGGAGCAGCAGTCGTTCGGCGGAGTTGTGTACGACTTTGGCGTAGTCGCGCTGCTCTTCGCTCAAGTTGGTGTCGAGCAGTATTGTGATCATACCGATGATGCCGTTCATCGGAGTTCGAAGTTCGTGCGTTACGTTCTGGAGGAACTGGCTCTTGGCGTCCGTCGCAGCCTGGGCAACGTCGCGCGCCGTACGAATGTCCTCGCTCAGCTGTGTTAGCTTTTCGCTGGCGACATTGTGGTCCTGCGCTTGTTCTTGTAGCCGCAGTGCCAGTCGTTGCACCGCGCGCGCGAGTGCGCCCAGTTCATCCTGTTGGTCGCTGGCAATCTCTGTCGCGAAGTCGCCGTCGCCGATGCGTTCGGCGGCGCGCCGAATCTGCAACACTGGCTGGGAAAGATTGCGCGCCAGGAAGCGACTGAAGAACCAGGCGCTGGCGAACAACACCGCAACCAACCAGGGAATGGCGGCGTAGCTGTCCGGGCGAGCGATGATGGTTGCCGCCACGCCGATCGCTCCACACGCGAGGAGTGCGATGCGCAATCGTTGATGAAGGCCTCGAATACGCACGAGTTTGCTTGGCTCCAGGATCTTGGCGGGGACCGGCTGCGTTTCCTAGATATCGGAACGGGAAGGCCTCTAGCTTGAGGGTTGGTTCGTGGAGATAGGGTCCGAGAAGGTAGGTCGCTATCGCGATTGCCGCTTCTTTGTGAGGGCTTCCCGGCACAGGCCAGCTACCAGCGAAACAACGTATGGGCGGCCTCGTGCTGTAGGCGTTCACGGAGCGCGGCTGCGATCTCCGGGGGGAGATACGGCACCGTGATGCCGCCGGCGCTGGCTGTGTCGATGTGAAGCGTTGCCATCCTCCAGCGGCGGTCGAACGGCGATTGGGTCGTTGCCACGGCTTGGATCTTGTTGAACGGCAAGACGCTGACCCGTCGACGTGGCCACCCGTCGCGGTAGACGATCGTATGATCTGTTACGGCGTACCTGCGGTAGCGGAGATTGGCGAGCGTCGCGTACCAGCTGAAGGGGAGTACGCTGAGGCCGAGCAGGGCCCAAAACGATTGTGTGGCGAGCAGCACAGTTGTCGTAATCGCAACCACCAGGGCGGTCTGCACTCGCAGGCAGCGAGCCAGGGTGCGGGGATGGATTTGCTGCCAATCGAGATCTTCGACTCCGGCTTGTTCGTTTGCTTCGAGGAGTACGTCCTGGAGACCTCTTAGCTTCGCGATCGGTACCAGCCATTGGCGCCCGGCGGCCGCCTGCCCTTCGGTTCCTCCAGCGGTCTCGACGCGGATTGCAGCTCGGCCACAGAGGCGCATCCACCAACGCCGCTCCAGGTGCAGGATCTGGATCCGCTGCCTGGGAACCGTCGAGGTGCGCCGCGTGAACAGACCCAGCTGTGTGCGAAGCTCGGCGCCGTCGCGGCGTAACGTGAAACCGTGGAAGGTCGAGATTGTGAATAGGATCGACAGCAGCGTCAGCGCAACGAACGAGATACCGATCGTCACAGCCACCGCCAAGATCGCCTGGTCACCCTGGAAGCTGGGTACCGGTAGCTTCTCGAATAGTTGCGTCAGCCGCTCCCAACCGATCGTGGCATTGGCCGCGCCGTAGAGGGCAGCGATGGCGACCCAGCCCTTGCCGGAAAACGCACCGAGTAGCGTTAGTTCACGCGTCGGGATGCTGAGAATCGTGTTGTCGGTTGCGGCATAAGCAGGCGCTTCCTCGCGCACCAGGCTCGGCACGTCGCTGAGAGCAGCCAGAGTTTCGCTCTCGCCGTTTGTGACGTTTGCAACCGGGGGCCCCTGGGCGCTGAGATCAGCGTCGCTCCCTGCGATTTGCCCTTCGGTCGCGGCAGCCGCGTGACGTTCGCTGAAGACGCGCTGGCGCATGTCGTCGATAGCAGCCAGTGACAAGACTTTGAAGCGCGCTTCGGGTTCGGTGCCGCTGGCGGTCTCTACGGTAGCCTCGGCGACTCCGAAGGCTCGCATCAGAACGCCTTGCGTGATGTCGATGTTCTGGATTCGCGTGTACGGAATGTGGCGTTCCTTGCGGTTCAAGATCCCTTCGTTGACGACGATCTCTCCAGAACCGAAACGATAGCGCAGTGACCAGTACCGAATCAGCGAGAACAGGGCAGCTGGGATGAACATCACAGCCAAGATCCGCTCGTACGAGAACCAGCGAGATGAATCAGGCTCTGCATCGGACGTCAATGCTGCGAGCAAGATCAACACAACTGGAAACAGCATGCTGCGTGCGAGGGAGCCCAAGATGAACAGGAGCGACAGCGGGTGCATGCGCTGGCTCGTAGGCTTCTTGTTGCTAGCAGTGGAGGCGCCCGGGTCAGACCGCATCGTCAGCTTTCGATGCGACGAGGTAGTCGCGGAGCCCCTCCGCGATGGCGGTGGCCAGTCCGTCGAGAGTCACCGACGCATTGCTGGTCCCTGCGGTGTGAACGACCAGGTGTGAAAGGCCGAACATCCGCTCAATGGGGCCTTGGTTCACGTCGGTGTGTTGGACCCGAGACCGGGGCACGTAGAGCACGCTGCGCCAAAACACGCCGCGCCGGATCTCCAACCCCTCTGCGTCGAGTCGGTAACTGCGGTGTTTGTAGGCGAGAGCGGGCCAAGCGATCGCAACCACGATCAGGAACAACGAAAAAGCCGAGGCCGCGATCACAGTCGGCAACAGCCAATCTGGAGGCGCGTTGTGGTAGACAGCGACGCACCCGAACGCGGCCAAGCCGGATCCGAAGATCCAGCGGATCGATCCATTCACGAAGCGCCACATCGATTTGACTCGAGGGTCCAGCTGTACGTGTTGGCCAAGGGGCGGCAACGGCAGTGGCGGTTCCGGCGCCTGTGTTTCCGACACAGCGGCTGCGGCGACCGCCGTGTCGGCAGTGCCTTCATCAGAAGGCGCGGTCCGTGGCGGCGATGAGGGCTCCGGCGTGACGGTGGACGGTGTGTGGGCAGGGAGCGGCTGTGCTGCTGCGGCGCTCTGCTGTCCTGCTGCGGCGCTCTGCTGTCCTGCTGCGGCGCTCTCAGGCGCCGAGGGGGTGTCCGGGCGCTCGATCTCGTCGTGATTGTCGTTGTCGTCGCCGTGGCCGTCGTGGTCGCCGTGGTCGCCGTGGTCGTCGTGGTCATCCATGCGAGCTCCGCATCCGTGCTCCGCATCCTGTTTGCGCAGCGAGTGTTGAGTCCGCCGTTCTACAGCCAAACCGAGGGGGAGGCAACCGACGGAAACTGCCCAGAACCGTCGGATCTGGCTTCAAGGACAGCGCGCTGGCGCGCGATAGATGATCGAGGAGGCACGATGCGTCTATTGATCACCAGCGACTACCTCAATCCCACCGACATCGGCGGGTCTGGCCGGGTTCTACTCGAGGTGGCCCGCCACCTGGTAAGCCGAGGTCACGAAGTTGAGTTCCTGACCGGCAGCGAACAATCCGGCAATAGCAGCTTCGTGTTCGATGGCGTGACCTTCACGTGGACGACGTTTGCGTACCCTCGCACTGGCAGCCGGGGGCTGCGCTCTGCGATGCGAGTTCGAAGCGAGATTCGTCGCGTGGGTATGCCCGTCGCCGGTAGCGCGGAAGTCGTCTTGCATGTGCAACCGTTCACGGCCGCTGCGTTGACTCGCTGTCCGACGCCCTCGGTCTATCTCTTCCTGTCACCTTGGCCGCTCGAGTACTTGGCAGAGCGCGCTGGAACTGACGATCCCCGTCGCGTCTCAGAATTGGGTCTGAAGGGACAGCTTGCGTATCATGCGCGCCGCCGAGTCGAAGGGAAAGCGGTGCGGGGCGCCGATCGTTGGGTCACGATCTCACAAGTCAGTCGTCGACACCTGAGCGAGCTCCACGGCATTCCGGCCGACGCGATCCCAGTTGCTTATCCGGCCGTCGATACTGTCGCTTTCCAGCCGGTCGATGACGCAGGGCGGCGTGCCCAACGCGAGCGCTGGGGGATCGCCGACGGAGAGTTGATGATCGCCTGCGTGCGTCGGTTGGTAGCTCGGACCGGCGTCGATCTACTGCTTCACGCGTTCGCCGCGATTGCCGAACAGCTTCCCAAAGCGCGTCTCCTGATCGCTGGCAAGGGGGCCGCCACCGACGACCTGCACGCGCTCCACGAGCGACTCGACCTCGGCGACCAGGTGCGCTTCCTCGGCTACGTTGCCGATGAGGAACTGCCTGGGCTCTATCAGGGCGCGGACCTCACCGTCATGCCGACCCGTGCTCTCGAAGGCTTCGGCCTCGCCACGGTGGAGTCCATGGCCTGCGGCACGCCAGTCATCGCGACGCCGGTCGGTGGCTCCACGGAGATCCTCGAACCGTTCGAAGCGAGCCTCCTGTGCGAGGACGTCACGCCGGCCGCACTCGCGGCGACCCTGCTCCACTGGGGCGACCGGGCCAAGCTGGCGCAGCTGCGCGATCGTTGTCGCAGTTATGTCACCACTACCTACTCTTGGAAGCACATGACGGACGCGATCGAGGCCCAGGCGCTCACTCTCGAGCGCGCTGTGGCCGCTCCCGCCTGATCGTCAGTCCCGCCGACCAACTGTTCCCGGTGTTCCCGTCGGAGTGCTACAATTGCACCTCGCTGCGGTCCTCATCCGCACAAGTGTCGACGAACGTCCATACGGAAGAACATGCGATGCGATCTTCAAGAAGCGCCAGGCAGCGATCCGTTCCTGTTGTTGGGAGTCTAATCCTCGTTGTGGCAGGGCAGCTCCTCGTCAGTGGCTGCCAAGGTACATCACCGAAAGCCGACCCCGTCGTCGCGTCACCGCCTGATTCGGTTGTCGTTGCCGACCCAGAGAATGTCGTGAGTTCGGCAGAGCCGACGATGCCGTCCGAGGGCACCGGCGAGGGCGGTGGAGCCAAGGACTTTCTGGAACAGCTCGTCGTGCAGGAACAAGCCCGCCGTGGGACGTCACGGCACTTGGTTGAACAGGCGCAAAGGCAGATCGGTGAGCTGCACTACGCCGACGCGCGTGAAACTTTGCAGCAAGCAGTGAGCGCCGACCCGAACAACCAAGAAGCCCGTCGCCTTCTCGATGCCGTTGGATTCTTGCTTGGTGATCGGGCGTCGGAGATTCGCGAGATCACGCGCGAGTTGCAGACCCGCGCCCGGGTTGCCGAGACCCAGGCGATCGCGGACATGCACATGCTGTTCGAGGAAGGGGTGCGGCAGCTCGACCAGGGTGAGTACGACGACGCAACCAAGACCTTCGAACGGCTGCTGACGCGAATTCACTACCACGAACAATCCTCGACGACGCCTCTGGCATTCCGCAAGCGAGTCGAGCAACTACGGGCTCAGTCTCGGGAGCGCTACCAAGCTGGTCGCCGTTAGGCACGTTGCGTGGGTAGGTCATGACACCGCTGTTGTGTTTCTTCTGCGCCCCAAGAAGGACAGTGCAGCCGGGAGCAGCGTCAGCGTCGCAACCGAACACGTGACCAGACTCACCAGTACGAGCAGGCCCAAGCGGTGGTTCGCGGGAACTTGCGAGAACGCCAAGAGGCCGAAACCGCCGCCAATCACGATGACGTCGATCCAGATCGGCCGCCCCACCGCAACGATCGCGTGCTGCACGGCCTCTGGGTCGCCAGCTTCATGGAGCTGCTGCCAGCGCGCGATAAAGTGGATCGCATAGTCCACCCCGATCCCCAACGTCATGCCAGCAAACATCGACGTAGCGACTCCAAGGGGAATCTCAAAGACGGCCATCATCGCGCCGCTCACGACGACAGCTAGAGTTGCCGGGGTCGTAGCGAGAACACCGAGGACGACCGAACGCTGCAGGATCGTTGCGATGATCAACACACCGAGCAGAGACAGTGCCAAGGATCGCAGCTGGGTTGCGACGACCGCATCGATCATCGCTTGGCTCACGGCCACGTCTCCAGCCAGGCGCAGTGCGATCCCGTGCGGTCGGAGGTGCTCTTGCGCATAGTCTGCAATGAGACGGAGCAGGTGTGCTGTGGAGATGAAGTCGGCGTCTTCGAGGAACAGCGTCAGGCGCGCTTGCTCGTTGGCCGGATCCACGAGCTGATGCAGCCGCCGGCTGCCGCGCACGTTGCGATAGTGCTCTTGAATCTCCTCGTTCTCGCGCGCATTGGCTCCGCTCGTACGTCTTTCGGCGCGATAGCCACCCGCGATGAAGTTGACCGTGCGCAGCTGTTCCTCGGGGCCAAGGACGCCACCGACTTCCAGTGCTGGATTCTCGACGAGGCTCTGCAGGAACGTTTCGAACTTCGCGAATGCGGCAAGCACTGTGGGGGCCAGGCAGCGAGCGCTGACCACCTCGTACTCAAAGGGACCCTGCCGCTTGTACAGCGCATACTGAGAATCCCACGTGCGGCGTAACGCGACAATATCGCTGTCTGAATGCGCGGGTTTCAAGACCTCCGCAGTGAAGGGGCTTGCGGTGTAGGGCAACGGCGAGGATTGCGGCAGCTGAGCGACGTTCGGCGCCGTCGCACGAACGACGACGTGACGCCCTGGAGGAGGGCACTTTGCCCCCGACGGCAGCTGTAGTTCAAAGTCCAGCGGTAGAGCGCGGTCGGTCGCCGGCGTATTGACCAGCGTACCTCGCACCATTCCAGGGCGGGTGTCGAGGCAGATCTCCAGTAGGTGGATGCCGAAGAAGAGTTCATTCACCTGTCGCGTGTCGCGGGCGAAGCGACTGTCCTCGGCGAAGCCGTCGACCCAGCTGTCTTGGACCCGAACTCGCGGCAACTGCAGGACGGCCACAGCGACGAGCACAACGCCAACGCCAACGATGAGGCCGCGCTTCGCGACCACGAAACTACCGATTCTCTGCCAACGTGCTGCGGCGGCGACGGGCCGTCTGGGGAGCAGAAAGCGCGTTGGAATCAGCAACAGGGCCGCAGGAATAGCCGCCAACGACCACAGCATGCAAAAGACGATGCCGACCGCTGCAAAGGCGCCAAAGGCCTGGACAGCGGCCAACGGAGAGAAGCAGAACGACGTGAATGCCAGGGCGCTGGTAACGGAGGTGCGAATGATCGGCGGGGCGATCAGCGGTAGCACCGTCAACAGTGCGTCGCGACGGTTGCCGGAGGCGTCCGTCGCCAACTGTGACTGGAAGCGATGGAACAGATGAATCTCATCCGCGACACCGACGACCGTCAAGATGACAGGCAGCACAGCGATCGTCAGGTAGATCGGGACGCTGCAGTAGCCGATGACGCCAAACACGAACACGAGGCACGCGACAACTTCGCTGGCGCCGAGCAGCGCTGCCGCTCCAGACCGAAACGCGAACAAGAACACGAAGGACATCGCTATGGCTGCCAGCGGTATCAGTAGCCCGAGGTCCGCCAGTAAGTGCCGACCCAGCAGCACTTCCGCAGCCGGCGCGCCGACGACACGGATGGTGTGTCCATCCGGCGTTTGTGTGTGCGCGATGTCATGGATCCGTTGATAGAAGTCGAAGCGATCGATTCCGTTCGGCGTACCTACCAAGATCGACGTTGCAGACGGTCGCCAGGTGCGATCGCCTTGACCATCGACGGAGATCAACGTGCCTGTGTAGATCTGCGTCTTGGCCAAGTCCTCACGTACACGGTGAAGCTCTGCCGGAGTCGTGGGCAACGGATCGAGGAACGCGCGAAAGTTCAGCGTGCCCGGGATGACCCGACCCCCTTTCTCTGGGGCAATGCTGACGACGTGTGCTGTGGTCCCAGTGGTTTCTGAAGCGCGAGCGACCTCTGCAGCCAAGTCGGCTGCCAAGCGGACGACCAATGCGAGCGTCGTCTCATTGAAGATGCCATCGGGGTGAGTTGTCTCGACCGTGACGGCCAGTGGATCTTCCAAGTCGAAGAGGGCACGGATCTCGGCGTCGACAAGCACCTCGGGTGCTGTGCGAGGGACGAGGGCGCTGCCGTCGGTGCGAATCTGGAGAAGCAGGCCCCCTGGGGCAGCGGCCAGCACAGCGCCGATCAGAAGCGCTAGAGTGAGCCGTGGCCGGACTAGCGCGTAGGACCAGAGTCGGGAACTCACCTGCGCACGAACCTCGCTCTCTGCCGTGATTGAGCCGGTTCGACTTTAACCGCGTTTGCGGGAGAACGCTCGTGTCAGATCGTAGGCTTCTGGGAGGCGCAGGGCTCGACCGCCGACGAAGATGATCGTTGCCCCGGCGGCGATTGGAATCAACACCAAGCAGCGTGCGGCCAGCGTTTCCGTCCCGAATTCGGCAACGAGCTGCGTATGCAGGGCGTACACAGCTGCCCCCATGGCCAAGGACAGAAACAGCATCGCGGTCAGTCCCCGCAGTAGTCCCGGTGCTGTTGCGATGGTGCGACGGATCGCCCACAGCAAAACGATGAAGTTGACGGCGGCCGCGAGCGTCGATCCAAAAGCCAGCGCGGCGTGCCCCCACACCTTGTACGTCGACAGCGACCAGATGAGATTGATCACGACACCGGCGCAAGAAGCGATAACTGGAGCCCGTACGCGATCGAGGGCGTAGAACGCGGGTGCCAGGACTTTGATGCCACTGAAGAAGAAGATGGCGTAGCTGTAGTACACCAATGCCGTGGCCGTCTGGGTAGTTGCGCGAGCGTCGAACTCGCCGTATTGAAACAGCAGCTTGACGATTCCTTCGCTGAGCACGATCAGCCCAATTGTTGCGGGCAACGTCAAGAAGCCGACCAGGCGCAGCGAAGATACGAGTTCGGTACTGAAGTTGGTCCGGTCCCCCGAGCTCGCATGCTGGCTAAGGTTGACTGTGCTGACTGTGGCGATGGCGACGCCGATCACACCAATCGGTAGGTAGGTCAGACGAAAGCCGTATTGCAACCAGCTCGGCGCACCCGTCTCCACCAGGGATGCGAGAATCGTGTTCACGACGATGTTGATCTGCACGGCGGCCAAACCCAGCGTTGCGGGCGCCATCAAGCGCATGATCCGGTGGAGCCCTGAGTCCCGCAGCGCGAGCAACGGCCGGAAGCGAAAGCCCAAGCGTGACAGGGGCGCGGCCAGCACGAGGAGCTGGACCAAACCTCCGCCGAGAACCGCCAGCGCCCAGCCAAAGACTGCTGTCGTTTGCGGCACGTCCGCGAACCACAGGCCGTAGCCGACCGCGATCGCAGTGACGTTGAAGAGTGCCGGTGCCAGCGCAGGGAGGAAGTAGCGGTGATAACTGTTGAGTATGCCGCGAAACACCGAGGCGATCGACACGAACAACAGAAACGGCAGCATCCAGCGGGTCAGCTCAATCGTGAGCTCACGCTGGTTCACGTCGCCGTTCGGCGCGACCGTATTGGTGTCGAAACCAGGTGCGATGAGCGAGACCAACCCAGGTGTGAAGACGATTCCAAGTAGGGTCAAGACGCCGACGACCAACAGCAGGAACGTCAGCACGACACGCGCGAGACGAAAGGCGCCGTTGTCTCCGTGCTCGCGTCGGTGTTGTGTGAAAGTTGGCACGAAGGCCGAAGACAGGGCTCCCTCGGCGAAGAGGTCGCGCAGTAGGTTGGGGATACGGAACGCGACGACGAGAGCGTCAGAAATCACGCCGGCGCCGAAGAGCTTCGCGAAGATGTGGTCACGGAGGAGTCCCAGTACTCGCGAGGTCATCGTCGCCGCGCTGACCGAGCCGGCGCGGCTCATCCGCTTCCGGTCCCGTGAGCGGTCACTTACGTTGGGGGAAGAGCTCGCAGCCGAGCCCGGAGACGCGTTCTCTTGCACTCAATCCTACCTGCGGGAGCCAGTGACAACCAAGACCGACGCATGCTACCGCGATTGGATCTGCGACGAGCAGCAATTTTGTCTGGAGTGTGAGTCGGGCCGAATCAGTCTTTAGGGCAGACCGGGGGTTACGGGCAGCCCGGGCTCTGCAGGCAAGAGAGCGCGCTGGGTGTCGGATCGACGCCACAAGTCACTGGGGGCGGGATCGTCACGCCCGACTGGGGCACCAAGAGGGCCCACAGAATGTGGACTGCGTCGGCGAGATTCAGGATGCCGCTGTCGTTGGCGTCGCAAGCGTCGAGGCAGAGCACGGTGACGTTTTGGCTGGTAGGGAAGAGGTAGTTCAGTAGGAAGACCACGTCGCCGATGTCGGTTGATCCGTCGCCGTTACAATCCCCCCGTACGAACTGCGATTCTCCGATCAGTACGCCCAGGTAGTGTGCCGCAAGGGTGGCTGCGTCGGCCCCGTAGCCGCCGAACTCCCAAGAGCACGAGACCATGTTGCCGCCCACCGCGTTGTCGCGGAAGACGCCAGTTACGTAGTCCGTTTCCACGGCCGAGTCGGGGTGGTTCCTCCAGAGGACGTGGGACGTCCCCGCAGACGACGACTGCGCGGGGATGAGCTGGTCATTGTCATCACTGAGGTGATAGTCCTGTGTGTACGAGACGCCGAGTAGTCCGCTGAGGTCGATGCCGTTCGCGGTGTCGAAGCCGTCCATTCGCGTGAAGCTATCGTCACCATTGTTCGCTGCGGCGATACCGTCGCGAGTATCGAGAAGCGACGGCACGTGCTGAAATCCCCAGTGGTCGGCGCTCTCGAAGTAGATTCCAGGGCCACTCTCGTTCAAGGCAGCCAGCAAATCGCCTTCGCTCTGCGATAGGCGATAGTCGTTCGGGAACGTGCCGGAAACGACCCAGACCACGTCGACATGATTCATGCACGGAAACTCGCCCGGCGTCGCTCGCACGATCAGCGGGTTTCGTCCGTTGGCCAGCAGGGCCTGCTGCAAAGCCGCACCACTATCGATCGTGCCAAGCCCGGACATGCTCTGCAGTCCCTCGAGGGCGAGCACGATATCGGTCTCGGTACCGTCCGTGTGATAGACGTCAGTTTCGATCGCGGCGGAGAGCACGAGGCCGCTCGCACATTGCCCCAGCAGGGTTAGTCGGTGCAGTCCTGTCGGTGCCGCGGTGAAAGTGTGGCTGGTCGTCGTGCCGGGGAGCTGGGTGATGACGGTGTTGCCGTTGTGCTCATCGGAGATTCGAATGAAGTCGTAGTTGTCGTTGTTGGTCCATGTCAACGTCAGCGACCCTCCGATGCAGTTCTGCCCGGCGATCAGATCGCTTGGCGCGCGGCAGCAGATTCCATCATTGAGGTCCAGCGTCCAACTGTTCAGAGTCCCGGTTGGTTGTCCCAGGAGATCCGTGACTGTCAGCGTCCACGTGCCAGATGACGTACCGCAACGTAGGTCGTCCAGGAGGCCGGGGCCCGATGGACGCACCAGGCAGCCGCAGGTGGACGACACGTCGCAGGCGGCGACGCCTAGGTCGTGGTACGTCAGCTGCAGGTCGGGCTGCAAGAAACCGCCCTGAAAGAAGCTGTTGCTGTGCAGTGTGACGCTGCTGCCATTCGGCGCCGCCAGCGTGACGATCAGGTCGGACATCTTGTTGTGCGAGATGTCGACACCGACCTGAATACCGTCGACGGGGAAGACCGAGGCCACCTGGATCGTATCCGAGACGGAGCCGCCCGCGGCTGCGAGACTGGCTGCAGGGGTAGACGTGTGTGAGACGCCGCCGGACAGCGGCAACGGCGTGCCGACGAGTACTGTGTGGGTGGAGGCGCGCCCCTCACAAGGGGTGCCCATGGCGACGCTGCGGACTTCGAGCTGCACCGTTTGCGCGAACGAGGCTGCTGAGAAGACGGTGTAGTCGGTTGCTGTGCCCGGCAACGTTGCGTGCAGGCTACCGTCCACGAACACTTCGATCAGATCGTAGCCTTGTGGCGGCGCCTGATTGACCCACTGCAGCTCGATGCTCTGCGAATTGCCAAGCTGGTTCGCAATCAGTGCAGTTGGGGCGATGCAGTTACAGCCGCCAAGGTTGTAGCGCACGTTCATGACGAGATGCATGTTGGCACCGTTGGCGCCTAGCGACCCCAACTGAACCGGCTCCGGAAAGCCGCAGGCCGCAGCGCTGAGGTATCCGGGTGCGGTCTCGCCCAAGTTGTTCGAACCGGGGAGGAAATAGCCCAGTGTTGGTTGTCCCGCCGGTGAATGCAGCTCGACCACCAATGTCGATCCGCTGGCAATCTCCGCTGCAATGTCGGCGAAAACGATGCCGGACGCGTTGTTACTGACCGTGATCGCCTTCTCCGCGACGAGCAGGAGGTCGTTGAGCGGTGCGGGATCGGGATCGTCGTCCACGTAGAGGCGCACGATCAATGGCTGCTCATTACACGATGTTACGGTTTGAATGCCGAACTCTACGCCTTCGACGCAAATCGCTGTGCCGATCCCGAATCCAGCGAGATCAAACGTGCGCCAGAAGCTTGTTGCGTGATGGGCCGGCACAGGCGAGGCATTGTCGAGGCAGGTGATCGAGTTCGCGGTCCCGATGGCTTGTGATTGGGAATGACTCAACGTCTGCTGCCCGCACGCAAAAGCGGCGGGGAACAGTGCGAGCGACAACCCGATCAGTGCGCGGCGGAGCAGCACCGGAGCCATTTCCTCTCAACGAAATCGCGACATTGCGGGTGCGTCGAACCTCGCTCGGCAAGTTCAGAGCGACAGACGACCCTTTCCGATCGGTGAGCGCGACATCGAAAGCTGCGCCCGTCCGTCGGATTTCCTACTAGTTGAAGTCCAAGGTTTCAGGATGTTCGCCGCAGGTAGGGGTTGTGTCAAGAAACAACCGTTCGATAACCGGGAGGAATTGCCTTTTCGTCAGTGTTTGACTTTGCGAAATTCTGCGAGGGCGATCTGTGCCGTGGAGCTAAGTGCTTTTCCCCCAGTGGTTTGCGCTGTTGTTGCCGCGGCGCTGTGCAACGAGGGCTGCAGCTACGGGCAGCTGTACTGGTCGCAGTGGAGGGCGTCGATTGTGCCTTCCGAGCCGCAGTTCGAACCGGGGGCCGGATAGAACGGGCATGTCAGTCCTGGGACGCAGCCTTGCGGGAACAAGATCGTCAAGCTCGTGATGGCGTCGGCGATGTTGATCGCACCGTCATCGTTGGCGTCGCAGGCACTCTCGCACGGCAACGTTGGGCAAGTCGAGGTTGGGATGCACCCCGACGGAAACAAGTGGTTCAACGTCGCGACGGCGTCGGCAATGTTGGTGACTTGGTCGTTGTTGCAGTCGCCGCGCCGGAAGATCGGGATGCCGTCCGCGAATGCTGTCAGGTAGACCGCGGCAAGGTCCTTGCGCGCCAGTTCGGCCTGTGCAGGGGGTAGCGTGTCCGAGAAGCCGCCGAACTCCCACGACTGCGTCAAGACTTTGCGCTGCAGCGCGTTCGTCGCAATGACTCCTGTTACGTAGGCCGGCTCGCCGGCGCCATCGTTGCGCCAGATGACCTCTGCCGCCGTGACTCCGGGATCTGGCATCAGGTCATTGGGACCGGCGGTCTGGTAGCGATCGGTCCAATCGTTGGCGAGAGAATCCTGACGGTACGTGCGCGTTGCCGGGAACGCGGTCGCGGTCAAGCACCCCGCGGTCGGTGCATCCTGCCCGAGCATTGAGTCGAACGAGTCATCGCCATCTTCGACCCCGCCGAGATCGATCCCGTCGATGTCATCGAGGGGACCGGGGATGTGGTTGAAGCCAAGGTGATCGCCGCCCTCGACGTAGAGATTCTTGCCGCTCACCATGACCAGGTCTCTGAAGTAGGCCGACTCACCCGAGAGGTGAACATCCAATGCGTAGGTCCCCGGGTAGGTCCCTAGCAGCAGCCAAACGTTCTCGGCTGTTGCGAGGAGGTCGGCGATGCAAGGGTAGTCGCGGGGGGTGACGCGCAGCAGTGCCACGCTGCGACCATTCGCTTCGAGCGCGTCGCGAAGACGGGTGCCGCTGTCGATCTCTCCAAGCAGTTCCCCAGCTGTGTGCAACCCCTCCAGCGCAATCACGAGGTCCTGCGACGGGAGCACTTGCTGCGCATCAATGTAGATGCCCGTGGTGCTCGTGCCGCCGGCTGCACAGGTGGCGATGACTTCGTAGAAGATCTCGGCGGACGGCGGCGTGAGGTGCTGGATACTGTTGTGCCCACCCGCACCGGCAGGGAACGGCTGCGCGATCAGCGGAGTGCCGTTGGCCCGTACCTCGATGTCGGTGTAGAGATCTTGATCGGTCCACCACAGCGACACAGACCCGGTATGGCAATCGAATGAACCACTGAGACTCGCGACGCGGGCGCATGCCTGCTCGACTTCCAGGATCCCGTTGCCGGCACCGAAGGGTGAGAAACTACCGATCTGGATCAGGTAGCTCGCACCAGCGCTAACGTTGAACGTGACTTCCGACTGCAGGCCGCAGCCATCATCGTTACAGGCCACGAGGCTGGTCGGGGGACAGGCTCCGCCATCGTAGACAGCGATCTTCGTGTCGAAACTGGAGCCGCAAGAACGCGCGACAACGGCCCCGGCCGTCGTCGCCGTGTATTCGTACCAAAGGTCGCGTTCGATCGAGCTGTTCCCCAGCCAGTGTGTGCAGACCGACGGCGTGATCGTTGGGCTGCTGGTGGTAGCAACGGTGTTGGCGAAAGCGACTGGACCACTTGCCGGGGACGCGAGGACGATCGGGCTCATGCAAGAGTCGTTTGGAATCCCTGAGAACGTGACGGTTGTGCAGACTTGCGTCGAGTCTCCACACGGTCCGAAAGCCTGCGCACAAAAGTTGATGTCCCCGATGTAGTTCGCGTTGGACAACGTGGCCGTGAAGGTCGAGGTTGGCGGGACGACAAAGCCGACGGGGTGCAAGATCCCGCCCTCGTCCGACCATACAACGACTTGGTCGGTAGCTGGGGCGGCCGGCAAGTTGAAGCTCAGCTGATAGTCGCCGCCACCGAGGTCGGTGCCATTGAGATCGGTGACCGGTTGTTGCGTCAGGCTGGGCACAATGTTGAGTTGGAAGTTGCCGTTGCCGAGGCCACTCGGGGCTGGGAAGTGTCCGACTCTGACCAAGACTGTCTGGCCGGCTGACAGCGTGACGGTAACGTGCGAGTCCACCGGGATCGGGCCTTGGCAGGCGCCTGGGTTGTCATCGTTGCAGCCGATTTCGTTCGCGGCGGTTGCGGGGCAGCCGTCGTGAATGCTCAGCACAGTGTCCATACCACCGAGGCCAAACGAGCCACAGGTGCTGAAGGTCACGTCGCCGCCACAACCAGCGGTGTAGGAGTACCAAGCGTCGCGGGTCGCAGCGGCTGGAGCGCAGTTCGTCCCGCCGTCAGGCGTTGCCGGTGCAAGGTTGCCGATCGCGACAGGGGTCCCATCGCCGACGATCAGCGGCGCGAAACAGCCGTCGTTCAGCAGCCCACTGAATGTCATCGTGCAGCACTCGAATTCGGAGATACCAACACCGACCGCCTCAGCGCAGATCTCGACAGTGCCGAAGAGTTCGGGGTTCTCCAAGCTGCCGACGAACGTCGTCGCGGGGTGCTGGACGCTGCCGAAGTACATGGGGACACCGCTACCGCGGTTCACGTAGAAGCGTACTTCATCGGTAACGTTGCCGGTCGGATAGTCGAATGTCACGACGATCTCGCCGGGTGCGATGCCGTGCGAGCAGTTGAGGTTTGTGACGGTAGGCTTTTCTTGACTGACGATAATCGCACCAGAGCCGCGCGAAGTGGGGCCGGCGTCGAAACCTCCGACTTGCACGAGATAGGTCGTGCCGGCGTTCGCGGTCCAATCCACACGTGACGTGAAGCCGGTGCAGTTCGTGTAGTCGTCGTTGCAGGTCACGAGGTCGCTGGTCAGTGCCGGGCAACCGCTCTTTTCGTAGACGGCGATCTTCGTGTCGAAGTTGGCACGATGGCACGTGCTCGCAAACATCGGCCCTGTAGTTGTAGCCGTGTACTCGTACCAGAGGTCGCTGTGCACGGCCAGCGGGCCTAACCACTGGTTGCAAAAGCCCATGGGTAGCGACGGGCTATTGGTGGTGGCCAGAGTATTGTCGAACGGGACGGTGTCCCCCGGGGCGCTGACGACGATCGCGGTAGCACACTCGTCATTCGTCGGAGGGTTGAAGCGTAGCATGCAGCACTCACGTTGCGAGATACCGACGCTGCCGCGCACCTCGACGCAGAACGAGAATTGTCCCGATGCCCCTGGCGCACTCAGTGACCCAGCGAACGACTCGGTCGTGACGGAAAGGCTTGCGATCTGCCGTGGGATCCCAGTCTCGCTGGAGAAGATCCAGATGTCTGCACCGGTGCCAGCCGTGGGTGAGTCCCATGTCAGTTCGTAGTCGTCGGGACCCGGACCCAAGGAACACATCAGGTTCGTGACCGGCGCCTCGACGGGCGCACAACTGACCTGCAGCGAGAACTGTCCGTTCGCAATCGCTCCGGCAAAGTGCGACACGCGAATGAATAGGGTCGCGCCGCTATTGACGGGGAGGCGGATCGCGGAGTCACGCAGTTGGCCCGGTTCACCACCGCACCAGCCGTCGAGATCGTCGTCGTTGCATGCGAGTTCGTTGCCACCGCAGCTGTCGTAGACCGACAGCACCGTGTCCATCCCAAGGTCGACACCGAGCGCATCGTTGGTGCCGCACGTCGAGATCGTGACTTCGCCAGCGCACGTCGCGTTGTAGACGTACCAAAGATCAGGGTTCGTATTGCTGGAGCCGCAACTCGCAGAGCCTGCTGACCAGCCGCCAGTCAGATCGCCGGTCACCGGGATGCCATCGAAGATCTGCACAGCTGAAGTGCATGTACTGCTAGCGAGCGCAGCGAGCGGTTGCAGCAGCAGCAATAGCAGCACACAGAGGTGTCTCATCGTTCTTCTCGCCAGGCCTGTTCTAGCGTTGCGTGTTTGCATCGACTCGAGGTCGCTCTTCGTGAGCACTCGTCCCGCAAAGTGTTTCTAGCCTATTTTCGTCCCAATTGGGTACGGCCTTCGGTCCCGAACCAGCTACGGCAATATCTGCCATAAGCACCCGTGGCCGCGAGCAGCAATGCCGTTGCGACTGCGGCTTTCGAGTTCTCGGTCTTTCGCGGGCTCGCGCCGAGAGACCACCTCGGCGTGCCCTCAATCTTATTGACGCGGCGCCACCCCCGCAACGTTGGCGGGCGCTGAAAAGGACCTCCGCGGAAGCACGTTTGCGTGCCCCAAGTAGTTTTCTTGCCTGGGGTTGTGTCGGCTGCCCCGTCCGCGGCAGGCGACTCCAAGTAGCGTTTGCGAAAAGAGCACAAGAAAACAGCCGGGAGAGGCTCTCCTCTCCCGGCTGAAGCTACGTCGTCAGGTGTCTGCTAGGACCCTACGGGCACCAGAGTGCACCTGTGCCGTCGACGTAGTTGACGCAATCGAGACCGTCCATTGTGGGGTCGATCCCGCACGCGTCCGGCGCGATCCACGGCACGGGGGGACCCGTCGGGAACAGCACGTTCAGCATGGCCACGGCGTCGGCGATGTTGAGGCCACCGTCGTCGTTGGCGTCGCACGAGTCGTCACAATTGAGCGGTGTTGGTGGCGGGTTGGCCGGGAACAGGAAGTTCAGCAGCCGGACCGGGTCAGCGATGTTCTTTGCGTTATCGCTGTTACAGTCACCGCGCTGGAACTTCGGGTCAGAGCCACCACCGAAGTAGTTGAGATACAGACCCGCGAGGTCGGCCGATGCCGTTGGGCCCACGGCTACTGCGCCGAGTCCTCCGAACTCCCACGAAACGCAGATCGTGCGTTGGGTCGAAGTCGTGACCGACGCAACACCAACAATGAAGTCGGTTTCGATGCCGATGTTCGGCCCCGGGTTGTTGCGCCAGATGACTTCAGCAGACGTCAGGTCCGGGTCTGCGCCGACACCGGTTGCCAGAGCGAGCTCGTCGGTCCAGTCGTTGCCACCCAAGTTGGCCTGGTTGTAGACGCGCGGCTGCGGGAATGTTGTCGTCAGGTCGAGGCCGCCTGTCGTGGCATTGGACGCGACCAGACGATCGAGATCGTCATCGCCGTCGACAACCAGTGCATCGTCGACACCATCGATGTCATCGAAGCTCGATGCCGGATCGAATGCCCAGTGATCGCCACCTTCGAGGTAGACGTTCTTGCCGTTGTTCTGCACTGCGTCGTAGAGCAAGTCACCGACAGACTGTGGCAGCGTAGCATCAGCTGGGAACGTACCCAGCATCACCCAGATGTTCGTTGCCGAGTTGATCAAGTCCGTCAGGCACGGGTGCGCGAGATCAGTGATCCGCTGCACCGTGGCGCTGTTGGCGAGGATCGCTGTCTCGAGCGCGGCACCACTGTCGATGTCGTCTGCGAGTTCAGCGTCGATGATCAAGTTGTCCGCGCCACCAGGTACCGTCGTGTTGACCGTCACCGAGACGACGCTCGTAGCACCGTTGGCGCATGTTGCGGTCAACTCGTACGTGACGTCGATGCCGAGCGGCGGCATGTCGGTGAACGTGTTGGTGTTACCCGTACCCACCGCCGTCGGCTGCGTCGCCGTCGGGGTGCCGTTGGCGGTCAAGGAGAGACCGCTGTAGTTGTCGTTCTCGGTCCAAGACAGCGTCGCCACGTTGGTGACGCAGTCGAACGCGACCGCGAAACCACCGAGGTCGCCGCAGTTCGGGCCGATCGTCAACGTACCGATACCACGGGTCACTGTACTCCACGAACCGATCTGGACGAGGTAAGTGATCCCCGGAGTCACGGGCATCGTCAGCTCGGCTTGCAGCGCTTGGACGGCGCAGCCGTCATCATCGCAGGCCAACAGCGTTGCGGTGTCCGGGGGACAGGTCGTACTACCGTAGACAGCGATTCGAGTATCGCCGAGACCCGCCGCCTGGCAGGTCGAGACGCTGATCTCCGTGACGCCTGGATCCGGCGTGTACGTGTAGTACAGGTCACCGAAGATCTCATCGGGAGTATTGGGCTGGGTCCAGTTCGTACACAACCCATTCAGCGTTGTGAAGTCGGGACCGTTGTTGAACGCAATGGTGTTGTCGAACGGTACCGACACGGTGCCCGACAATGCTGTCGGTGCCGTGCAGTCATCGTTGGGTAGTGGCGTGATCGACGTGATCGTCAACGTCGCCGGACCAACCATACCGCCGTCGAGACCGACGCGGATACGGTACATCTGGCCAGGGACTACCTGCGCCAGAATCTCGGCATCCACGCCACCATCGTTGCAGGCGATCGGGTTGACGGCTGCGGCTTGCGCGCAATCGTCATACAGCGCGATGACGTCGTCATCCATGGGTGCAGCCGAAGTGACCGTCATCTGCACGAGGCCAGAAGTGGCCTCCCACTCGTACCAGAGGTCCTCATTGAACGTCGTCGGCTGACCACACGTTGTCGGGTCGCCTTCGGGGCTTGGTGTAGCCGTGGTTAGGTCGTAGAAGACGACCTGATCCCCAGCGGGGAGCAGATTCGCAACGCCGCAATCGTCGCCGGCTGCCGGCGCGAACGACAAGCCACAGCTCTCGGGCGGCGAGATCGCGACGCCCTGCACGAACACGACGTCGAAGTTGACCACGATCGAGGTGCCCTGGTTTGGCCCCAGCAGCGTTCCTGGGAACGTGCGCGTCGTGCCACCTGCAAACGTCAGCGTCGCGATCGGGTTCACGGCACCCGGCTCATCGCTGCTGATCTCGACCGTGTCGCCAGCGACCGCGGAGGCCGGCCAGTCGAACGTGATGTCGTAGGTGTCCGGCGCGGCGCCAGTGATACTACAGGCGAGGTTCGCGACCGGATCCGCCAACGGCGTGATCGTCAGCGTGCCGTCACCCGGGGTACCCTGGCTTGCGCCATCCCAAGAACCGACGCGAACGAAGTAGTTCGTGCCAGGAACGGTTGGCAGCGTCGTCGACGACTGCAGCGTACCGCAACCATCGTCGTCGCAGGCCAGCAACGTAGCCGCGCCTGGAGGACAAGCCGAATAGACCTCGAGCATCGTATCGGCAAGAGTACCCCCGCCGCAGACGTCGACCTGCGTTGAGGCGGCACTCGCGGTGAACTCGTACCAAATGTCGAACGCCATGTCGGCGCCGCTCCAGTTCGTGCAAAGCGGGTTCGGACCGATCTGGAAAGTGCCGGTCGTCGCATTGCTATTGTCGAACATGATGGTACTTGGCCCTGCACCGAGAGGCGTCGCCGTCGTGCACTCGTCGTTCGGCGCTGGCGTGAAGCCGTCGATGGTCAAAGTGCCGGGGCCAGCCGGAACCGCAGATCCTTGCCAGCCACCGATACGAATCAAGTAGTCGGTGCCAGGCGTCGTGATCGCGACGAGCTGCGACTGCACGCCGCAGAAGTCATCGTTACAGGCGACCAAGTTTGCGGCCGTCTGCGGGCAGCCGTCGTAGACCTCGAGCTTCGTATCGAAGCTCGTACCGCAAGTGGCGATCAAGGTCTGCGAGTTCACTGCGGTGTAGACGAACCAAACGTCAGCGACGATCGGATCCGCGAACCACACCGGCGCGCAGATCGCCGCGCTGGGGTTGGTCGTACCACTGACGTCGAAGCCCGGTTCAGTGCCCGCGCCGGCACTGTTGAAGCCAACTGAGAACGGGACCGCGCCCGAAACTGGCGTTGGCGTCGCGCAGGTATCATTGGGGAGCTGTGCGCTCGCCGGTAGGCACCAAAAGCTCAGTGCCAACAAACAACAAATTGTCACACGCATGAGAAGAAATCCCTCCTACAACGAGAAACCACGCCCGCCATTGTCTCCCGGAGGGGGGCATGGCGAGCCCGTCCCAACACAGGTTCCCGGCATTGATCGCAGACACCACCCCTCGCGCGAGCGTGCAAGACCGCGACTTTCGAGGCGATGTTCTGCGCACAGAACATGACTCAAAAAGACGCATGTGCTCCCCCGCGCGGGTGTCCTACAACAATCAATGGTGCGGAACCTGAACCCAGCTAACGATTGTAGCCAGACATTGTGCGTGTGCCACCCCAGAACCGACAAACCAGCAACAAGGTTGTAACAATGTGCCAAAGCGCAATTGTCGGTGGGCTGAGTGGCGGCCAACTGCGTCCGTCAGTTCGTTGGGGGATCACGACAGCCGTGGCTCGTTTCTGCGTTCTCTTGATGTCGAGTTTGTCATCGCGGTTTGTCATCGCGGGGGGGGGAAGGCAAAAAAAAACAGCCGAGAGAGCAAAGCTCTCTCGGCTGCTCGACGCTAGGCGTCTCCGATTAGGACAACCTTATGGGCAGTTGGTGTAACCCGGGCACATAAGGGAATCCATGGTCGGGTCGAGGCCGCAGAGGTCCGGAGCCAACCAAGCGATTGGCGGACCAATTGGGAACAGCACGTTCAGCATGGCCACGGCGTCGGCGATGTTGAGACCACCGTCGTCGTTGGCGTCGCACGCACTGTCACAGTTCAGCGGCGTCGGCGTACCCGACGGCGGGAACAGGAAGTTCAGCAGGCGAACTGGGTCGGCGATGTTCTTCGCACCGTCGTCGTTACAGTCACCACGCTGGAACTGGTCACCTGGCGGCATGGAGCCGAAGGCGTCCAGGTACAGCTGAACCAGAGCGTTCTGATCCGCCGGCGTACCGAAACCAGCAACCTCGAACGAGGCGGAGGCCGTAACGGCGCCCGACGTCGTCTGGTTGACGAGACCGATGATGAAGTTGGTCTCACCCGGGTCCGGGAAGTTACGGTGCGTCACCTCGGTGAGAGTAACACCGGGATCCGAAGCCGCAGTACCGATGGCCAGCTCGTCGGTGAACTCGTTACCCGTACCGTCCTGCGTGTATGCGACTGGCAGCGGGAAGTCCGTGCCGAAGGTCGCGTTCGTCGCGTCGAACGACTGTACCGAGCTCAGCGTGTCGCCACCGTCGATCGTACCGGCCAGGTCGACACCGTCGACGAGGTCGAACAGGTTCGCAACGTGGGCGAAACCGAAGAGGTCACCACCCTGCATGTAGACGTTCTTACCCGCCTGGACGGCGTTGTAGAGAGCGTCACCCGTCGCCACCGTGATATCGCCGTCCGCCGGGAACGTTCCCTCGGTGAACCAGATGTTGTCGGCGTCAGCAACGAGTTGCGCGAAGCAGGCGTTCGCCTGGTCGGTGATCACAACCGTCGTTTGACCAGCTGCCGTGAGGCCGTCGATCAGCGCTTGCGTGTTGTCGATCAGACCGGTCGCCTGCTCGACGCTGATGATCAGGTTGGCCGCGCCGGTCGGCGTAGCCGTGTCGACAGTCACGCTTACGATCGACGTACCCGTGTTCGGGCAGGTCGCCGTCAGCTCGTAGGTGATGAGCGTGTTGAGAGGCGGCGAAGTCTCGATTTGACCGTTGGCGGAGCCAAGGCCGAGCGGAGTCGGCTGGGTCGTCGTCGGGACACCGTTGGCCGTCAGAGACAGCGTCGAGTAGTTGTCCGCTTCGTCCCAAGCCAGCGTCACGACCTGCGTGACACAGTCGAACGTTGCGGTGAAGTTGGCGAGATCGAAGCAGAGCGCGTCGATCGTCAGCGTACCCTCGGCGGCCGCGGCGCCATCGTCGCGGGCGACACGAATGATGTACGTCTGACCGATGGTCAGCGTCGTGTCGATGAACGAGTCCGTTCCGCGGTCGTTACAGGCCACAGCCGTACCGGTACCGGCAAGGGCGCAGCTCTCGTAGATCGCGATGTTAGGGTCGGTCATGACGATCGAGGTCCACGAAAGCGAGACGTTCTCGGCCGTTGCGGTCCACTCGTACCAGCCATCTTCGTTGAAGTTGGTCGTTTGACTACAGGAGACGTTGTTGACGTCCGGCTCGGGGCTGATCGAGGCCGCACCGAGGTTGGTGACGGACACGATCGGGAACGGACCAGAGATCACCAACGGGTTTACGCACTCGTCGTGCGCAATCGGGTTGAAGATCTCGGTGCAGGACACAGCGTCACTCGCTGCGACACCACCACCGGGGATGTTCGTCGTGAAGACGATGTCGATCGTTACGGCCAACGAAGCACCGGCGTTCGCAACCGACAGGTTGTAAGGCGCGGTGCGCGTCGTGGCGCCGCTGTAGGTGACCGTGAGAACCGGGTTGGTAACGCCTGGCTCGTTGCTGTTGATCTCGACCGTATCACCAGCCATGGCAACTGCCGGCCAGTCCCACTGGACCGTCGTCGAATCGCCGACGGTCGGACCGCAGACGACGTTCTCGACCGGCGGAACCGTCGCGGAGATCGTCAGCGTCGCAGGACCGACACCACCGTCGTCGTTACCGACGCGGATAATGTAAGTTTGGCCAACGTTGACCGTGACGTCGATCTCGGCGTCCGTACCACCATCCTGGCAGGCCAGCGGGTTGTTGGCCGCCGCCGTGACGCAGTTCTCGTAGATCGCGATGATGTCATCGGTCATCGGAGCCGGCGAAACGATCGCCATGTTGTACTGCGGCCAATCGGCGGTCCACTCGTACCACAGGTCTTCGTTGAAGTTGGTGGTCTGACCACAGTTGGTCGGATCCGGCTCCGGGCTGTCGGTCGCACCCACGAGGGTGTAGCCAATGACCTGGTTACCAGTTCCACCCGCGTTCGGTACCGAGCACTCATCGCCCGGCAGCGGGTTGAAGACCACGAAGCATTCGCTGATACCCACACCAATCACGGTCGTGTACTCGACCGTGTAAGTCACGGCCAAGGTCAGACCCTGGTTGCCGGGGAGCAGCGTGCCAGCGAACATGTTCGGATCGGTGCCGTTGACACCCGAGTAGATCGGGTTGACGACGCCGGGCTCGTCACTGTTGACGACGAACGTCTCGCCCGGGAGCGCGCCGAAAGGCGGCATCCACGACAGGTCGTAGTCATCCGGACCCGGCGTGTTGACACACGTCAGGTTCGTGACGCCACCCTGCTGGCCGACGATCTCGAGCGACCCTGTACCGGAGTTACCGGCATCGTGGGCGACACGCACGAAGTAGGTGTCACCGACGGTGACGTTGAACGTACCCAGCGTGACGGGGTTACCGGCATCCAGGCAGTCGAGCGGGAGGCCGAGAGCCGCGTTACCGCAGCTATCGTAGAACGCGACGACCGGGTCGGTAATCGAGTTACCGGTCCAGATGATGTCGACGGCGCCCGTGTGCGCTTCCCACGAGTACCAGACGTCCCCGTTGAACGCACCGGCAATGCTGCACGTCGGGTCGCCACCGGTCGAGCCGGCGCCGTTGTCGACGAGCACGTTGAAGTTACCGGTACCGAGGAAGGTTGCCGTGAGGCACTCATCGTTGGCGGCCGGCGGGAACGTTTCGATGATCAGCTCACCGAGGCCACCTGCGGTGGAAGCCGTCGAGTCGCCACCGACGCGGATCAAGTACGTCTGACCGATCGTCGTACCGACGGTGAAGACGCTCGGGTTGCCGCGGTCTTCGCAGTCGACGGCGTTACCGGCAAGCGCGTCGGCGCAGCTTTGATAGATAGCGACGACTGGCGTCGTGAGGCCAGCGGTGCCTTCCCAGCTGATGCGGGCGAGGCCCTCATCGGCGATCCAGCTGAACCAAGCGTCGTGATCGTAGATATCTGCGAACGTCGACGTGTGGCTCGGGCACGGGTTCGGCGCCGGGTCGAGACCCGTCGTCGCACCGAGGGTCGAGACGGCGAGGGTTTGGTCGCCAGTACCGATCGCGGTCGCCGTGGCGCACTCGTCGTTTGCTGCAGGACCGAAACCTAGGATCTCGATCTCAGCGACACCGTTCGTCGTGACCGTGCTGTCGCTGGCCACGCGAATCGTGTACGTCTGACCGATCGTCGTTGGGATCGCGAAGAAGTTCGGGTTGCCGCGGTCTTCGCAGTCGATGGCGTTGCCGGCCATGGCGTCGGCGCAGCTTGCGTAGACGGCGTGAACCGGGTTCGTCATCGGCGCTTGACCGAGGACCGAGATGAAAGCATTCGAGTCCATAGCGGTCCACGTGAACCAGACATCGCCGTTCCACGTCGTCGACACGGCGAAACCGATGCTTGGGCACGGGGCCGGGTCCGGGTTCGTGGCGATATCGGCGGTGGCGCCGAACGTCGAGAAACCAAGAGTGACGTCACCGGAACCGAGGGAGACTGCCGTCGCGCAGGTGTCGTTCGTCGCGGCCGTGAAGCCCTGGATCACCAGGACGCCGGGGCCACCGACACCGCCGTTGGCGGCTTCGACACCAATACGAATGATGTACGTCTGACCCGCGGTCGTCGGCAGCGCGAACGCGCCGGTCGTCCCGCGGTCTTCGCAGTCGAGGGCGTTGCCCGCGGCCGCGTCGGCACAGCTGTCGTAGACGGCGAAGACGGCGTCGTCCGGGAACGCGCCAGCGGTCACCTCGAAGCTCGAGAACGGGGCAGTCGCTTCCCACTCGAACCAGATGTCTGCGTCGTAACCGGCCGCGAACTGGCCACCCGAAGTACAGGTGCCCGGAACCGGGTCGGGGCTCGTCTGTGCGAGGGAGCTGTCGTAGTTGACCGTTTGGTCCCCTGCGGGCAGCACCGTCGCGGTGATGCACTCGTCGCCAGCGATCGGGTTGAAGACGATCGGCTGGTTGGCCGGGATCGAGCTCGCACCACCCGTGGTGACGCGACGCAGCGTGTAGGTCACGCCGATCGGGTTACCGGCGTTGGCCGGGAGCAGCATGCCCGTGGCCATTTCACCCGGGAACGCGATCGTGTGGACCGGGTTCGTGACGCCGGGCTCATTACTATCGATCTCGACGACATCGCCCGCGGCGCCGGTGCCGGGGTTCGTCCACGTGATCGTGTAGTTGTCGCCCGTCGCCGATCCGGCGATGTTCGTCAGGCCGTCAGCGACCGACGTGATCACCATCGTCGCGGCGCCGGTGGAGCCAGCGGTGAACGAACCAACGCGGATCAGGTAAGTCGCGCCAGCCGTCGTTGCGAACGTCGAGATCGAGTTGAAGCCGGGACCGCCAGTCGTGGCGTCGCAGCCGTCATCGTCACAGGCCACCAGGGTCGCGAGCGACGCCGGGCAAGCGCTGTAGATCTCGAGCTTGGTATCGGTGTTCGTCGGCGTACCGTTGTCACACAGGCTGATCTGTGTGGTGTTGGTCGCGGCGATCCACTCGTACCAAATGTCGTTGGAGTTGTCGACAGTCAACCAAGACGTGCAGAAACCCGGGTTCGTTCCGATCTGGAAGTCATCCGGAGCTACCGTCTCCGTGAGGGCACCGGTGTTGTCGAAACCGATGTCCATGGAACCGGTACCGATAACGGTAGCGGTTGTGCAGGTGTCGTTTGCCACCTGGGCCGATGCAACGCTGCAGAATAGAACCGCAGCGAAGCACATGAGAGTACGTCGCATGATCAAAAGATCCTCCTACTCCTTGAGGTACCCACCTACACTCTGAAGACAGAGCGCCTACCCGTCACCTTGTACCTCTAGAGGTGACGGTATCCCTTACACATTCCGAGTTGGCTTCTTTGAGCCTCAGACCCTTAGTTACCGAGCCCATGAAACAGCACCTGTCGCGGAACTACGGGCACTGCGACGGGGTGCCTCAACAAGAACCCGATTCTTCTTATTCAGCCGAACGAGTGAACGACGCACTAGCATCACGACGGGCATTGTGAGTGCCGTTTGTAGTGACCTCGTGGGGCTGAGTAAGAGGAATCAGAGCCATCCAGAATCGGTATCCACTTCGAATGGTAGTCATGATCCGGTGCGGGCGCAACCCTGAGGGCGTGGCGAGTTGATTTGCGTCGACCAGCGTTTCTTTCAGTAATTGCGAAAACGCAATCCGCTCCCAAGGCGCAGCTGCTGATGCTCCCGAATCCACGAGCTGGCCCTTGGTTTTCCGGTCGCCGCAGCGTATGAGCTAGGCCCTTGCCGCGCAGAATTCAGGCCCCGGCAGCCAAAGCTGGCCACGTTGCTGAGTCAATATTCTCGGGACGCATCGAAGGGCGGGGCCTAACGACCAGAACAGCCGAATCGAACCAGAGAGGACCCCAATGACCCACGAATGTCTGAAACAGCTAGGTATCGAGGGGGATTGCCCCGGGGCGTTTGCCGGCGAGTGGCGGGCTCCGTCGGGAGAGTGGGTCGAGAGCCGCTCCCCGCACGACGGCTCGTTGTTGGCCCGGGTCGCTGTATCGACGCCTGCAGACTACGAAGCCGCTGTCGCCACAAGCGAGGCCGCGTTTCGCGAATGGCGCACATGGCCGGCGCCGAAGCGTGGAGAAGTCGTACGCCAGATCTCGGAGGCGTTGCGGGAGTTTCGCGACCCCCTCGGTGCGCTGGTTGCCCTCGAAATGGGCAAGATCCGCGCAGAGGGGATCGGCGAGGTACAGGAGATGATCGATGTCGGCGATTTCGCGGTCGGCCTCTCCCGGCAGCTCTACGGCTTGACGATGCACTCTGAACGTCCTGGACACCGCATGTACGAGCAGTGGCACCCGCTCGGCGTCGTAGGTTGCATCACGGCCTTCAACTTCCCGGTTGCGGTGTGGGCCTGGAACGCACTGATCGCGGCCGTTTGCGGCGATAGTGTGCTTTGGAAGCCATCGACGCTGACGCCGCTGACCGCTGTCGCCGTGCAAAAGATCGTGGATCCAGTGCTTCGTCGAAACGATGCGCCGCCGATCTTCAACCTGGTCACGGCCGAAGCGGATCCGATCGGCGAGCAGCTGATCGCCGATCGCCGCATTCCGCTGGTCAGCGCCACGGGATCGTGTCGGATGGGGCGACGAGTCGGGGAAGTCGTCGCTGGTCGACTCGGGCGGACCCTGCTCGAGCTGGGTGGCAACAACGCCATTGTTGTGACCGAGGACGCAGATCTCGACATGACGCTGCGCGGGGTCCTATTCGGCGCGGTCGGTACGGCGGGGCAGCGCTGCACGACGACGCGGAGGTTGTTCTTGCACCGGTCGATTGCCGCTGAGGTAACGACCCGTTTACAGAAGGCGTACGGCCAAGTCGCGATCGGTGACCCGCTGGACGAGAAGACGCTGATGGGGCCTCTGATTTCCGAAGGTGCCGTGACGCAAATGCTCGCTGCTGTCGAGCAGGCGAAGGCTCAAGGTGGAGAAGTGATCTGTGGCGGCGCCCGGCACACCGACGGCGTGCCAGAGGGCGGGCACTACGTCCAGCCGACCCTCGTGCGGATCGCCCATGACGCGCCGATCGTCCACGACGAGACCTTCGCACCGATTCTGTACCTCATCGAATTCGACGACCTCGACGAAGTCATCGAGTGGCACAACGAGGTGCCGCAAGGACTCTCCAGCGCGATCTTCACGTCGCGCATGCAGAGCGCCGAACAGTTCCTCAGCGCGGCCGGGTCCGACTGTGGAATCGCCAACGTCAACATCGGTACCAGCGGTGCAGAGATCGGTGGTGCTTTCGGTGGCGAGAAGGACACCGGTGGCGGTCGCGAGTCAGGGTCGGATTCGTGGAAGGCCTACATGCGGCGGCAGACGTGTACTTTGAACTGGTCGAAAGAGCTACCGCTTGCGCAAGGGATTCAGTTCGGAGACTGATCGCGCTCTCGCCAGTTGCGTCCATGCGCGCGGTTCGGCGAGGCAACCAAGAACAGCTCTCTCGACGCTAGCCGCGACGAGGGAGCTGTTTTCTTTCCTCAGTCAACTTTGCTCGTGAGTCGACTCGGCGACGTTTAGAAGTTCTAGATGCGAAACACCGCGTCTTGACGCGGCTGGTAGCGGCCACGGTGAAAGAACTCGAAGAGCTCTCGTGCCAGAGGATTCACGACCTGCTCACCGCCGTGGTCGACCTCGACGTTCTCTTCGGCAACATACGTCGTGTGATGGCTGCCGTGCACGATGACGTGATACCAAGGTTGGTCGCGGTCGGGTTGGGTTTGATTCGACAGGTACCAATCGTCATCGGCGATGCATGAGGCGTCGAGGGCGGCAATCACGCCTCGATAAGCATAGCGCCGATGCTGAATCAGCTGACCAACCTCGTACTTCGGCTGGAAGCCGGGCTGTTGCGCAAAAGGACCCTGTGGGCACAAAGGGCTGCTCCTTCCGTGTGCGAATCTCTCGCGCGTCGGCGAAGCTCTCGCGCGCGTGCGAATCTCTCGCGTTTGGACCGCAGGATACTCCCTGGTTGCAACGCCACCAAGCACCCATTGCTAATCTTTGCGACGACGGTAGTCGGCGCTGACATCGTTGAGAAAGCGCTTCTCGGCCGGTGTGAGCGCGTTGATCCCTTCGCGACTGACTTTCTCCAGCAGTTCATCGACGCGGGCTTTACGGTCTCGTTCGTTGCGCGCGGCCTGCTCTACCTTGCGGGCCCGGCGTTGTTCGCGGCGCTGTGCCCACCAGCCTGTGGACGGTTCCTGCGAATCGCCCGCACCGGTGTGGACGTCGCCACGCCACGCCTCGTAGACCTCTTCTGTCTGCATGCGGACCCGCTGTCGCTCTTGGATTCCGGCAAAGACCCCCAAGATCGCGAGGAACAACAGGATCGACTGCCCCGTCGACAATCCGACGACGAACAGCACGGCTGCGAAGATCCAACCGACGACGACTGCGATCTCGGTCGCTCGCCGTTGACCGAGGCGGTGCCAGAGCGCACACAAGAGCATCGATCCGCCGTCGAGCGGGAACGCTGGAATCAGATTGAACAGCAAGAGATCCAAGTTGATTGCATAGAGGTCAGCGAGGTAGTTGCCGTTCTTGCCTCCGAGATCGAGGAACATCGATCCAATCGGTTGGTCGAACCAATACATGAACGGCGTCAGTACCAGCAAGATGGCCAGGTTCACGGCGGGTCCGCCGGCCGTGACGATGAACTGTTCTTTCGGACGCTCTGCGGCGCTGACGTACGCCAAGCCGCCGAACGGCCACAGCAGAATCTGCCGCGCGGAACCACCGACCGCGCGTCCGGCGAAACAGTGTCCGAGTTCGTGCAACAACACGATGCCAAAGAGCGTCAGGTAGATTCCGAGTCCCCAGAAGAACTCTTCGTTTTCGGCATGGCGTGCGAGTTGAAAGAACACCCATAGCGGAAAGATCAAATGAACTCGAATATCGATTCCGAAGAGTCGACCGACACCGAATGACCAATCGCGCATCGCGCTAGCCCCCGTCCATCGTGCCGACGATCTCGAAGCCGGCCGGTGGAGGGGCAAGGGCAGCAGCGATCTCCCCGATCGTGCGCCCGTGCTGCGGCAAGTACGTCGTGCCGGCGATGTCAGCCGCCGGGACGCAGACGTGATGCGCAGTCAGTAGTTCAGGATCAATAGGGGTCGCTTCGTCGATCGTGCCGTCGTGAGTTGTGGCGAGCAAGATGTCGATATCGATCTCCCGGGGCGCGTTGCGGTCGTCGCTGCGCTGGCGACCCAGCTGTGCTTCGATGGCGCGCAGCTCAGACCGCAGGGTGTCGGGAGACCGCTGGGTCTCGATCCAGACCGCTTGGTTGAAGAAGCGCGGTGTCTGCGGAGCGCCGACGGCCTCGCTGTCGCAGATGCGCGAACAGGCGAGCACCGTGTAGCGTTCGGAGAGTGTAGTGTGAGCGTGTGCCAGATTCTGTTCGCGCTCTATGTTGGAGCCGAGCAGCAATAGGTAGCGAACGCATTCGCCCGCGCTTTGGTCATCATTGGGGGACCCGTGCGATTCTGCGAACATCAGGGGCGGTGTGTACCATTCACTACTGGGTATCTCCTTGGCTGCGATGAATCGTCACCGCGACCGTGCGCGCATGCCGGAGAGCTCCAGGCTTCTCGACCCTCAAAGTCAAGCGGCTGATCGCGGAGCCGTCAAGGACCCAAGCCGCGATCCGCTCAGCAAGGGCCTCGAGGAGGTCGAAGCGCGCCGATTCGACGAGTGCGATGATCCCCTTGGTGACGGACTTGTAGTCGACCGCATCGTCGATGCTGTCGCTGCGCCCGGCTCGGCGCATGTCGACGAACAATCGCAAGTTCAAGATCACCTCTTGCTTGCGGTCTTTCTCCTGGGGAAAGATCCCAATGTAGGTCCGGATCGATAGGTCTTCGATATCGATCCAGTCGGAGGTGCTGCGATCTCGTCCGGTGCCCGCGTCCTTTGTGCCGTCCATCGGCTCGTCCATAGCTGCCTGCGAATTCAAGTCTGCCAAGAATGCCTCCCGCCGTCTTCCAAGGCTCTGCAAGCGGGAAACTTCCGCCACAAGTTACTTCCCACATAGGCCGACCAGGTGCGTATCATTCGCCATGCCGGTGCCCATGGTTGTGGCAGAAGCGGC
>JBCCHQ010000003.1:0-121642 GCA_039028735.1 Planctomycetota bacterium | reverse complement strand
TTTCCCTTTTCCCTTTTCCCTTTTCCCTTTTCCCTTTTCCCTTTTCCCCTTCCCCTTCCCCTTTCCCCTTGCCCCTTGCCCCCTTGCCCCCTTGGCCCTCCACCTCCGGCCCGGTTGCGCCGCCGATCCCTTCTTCTCCTGACCCTCCCACACCAAAAGCCTCGCCACCCATTGTTCCACGTGGAACATTCTCGCCTTGCCTGCCAAAGACATCACGACTACAGTCTCTTCCACGCCTCAATGGGGAAGCCAGCCGCGCCCAAGCCGCTGGTCAAGGGGGCAAACGTCTAAGAGGCGGAGTTGCGCAATGACGCGGACGATCGCCGTCGCCAACCAGAAGGGGGGCGTCGGCAAAACGACTACAGCCGTAAACCTCGCCGCGTTTCTACAGCGCGCTGGGCGCACGGTGCTCCTGATGGACCTCGACCCTCAGGCCAACGCCACCTCCGGCGTTGGATCCCAGGTGCCGTCAATCTCGCCGATTCAAACGGCACTCGAGAAGCCTCGCCAGCTGCCCTCGCTGCTCGAGCCAACCTACGCGCGCAATCTCTACTTGCTGCCGGGCAGCGCCATGCTGGGGCAACAGATCAACGAAGGACACTACCAGGGGATCCGCGACCTGCGGGCGCAGTTCACCGAGGCGAATCCTCCGCTCGACTACGTCATCATCGACTGTCCACCAGCAATGAGCACGCTCTCGCTTCTCGCGCTGCAGCTGGCCGATTCTGTCGTTATCCCTGTCCAGAGCGAGTATTACGCGATGGAGGGCCTCAGCCAGATCGTGCCGCTGATCGAGGGAATCCAGCGCGGAGACCAAGAAAAGCTCGAAATCGAAGGCCTTCTGGTGACGATGTACTGCGAAGAGCTCGATCTATCGCAGGAAGTCTACGCGGAGGTCTGCAAGTTTTTCCCGAACAAGGTGTTTCAGACCGTCATCCCGCGCGATGTCGCTCTCGCCGAGGCGAGCAGCCACGGCCGACCGATCGTCGACTACGATCTCCGCTCGCGGGGATCGTGGGCTTACCTCAATTTAGCGAAGGAGATCTTGAGCAATGAGCGGCTCGAAGAAACTCGGTAGAGGCCTCGACACTCTGATCCCGCGGTCGGTTCCAACACCGATCCCGGTCGAATCCCTACCACCCGTCCCAGGGACTGAAGGCAAGAGCAGCGGCGAAGTCGAGGCGACCGAAGCCGCTGAGCAGAGCACTGACTCGACGATTGCGTGGATCGATCCGAAGAGCATTCAGGCCAACCGCGATCAACCGCGGGAACGCTTCGACGACGAGGCGATCGATGAGCTCGCCCACTCGATCCGAGAGAATGGCATCCTCCAACCGCTGGTGGTCCGCCAGAGCGCGACCGGGACCTACGAGCTCGTCGCTGGCGAGCGTCGATTGCGGGCTTCGCAGCGCCTCGAACTTCCGCAAGTGCCTGCTATCGTTAAGGTTGTGACTGACGACCAGCTTCTAGAGCTAGCGCTGATCGAGAACATCCAGCGGGAGAATCTAAACCCGATCGAACTTGCGAAGGCGTACTCCGCACTGCGCGACCAGCACGGCTGGACGCAGGAGCAGCTGGCGGACAGGCTCGGCAAGAAACGTCCGTCGGTCGCGAACACGCTGCGCCTGTTGGAGCTCCCCTCGCAGGTGCAAAAGAGCCTCGAGCTGGCGATGCTGTCGGTGGGCCATGCGAAGGTGCTGCTGACCCTCCCCGCCGACGAGCAGTTGCAGATGCACGAGCGAGTCGTCAACGAGGGGCTCTCCGTCCGGGCGCTCGAAGCTGCGCTGCGAGAGCCGCAGGATGCCGAGACCGCACCCGAACTCGAGGAGCGCGATCCAACCCCAGCCTCGAGTGGCTCGTCGCTGAAGGTCAAGCCGCCGCACGTCGCCGAGCAGGAGGACCTCCTCAGCCGAGCGCTTGGGACCAAAGTCGAGATTCGCGAGGGGCGCGGGCGCGGCCGCATCGTCATCGACTACTACTCGACCGACGACTATGAGCGTCTCACGCAACGAATGATGGGGCACAGCTAGGCTGCCGCACGAGGGGCGGGCGCTACAGCTGTGAATTGTCCATGAGTGTGACACTTGCTTGGATTGGCGTTTGGAGCATGCTGCTTCTCGCAGTCGGCATGCTCCATCAAGGGATGATTCGCCGGCGCAGTATCAAGATCATGCTCTTCCCCGGAATGATCGTCGACGGCGTGCTCCGAGCGATCAGCTGCCTACTCTCCGCTACTCCCATCACGCGCGTCAGCTTCCTTGGCGGCGATCGGCCACTTCTCGAGACCGGCAAGTCACTCCTCGGCCCTCTTGGAGCATGCGTCAACGTCGTAGTGCGTTGCTCCCTACTCCTGGTGGCAGGCTTCATCTTGCTCACCTATTTCCCTGACTTCCTCAACTCACGCTTCGCGCTGCCACTGATCGACGAAGAGACGATCGAAACCGGAGTTCTCGCTTGGCACTCGTTTCCAGACTTCTGGGAGCAGCTGCAACGGCTTCCGCAGCAGCTCACCGTGCAGTCACTCGCGAGCGCACTCTTGCTGTACACGTTCATGACAACTTTGTTCTTTGCCGGGATGCAGCATCGCGAGTTCGTCTGGATCGGCGCCGCCTGGTTGGCCGCGCTGTGTCTCGGGGTTGCCGGCGGTTGGCTCGGGATCACGTTTGGCTTCTTCAGCCGCGGTTGGTTTATCCAGATTCTGTACGTCCCTCAGATGTGGTCAGCCTTCTCGCTGGTCGTGCTCGCGACCGCATGTGTCGCAGGCATCGTCGCCACTGCGCGCGGGTGCGCTCTCCTCGTGAGCCCACTGCGCAAGAAGCCTGACGCCTAAACGCCGCAAGGCCCCCGGCGACCGAAGAAGCTCCCTCGGAAACCCCCGAGTTTTTGCCAACTTTGCCTGCAGCCGCCCCTTGTGCCCGTCGATCAGATTCCTATGATCCACGCAACGAGCCGGCTCACGCCGCGCCCCGGCAGCAGTTCGACGACCCCACGTCGTGTTCCCGTTGTCCCAGGACCCGAAGTCCCAGGACGGGGGAACAAAGCGTCGCTGCCACGCAATCTCCCCTCGCCGGCTCGGGAGCCTGGGACCGCTAGGTCCCCTGAGAGAAACAAGACTTCGATGAAGACCGCCGTTGTCTGCCGCGCGTTCTGTTCGGTCGTCGTGTTGCTATTGATGATCCCTGCCGTTGCTGGCTGGACGTCGCAAGCGGGCGCACAGCCTCCCGCGACCACTCCTCCCGCGACCCCAACGAAGACCGCCGACCTGCCGGAGCCCGACGGGCCACCGCTGCGTCCGGTCCCGCTCTCGATCGAAAAAGCGCTGCACATCGCACTCGAGATGAACCTCGAGCTGCGCACGGAGCGCTTCACCCGCGATAGCGCCGAAAACGACATCGCGATCGCGCTTTCCGTTTTCGACCCTCTGTTCAATACCAGCTACACGGTCTCGAAGTTCCGGCAACCGACGGTCAGTTTCCTCTCTGGCGTCGGCGCTGGGGCGAGCGTCACCGTCAACCCGTTCGAAAGCTCCGTGTTCTCGCTCGGAGTGTCGGGACTGCTGCCTGCGGGTACCAACTGGGGGCTGTCTCTCGTCAACACGCGCTCGGACAACCCCGAGTCAACGTTCTTCAGTCTGAACCCGCGCAACGAGATGACGCTGCGGGCCGAAATCACGCAGCCACTGCTGAAGAACTTCTGGACCAACAGCAACCTCGCCGACTATCGCATCTCGCAGAACAACCTCGAGATCTCACGCGAGCAATACCGGCGTCTGGTCGAGACGACCGTCAGCGATGTGCACAATGCCTACTGGGATCTCGTCTTTGCGCAACGCGACCTAGAGGTGAAAGAAGAGTCCCTGACGGAAGCCGAGCGTCTGCTCGAAATCAATCGACAGAAGCTCGACGTGGGCACCGCGACCGAGATCGACGTCTACGATGCCGAAGCCAACATCGAGACGCAGAAGAGTGGCATCATCGATGCACGCGCACAGCTCGAGCGTGCCCAAGACGATCTACTCGACTTGTTGAACTACGGTGAGTACTTGCAGCGCAACGACGAAGAGGTCGGTACCGAAGGGCCGTACGGCGGCATTCGAGTCGTGCCGTCGACTCCGCTCAGCTTCGCGGAGTACCCGATCCAGCTGGGGCAAGCGCAAGGACTGGCGCTTCGGAATCGATCGGAACTGAAGCAAGCGAACTTCGTACACCACAACGCCGACCTCGAACTGCAGCGGCGCAAGAACCAGATGCTGCCAACGTTCAACGTCGTCGGCTCATGGGACCAAGAGGGACTCGACGAGAACTTCGGAAACACCATCGACGGCGTCGGCACCGGGCGTTTCTACAGCTGGAGCATTGGGCTGGTCTTCGAGCACCCGATCGGCAATCGCGCCGAAAAGAACCAGCTTGCGAAGGCCCGCAACTCGCTGCGAGCAGCAGAGCTCGACATCGACCGCACGCGCAACACTGTGGTCAAGGAAGTGCGGCAAGCAGTGCGAGACATTCGTTCTGCTCGGCAGCGGGTGCAGACAACGCGCTCGGCGATGCAGCTGCGGCGCGAACAGCTCAACGGGGAAACCCAGCGCTTGCGAGTTGGCAGCTCGACATCGTACCAAGTACTGCAGGTTCAAAACGACCTGCTGGAAGCGCAAAGCCTCGAGATCCAGGCGCAGGTCGACTACAAGAAGGCGGTCACGGCGTTCGAACGCGCGACCGGCATCATCTTGAGCACCAGCGGGATCATCATCGAATAGACCACAAAGCGAGTGACGCTAGTCGCTGCTACGGCGGATGATGAAGTTGTGGTGGAACCACTTGTGGACTTCTTTGGTGAGATTGCGACGCGTTTGCCAATCGGTCGTGACCCACTGGAAAAAGTCGCGCTGGAAGGCGTCACTAAAGGCCTTCGACGAGTTCGACTCTAGCCCACGCAAGCGCTGGTAGCTGTTGCGAGTGGGCTCGTCATCGACGAGAAACGACTCGCCGATGGCTCCGATCAACGAAGTCTGGCGTGACTCGGTCGGGTACAGCGTCGCAACGATCTCACGCGCCTTCTTGTCGTAGATCGCATTGCCAACCCCGGGCAGCAGCAAGAGCCGCGGCGGTCGCTCCGCCTCGCTAACGCTGACTTTGAAGCGCGGGCAGGCCTCCAGCACGTCGTCGAAGCTCTCAGCCGCCATCCGCGCATCGACTCGAGGCAAGTGCTCCAGCACGAACGGTGGAGCGACGAATTGAGGTGTGTCTGCAATGCGCGACGCGAGGCTACGGACGTCATCAAAGCTCTGCTCGATCGCGTCGAGGCAGTCCTCGGCCTTCGCTTGAAAGTGGGCACCGCCACCGGCATCGAGTGCGTCGGCCGCGATTCGCTCGTCCGCCTCCGCCTGCACCAACGTGATGGTCCGAGACAGACTCTCTGAATACAGCGCGGCAAACTCACGCTTCAACTTGTAGACGCCAAGGCGGTCGTCGATCGCTTGCAGCAGCGTCCGCGTCGCTTCTGTCACCTTCATATGGACGCGGTGAGTGCCGCGATCCTTCACGCCGCCGCCTTTGCCAAGCGCAGTCATCTTCGCCTGGAACGGCAACATCACCTCTAGCTTGCCATGCTTGGCTTGCAGCTCCGCGTCACCGTTCGTGTGTTCAGACAGAAACTCACGCGAGTCCGCGACGCTGACAGCCATGTCCCGCCGCGAGGTCGTGACGTGAGCCCGGGCCTTCTCCAGCTTCTCCTGCAAACGCACGTGCTCCTCGACACCCAGTCGCTCGCGGTAGCGATCGATCAGGTAGCGGCTGAACCACCAGACTTGGAACTCGTTTTCACCACCGGTCACACGAAAGAGACGCGCAAGGTCCATCTCGAGAACATCCGGTTCGTGAAACTCCTTCAGCAGTGCCGGATCCAACAGTCCGCAGTTGACCCACAACATCTCTGGACCACCAAGAGCCCAAGAACCGATGTCTCGCGAGCTCTTCCCTGCATCTTCCAGCGCGCGATGACGACACCAAGCCTGCGTGACATCCCACGCTTCTTGCTGCATGAGGTCGCGTAGCTCGATGTTGTCTCGATCAGCGCGCAACGCTTCGACGGTGCCCGCCAACTTCGTGTAGGCGTCCGTCATCGCGCCGGTTTTGTCTTGCGGCGAGTACTCTTCCATCCACGAAAGCGTCGTGGACGGACCGGTGGTGTTCGTGCTCATCGGGGATCACTCCTGAATGGGTCGGGCTTCATCCCAGTATACCCTATTCTCGGAGAGGGTTACGGGAGACGCCCCGGAACGGCGCTCGTCGATTCCGCAACTATCGCTCATAATTGAGTGTCGAGATCTGCGTCGGATTCTCGGCCCGCGCGTTGGCCACCGGATCAGCGCGCAAGGGGGGAGCTTTGTATCCACTTGCTCCACTAGGATCCAAAAGAGATGCCAACCCCGTCGCCGTCGCCTGTTCGACGACCCACGCTGCCGTTCGTACACGGCATTCTTGTCTTCTGCTGCATCCTCCTGGCACCACAGGCAACAGCAACGACCGTCGTCGTTGTCGACGCCGACCGACTGGTCCGCGACGCGTCCCAAATCGTGCACGTGCGCTGCCGCTCTTGCGAGAGCTATCGCAATGACGATGGACTCATCGTCACACGCTATCAGTTCGATGTGCTCGAGACCCTGAAGGGTACTGCCGTAGGTACACTCGAGTGCGTGCAGCCCGGTGGCCGCATCGGCAATCTGGTAACGGTCGTGCCCGGTCTCATGCGCTACGACGCGCAGCAAGAACTGATTCTGTTCCTTGCACCGGAGAACGCAAACAGCGACTACCGCCTTCCGGTCGGTCTCGACCAAGGGGTTTATCGAATCGCGACCGACCGTGGCACCGGCGTCCGCATCGCACGCCGAGACTTGTCCGGGCTCCATACCCTGTCGCCTGCCGACGGTCAGCCGGCTGCGGCGCGAGCGTTCCCTGAGGGCCTGCCCGTCGCCGACTTCAAGAGTCGCGTGCGCGATCAAGTTCAACGCCAGAAAGACAGCGCCACCGGAGAGCGCAGCACAGGGGCAACACAACAGGGCAGTCATCAAACTTCAGAGCGGAGCAAACAATGATCGCCGCTTCGCTCACAAAGAAGTATGCCTGGCGCAGCGGCCTGCTGCTGCTGGCGCTACTCTTCGTCACGAATTCTGGTTCGGGCTATCACCCGATCACCGACAGCGGCCGCGTCCTGCACTGGGGTTCGGGCAGTCTGCCGGTCTCCTACGTGATTCAAGCCGCCGGCAGCGACGATGTCTCCTTCGCAGCCACAGAAGCAGCGATCCAGTTGGCTTTTGAACAATGGCAAGGCATCGCGTCCAGTACGATCACGTTCGCGGAAGATACAGCGGCCAATGCCATGCGTACCGATTACGGTGCCAACGACATTCATCTGATCTTGTTCGATGAGACCGACAGTACTGGGCTGTTCCCTGGAAACTCGGCTACCGTTGCGCTGACGCCGACGACGTTCGATCTTGCTAGTGGCACGATCATCGATAGCGACATCATCTTCAACGGCGACGACTTCACGTTCTCGACCAATGGCGCAACCGGCACGCAGGACCTGCAGAGCATCGCGACTCATGAGATCGGACACTTCATCGGACTCGACCACAGTGCGATGGGCGCCGCGACGATGTATCCGTTCACGGCGGATGGCTCGACGGTCCACCGCACCCTGACACAAGACGACGAACTCGGCGCGACCGATCTCTACCCAGGCACCCCGACATTCGGCAGCATCTCGGGGAGCGTCTCGCGCTCGACCGATGCATCTCCGATCGCCGGCGCACACCTCGTCGCGGTCAACGACGAAGGTATCTTGGTCAGCTCGACGTACAGCGACAGTAGCGGCAACTGGGTGCTCGACTACCTGCCACCCGACATGTACAACGTCTATGCCGAGCCTCTCGACCTACCTGTTCTGGGCAGTAACTTGTCATCCGATATTGGTGCATCTACTGACACCGACTTTGCGACGCGCTTTCTCGGCGGCAATACGAATCCCATCGATCTCACCGTCACCGCCGGAAATGACCTCGCTGTTGGTGGCTTCACGCTGTTTCCCCCGGGTCCCTTCAACATCACCGATTCAGATGGTGTCCCGGCTCTGTTGCCACGTGGGGGTTTCGCGTCGATCATCGTTACCGCCGACAACTTCGACGGTGTCGACGAGACGATCTCTGTCTCCGGCGCCGACATCACCGTGTTCTGGAGCCACTTCTCCGGTGGAGTCGAGCCGCACTACACGATGATCCTACAGTCCCTCGCGACAGTGCCGTTGGGTCCACGCTATCTCGAGGTGCGCGACTCCGCCGACGACATCGCAATTCTCAGCGGCTTCGTCGAAGTCGTCGAGGCGCAGCCGACCCTAACCAACGCGACGCCAGCAGTCGGTAGCACCGACGGTGGCACCAACGTCACGCTGACCGGAACCAACTTCTTCGCCGGGGCCACAGTCTTCTTCGATGGGGTCCCAGCCCCCACAGCCACGGTGGACTCGCTGACGCAGATCTCGTGCACCACACCAGCGGGTATGTCTGGCACTGTGACGATCGTTGTTCAGAACTCCGATGGACGTGTCGCAGATCTCGCTGCCGCGTTCACGTTCGAGGGGGATCCAGTCATCACGTCGCTGTTCCCAACCGGTGGCGACACCGCTGGAGCAACCACGGTGACGATCGACGGCAGCGGTTTCGAGCCCGCTGTCGATGTCTACTTCGACGCTGTCCTGGCGACCGTAACCGCGGCCACGTCGACGCAAATCATCTGTCAGACACCACCCGGCGCGGCCGGCGCCGTCGACGTTCGGGTCGTGAACCCCGGCGGACTGTTCGTCGACGAAGTGGACGGCTATACCTACATGGCGATCCCCGACCCGACGGTATCGACGTTCACGCCGGATGATGGACCGACCGCCGGAGGGACTGAGGTCTCCATCACAGGGAGCGGTTTCGTCGCCGGCGCGGTGGTCACATTCGACGGCATCGCCGCGACCACGGTCACGGTGGTCAGCACGACCGAAATCACGGTCACGACCCCAGCAGGCAGCGCCGGGACCGCGACGGTGCGAGTGCAGAACCCCAACGGCAGTGGTGCGGCTGCCAGCACGGCTTTCACGTACATGGCTCCGTCAGGCGGCGGTGGTGGTGGCGGAGGCGGTGGCTGCGGTGCATTGCCCCCATTGCTGATGAAGGGCAACGATCCGTGGCGGACCCTGGGGCTCCTGCTGCCGTACTTGTTGCTGATCACGCTGCTCGGGTACCTGCGCTTGCGCCCCCGACACGACGATTCGTCGCACTTCCCGCCACAGCCGCTGACCCTGCCGTAGCGACGCCGACCCCGTCAGCCGTTGTACACCGTCGCCGCGGTTGGCTATCCTTGCACGCGTGACCAAGAACGCGCCACCACCCAACCGCTCAGACGACAGCGATGAGCAACTTCGCGAGACCCTGCGCCAACAGGGATTTCTGCATCCCGATCGCTCCCGCTACAACCTGCGGGCGCTGTCATGGGCCGACAGTAACGACCTCATCGCGCGAGCCAAAACGACCACCGACCCAGACCTCGCCCTAAACGGTCTCGAGCAGATCACGCAGAAGCTCGGGGCAGCACATTGGGCAGAGAATCCGCCGTCGCCGCTGCTGCTCGATCGCCTGTTGACGATTGCCGCCAACAGCGAACAGCTGATCGATAGCGCGACTGACTTCCTCGACGAGCTCGCTACCGAGAATCTCGATCTTTCCAGCGCAGTTTTGACTCCCTGCACGGCGACGACGGAGCAGGAGCTGCAGCGCTGGCACCGCTGGCAAATGCTTCGCGTCTGCCTCTGTGAACTCCTCGGGCACACACACGTCGAGGAAGTCGCAACGGCCCTGACCCAACTCGCCGACGAGACGGTCATGTCCGCCCTCCGACTCATCGACGCAACGAACAGCACGATTGCAGTCTTTGCTGTCGGAAAATGGGGCAGCGAAGAGCTCAACTACTCATCCGATATCGACCTGTTCTTCGTACGCACCGACCGCAGCGACCCGATCGCAGCCGAACAGACCGTGCAGAAGACTCTACAAATCCTCAACGGCGGCGGCGGGATCCATCACCTGTACCGAACTGACTTGCGGCTGCGCCCCGGAGGCGCCAGCGCAGCGCTCGCGCCATCGCACAGCCAAGCTCGGCAGGAGTTTCGCGCGACCGGCGGCACCTGGGAACGGATGGTCCACATCCGCACGCGCTTTGTCGGTGGTCCGCCGCAGCTCGGGCGCGATGTCGCCCAAGAACTGCAAGAATTCGTCTACGAGCGTCCGTTTCGCCTGCAAGACATCCGCAAGATCAAGGGTTACAAAGACCTGCTCGAAAAGAAGAGTGATCGCGACGACGTCGAAGACCGCGAACTCAAGGTCGGCATTGGCGGGATTCGCGACGTCGAATACGTCGTGCAATTCTTGCAGCTACTGCACGGCAACATCTACGTGCAAATCCGCGGCGGCAACATCTTCCAAGCGCTGCATCGCTTGGGCCGAGTCGGCGCCCTCGCCGCCGCAGAGAGCGGCTTTCTCGATGCCGCCTATCGTTTCTTGCGGCAAGCCGAACATCGCTTGATGCTGCGGCATCGTCGGCAGAGCTTCCTACTGCCCACGGCAGCAGACGCGCAACGGGCACTGGCACGCTCCCTCGACTTCGACGATTGGCCGAGTTTTCGCGAAGAATTCGATCGCTTGCGCGCTGGCACGCGCGAGATTCTGAATCGACTATTCCACCGAGTCTTCACGGCAGTCCCCGACGATCAGCTGCGCGAAGTGAATCTGGTCCTTGCGTTTCGCCCGGAGCAAGCCGAGATCGATCGCGTGTTCGCGCCGCTTCATTTTCGTGACCCGCAGAAGGCTTACACGCTGTTGCGGCGCCTCGCCTATCCAGGGCGCAAGGCGCTGCAGGCTCCGCGTGCGCGCCAATTCCTGGCGCACTTGTTCCCGCAGCTCCTCGCTTGCCTGCGGCGCAGCCCGGATCCCGATCAAGCCGTGCTGATCTTCACGAACTGCGTCGAGACGTTGGGAGCTCCCGCGGTCTTCTACCAACTACTCAGCGAGAAACCGGAGAACTGCGAGCTGTTCGTCGAGTTGTTCGGGAACAGCCGTTTCCTGTCAGACTTACTCCTCGAGAACCCAGGGATCCTCGACGAGTTGATCGATCGACTCCGCGCAGGGACCCGGATCAGCGAGGAGCAGTTGGTCGAAGAGCTGTCCAACACTCTCGAACACTCCCGCGCGGACCACAGCCGCATCTACAACGAGTTCCGCGCCCTGCACCTGCTCGAAATCGCGCTGCTCGACCTGAACAACACCGTCTCGCTGCTGGGTACGCTCGAACGGCTCTCCGCCGTCGCCCGCGCGTTGCTACGCTGCATCGATCAGGAGGCCGAGTCTCGCCTGCAAGCGCGATTCGGCGTCCTGCAGCCGCTGACCGCGGGGTCACCACCACCGCGGCACACGATCCTGGCTCTGGGCCGCCTCGGCGGCAACGAGATCGGCTACGCGTCCGACATCGACATGATTCTCGTCTACGATGGCGAAGGACGCACTGCCGACGGCATGCGCGAACAAGAGTTCTACACGCACCTGCTTCAAGAAGTGATTGCGACGATCGCGCACCCGGGGCGCGGTGGCGCACTGTACTCGGTCGACCTGAGACTGCGACCGCGTGGCGAGAAGGGGTCGCTGGTGCACTCCTTCCGCGAGTTCCAGTCCTATTTCCTCAGCAACGAGTCACAGATCTGGGAACACCAAGCGCTCGTGCGCTCGTCACCCGCCGCCGGGGACCTAGAGCTGGGATCAGAAGTCCTGGCGTTCGTGCGCAAGAACTTGGGGCGCGATCTCGCCCGCGATGAAGTCATTGCCGACATGATCGACATGCACGAACGTCGCAAGCAGACTCCGCCAGGTGAAGGAGTGCACCTCAAGTCGGGACCGGGCGGCATCCTCGACATCGAGTTTCTCGTGCAGAGCGGTATCCTCCTGGCTTGCCGCAAGAATCCCGAGATCTGGGAACCGAACACCGATGCAGCGATCGGCCTGTTGCGGCAACTGGGTGTGTTCTCGGACCAGGAAGCAGCGACGTTGCGCACCGCGTATCGCTTCTTTCGGCTCGTCGAGAATCGCCTGTCGATGCTACATCGATCCTCAGTCCGGCAAGTACCGACCGACGACCAATCGCTGCGCAGTCTCGCGCGCCGCATCGGCTACGCGGGTCCTGGCGACACCGCTCCGGAAAGGCTGCTGCACGAGGAGCTGACGCATCATACGACGGCCGTGCTCCGCATCTTCGAGCGACACTGTGCGCGTTAGCCGCCGCGCGCCGCGTCGATGATCTCACCGATCACGTCGGCGCCTTCCAACCGAAAGCGCGGCAGCAGTTTGCCGTTTATGTAGATCATCGGCACCTTCTGCAACTGGAGCGCTGCAGCTTCCGCAGCATCGGCTTTGATCACGTCGAAGGTCGGCTGGTCCATGACGCTAACGCGACGCAACAGGTCGTTCGCGTCGAAACCAAGCTCTGTTGCCCCGGCTCGCAACTGACTCCGACTGAAGTTACCGGCGTGCTCCAACAACCAAACGTGCATCGCTTGGTAGCCCACGTGCCCGCCGAGTTCCGCCGCTGCTTCGACAGCGCTGGCTACCATGCAGGAGTGCGTCGACCGCGACCGTTTGACCTCTGGGTTGCAGCCAGGGTTCATCGGATAATGCCGGAAGGAGTAGCGGACGTACGGGCGCCCAGAGATCGCCTCTCGAATCAGCAGATCGGCATCGGCACAGATCGGCTCCATGTAGTCACCCCAAACGTCGATGCGTACTTCCAGCTGCCCGGTCGCCGGTTGAAACACCCGGCGTGGTTCCGGCACGGCCTTGACCGGTTGCTCGCGCCAATCGGCGACATACTTCTGCAAAGCAACCGGCGGACGATCGAACAACGGTGATCTTGGCTCGGGATTCGTTGCGGCCAATGCAGCCACCGCACGGCCGATCGCATTTGGCGCAAAGACCCCCCGGATCTCGACGCCGTTGATGAAAACCAGGGGGGTCGAATAGATCCCGACAGCAATGGCGCGCTCGATATCGTGATGCACGTTGCGCAGGGTCTCGTCACTGGTGACAACCTTCAGGAACGCCGCAGGATCGTGCCCCGCCGCCGTCAGCATCGCAGTGAGGTCGGCTTGATCGAACGAGCCATTCTGCTCGAACAACCAGTGGTGCATCTTCCAAAAGCCATCGTTACCCCACAGGATCCCGGCAGCTTCGGCCGTGCGGGCGGCCCAGCACGCATTCGCGTGGGCCGTCTTCTTTCCTTCGAACTTGCGGTTGCAGTCGCCACACATCGGGTAGTGAATGACGGAGATCGAAACATCGTCGCGCTGTTCCATCAGATACTTGAAGTCCGCCTCGAAGCGGCGACAGGCAGGGCACTGATAGTCCGTCATCACGACGATTCGTATCGCCGCTTCGACGGGACCCCAGTGATAGCGTCCTGTGAACCCGGCCGGAGTAGCGGTGATCACTCCTGGCGATGCTTGCTTCCCTGGCGATGGAGACAACTTCGTCGTCTCGTCGTTCGCCGAGTTCGAGGCCGAGGCCGAGGTAGTCTCCGCGGCCTTGCCGTTTGTGGTGCGCCGCGTACCGCGCGCTACTGCGGACTCCCCTGAGCGGGCTGGGCCGTCGCTCCCTGCGCGATTGCCCTGCTGCCTTCCCTGTTCCTGCAGCTCTTTGATCGAGTCTTCGAGCCCCGCTTCTTGCTCAGCCAGCAGCGCCGCGCGCTGTTGTTTCTCTGCGATCGCCAACGCACCGGTCAGCGCCGCAAACACCAACGTCAACCCGATCACCGGACGCCATCGAAACTGTAGGTTCCACGGCGCACGTTCGACGCAGAACCAAAAGAGCAAGTTTCCAATGTGCGCAAGCAGGCAGTAGAGGCAGATCTGTTGTTGAATCAACAACACCGTCGTCAACAGCAACGAGACGACGCCACCGAGGCGCACGACAACGCGAAACTCTGGCGACACTCCGCGCGGCGACAACAGCCAAACGGTCAGCGCTGCCACGAAGTACGCCGCGCCCACCGCCGAGAGCGGCCAATCGACCCACGGTATCTTGCCCCAAACGCTGGCGGCAGCGGTCGCGCAAGCACTCTCGGGCCCGCAGCCGGGGAGCACGATCCCGGCCAAGTGTTCGACGACGAGCGACACACTGGTCACGATGCTCAGCAACAAACCGATCACACCGAAGACGGTGCGCCCGGCCGAGATTCTTGTCGGCGACGAAATCACGACCGGCGGCGTGTCTTTCAGCTGGATCGCACCCGGTGCAAAGCGCGGCATGCTCGGTCGCGGATCCTTGGCGGGATCGGGTGACGGCGACGCAGATTCAGGGGTCTCGTTCAACGTTCGGTCTCCAGTTTCGAGAAGCCGATAGGGTAGCGAACGCGCACTGCCACTACCAGGGGGACCACCACAGCGGGTATAACGAGCCCACGACAACCTGCGGAGCAGCTCCCGCAGCAACAGCCGCACGCGACGAAAAGAAGGTCATGGATCCCGTACTGCTGCGCGTCTACCAGAACTTGCTCGACTCCGTCGCAGAAGAGATGGGGAGCGCACTGGAACGCACCAGCTTCTCGCCGAACATCAAAGAGCGGCGCGACTACTCGTGTGCGGTCTTCGACGGCGACGGCGAGATGATTGCGCAAGCGGCTCACAATCCTGTGCACCTGGGGTCGACGCCACTCTCGGTCGAGGCAGCAATCGCTGCGCACGACTTCCAGCCGGGCGATGAAGTCCTACTGAACGACCCGTACTGCGGCGGCACCCATCTCCCCGACTTGACGGTAGTTCGCGCCGTCTTTTTCGATGACAGCGCACGACCCCTCTTCTATGTCGCCAATCGTGCGCATCATGCGGACGTTGGCGGTGCCGTGCGCGGCTCGATGGCGTTGTTCACCGAGATCTACCAGGAAGGATTACGGATCCCACCGGTGCTGATTCGGCGCGGCGGCGAGCCGGTGCCTGAGGTGTGGCAGCTCTTGCTTGCGAACATGCGGCAGCCCGAGGAACGACGTGGCGACCTCACCGCGCAGCTCAACGCCAACCGCGTCGGCGAGATGGGTCTGCGACGCATTGTTGCACGCGGCGATCGCTGCGAATTGACCACGTACTGCTCACATCTCAAGGACGCTGCCGAACGCCACGTCCGCCAGTTCCTCGCCGACGTACCCGACGGTGCCTACGGTGCAAAGGAGTGGCTCGACGACGACGGGGTCAACAACGCGACGATCCCGATTCCGATTCAGGTTCGCATCGAGATTGCTGGAACGAATGCGATCGTCGATTTCGCTGGCACAGCACCGCAGATGGCTGGCTGTCTGAACACGAATCCAGCGGTCGCGCTGTCTGCCGTCTTCTATGTCTTGCGAGCGCTCGCCGGCGAAGAGATCCCTTCGAATGCAGGGTGCTTGCGCCCAGTCACAATGCGGATCCCGCAGGGATCACTGCTGGATCCAGAGATCCCAGCAGCGGTTGCCGGTGGCAACGTCGAAACTTCGCAGCGTCTCGTGGACGTCTTGCTGGCGGCGTTCGCCGCGGCCCTGCCGACCGCGATTCCGGCGCAGAGCCAAGGCACGATGAACAACTTGACGCTGGGAGCTGCTGGCCCCAATCACTCCGGTTTCTCCTATTACGAGACGACGGGCGGCGGTACCGGAGCAGGTCCGTGGGGCGCCGGAGCCAGCGCGGTGCATTCACACATGACGAATACGCGCAACACACCGATCGAGATGCTGGAACATGCCTACCCGCTGCGAGTGCACGAATACGCGATCCGCCGCGGCAGCGGCGGCCGCGGCAAGCACTGTGGCGGGGAAGGAATCATCCGTGAAGTCGAAGCGCTGCAGCCGATGGAGGCAGCACTGCTGACCGAACGGCGGCTGCGCGCCCCCGCGGGTGCCGGGGGCGGTGGCGCGGCGTGGACTGGACGCAACGAACGTCGCCGTCGCCAACAGTACGAGTCGCTGCCGGCAAAGTGGGTCGGGAGGCTCGAGAAGGGCGATCGTATCCGATTGCAGACCCCGGGGGGGGGCGGCTGGGGCACGGCGCCGCCTGCCACCGACACGGACCCACCCAAGACCGAAGCCTAGAGGACGCGCGAGTCCTTGCGATCGCGCAGTAGCGCCTCGATCTCTTCGACCTTCGCCTCGACCGCCTCCATGCGCAGTTCCATGTCGTTCCAGGAAGCCTTTTGCACCGAACACAACAGCTCATGCATCGTGTGGTCCAGACTCGCCTGACTGAAGTAGGTGACGCCGTTCATCTTGTCAGACGCCTTGATGCGACCCTCTTCTTCGAGCAACTGCAGGAGCTTGATAGACAGTCCCAATCGTTCTGCCGCATCCTCGATGCGAAGTAGCTTCATCGTGCCTCCTTCGAGAGATCCAATGCAGGCTGCGTGGGTCCCGGCCGGTCCGGAACGCGTGCCGCCGTTGAGTTGTGCAGATGGCTGTACGAGTCCACGGGCAAGCTTGCGTGCATCTGGGCACCGATGCAAGCAGCAACCGCTGTGACCGCGGCGCGACATCCTGTAGTCTCCAGGCATGAAGCGAAACAAGGCCCTCACGCTGTACGCGATCCTGTTCGTTGCGATCCTCGCGGTCGATCTCTGGAGCAAGGCTGTCGTTTTCGACATGCTGGAGGTCGAGGTTCTCCACCCTGAGGGGCGTGCTCCCGTGGTGGGCTACCAACAGCGCAAGCCGATCTTCGAGAGTTGGCTCTCGCTGGAGGCCACGCTGAACCCAGGTGGCTTCAGCGGCTGGTTCGCCGGCAACATGTGGTTCCTGATCCCCGTTTCGTCGCTCGCGGTGATCGGCACAGCCCTCTTCGTCGGCGCACCGAAGCAGACGCGCCCAATCGTTGTCGTCTGTCTCGGGCTGATCGCTGGCGGTGCCGCCGGCAACCTCTACGACAGGGCCACGGAAGGCGCCGTCCGCGACTTCATCGCCGTCTACTACGGGGATTGGGTCTGGCCGAACTTCAATATCGCTGACAGCGCCCTCTGCGTCGGCTTCGCGCTGCTGGTACTCAGCGAGTTCTTCGGACCCAAAGAGAAACCAGACGCCACCGCCGACGCGACCAAACCGGGGGGCGAGGCAAGCCCACCGAAACCCACGTAAAGCAATAACTGGAAGTCACTTACGTAGACTTTCGTGGTGACTCCTGCAGATTCTCGGCACTCTGGAACAGATTCGCCGCAACTCCGGCAGCGGTTGCGGGGTTCCTCCAGGGCGTGTCGGGGAGATTCCCCGCAAAGATGCCAACTCCCCCGGCCCCGCCTACGTACGTACGGGACCAAGAAAGGACTCTCAACATGATTCGATTCTCGAAGACCCACGCCCTCGCGATGGTCGCCGCCGTTGGCCTCGGTAGCGCGATGTTGACCACGGCTCAGCCCCCGGAGCCATCGGACGAGCGCCGCCGCAGCGATCGCGCGGCTCGGATCATGGAGCGCTTCGACGAGAACGGCGACGGCAAGCTCGAAAAGGGAGAAGTCCCGGAAATGATGTGGGAGCGCATCGCCGGACTCGATGGCAACAACGACGGGGCTATCACCGCTGACGAAATCAACAGTGCGACCGGCAATCGTGGCGAGCGCGGTGAGCGCCGTCGCCGCGGCAACCCGATCGTCGACGCGCTCGACACGGACAAGGACGGCAAGCTGTCCAAGGCCGAGATCGCGGCCGCGAGTGCCTCCCTGTTGACGCTCGACAAGAACGGTGACGGCGAACTGACCAATGACGAGCTACGCGGACCGCGCCGCGGACGCGGCGGAGAGCGTGGCGAGGGTCGCGGTCGCCGGGGTCCGGATGGCCCGCGCCCGGGTCACGAGGAAGAGAAAGAACTCTAGAGAGTCTCTCACGAAACAAACACGCAAGGAGGGTAGCGACCCCGGCCCACCGGGTGGCTGCTCTCCTTTTTCTATGCCCACCTCTGTCCTAGGGCCCGTCTCGGCCTCGCGCGAGCTCACCAGGTCCACGCCACGCTGATCTCAGACCGCGGGTTCGATCGGCTGAGTCCGCGGCGAGTTTACTTGCCCTATCCGGTGCCGTATCCTGACCCAGAACTCGACTCGTATCCCCGGAAAGGGAGGGTACCGTGACCAAGGCAAGCGCCAGACACATCCTCGTCGCCAGCGAATCCGCATGCACTGATCTCAAGAACCAGATCGAAGGGGGCGCGGACTTCGCAGAGCTAGCAGCGGCCCATTCGCAATGCCCGTCCGGCAGTGACGGCGGAGCGTTGGGCGAGTTCGGGCCGGGGCAAATGGTCGCGGAGTTCGACAAGGTCGTCTTCAGCGCCGAAGTCGGCAAGGTCCAAGGTCCGGTGCAAACGGATTTTGGCTTCCACCTGATCGAAGTGACGAGCCGCAGCGACTAGCCAATGGAAACACCGCCACCGGAAGTGCACGATCACAGCGCCAAAGATACGCAACAGTGGACGCTGTTCATTCACCTTGCGCAGCTTCTCGATCTAGTCGTGCCTCTTGCGGGGGTCGTGGTACCGATCGTTCTCTGGCAGACGCGTAAAGAAGATCCGATCGTCGACGCGCATGGGAAAGCGGCGGCAAATTGGATCCTCACAGCTTTCGTCGCGACAATCGCCCTAGTGGCGCTTGCCGCGATCTGTTTTTTCACCCTTGTCCTCGCCCCGGTTGGCATCATTGCGATCATTGCAATTGTCATCGTCGGGCTGTTGGGCGTGATCTTCCCGATCATCGCAGCGGTCAAAGCCAACGAAGGAATCGTCTGGGAGTACCCGCTGTCCTTTCGGTTCTTCACCTAGGTAGTCGGACGAACGTCGGGCGGCAGCAGCCGCCTCTGGAGCTGGAGTGGGAGGCAACCGATGGTAAAAACCAAGCGGCGCCACGACCAACCGGGTCTGCGGCAGCTCTCGATCTTTCTACAGAACCGCGTCGGTGAACTGGCGGACCTTTTGCGCCACTTCGAGGCGGACTCGGTCCACGTCCACGGCATCTGCGTCAGCGACAGCGCTGACTACGCTGTGATCCGCATCGTCGTCGACCGCACCGATCAAGCACGCAAGATCATCCATGAACTCGGCGTGGCCTGTAGCGAGCGACTCATTCTCGGCGTCGAGATCCCCGACGATCCGAAAGCCCTGCTGCAGCTGAGCCGCGCGTTGATTGGTGCAGAGCTCAACATCCACAACATCTACCCAATGGTGACTCGTCCGACAGGGCGTCCCGCGGTGCTCGTGCACGTCGATGACATCGGTACGGCCGTCGACGCACTCGCCAAGCGTGAGTTCGAATTGATCTTCGAATCCGACCTGATTCTAGACGGTGAAGAAGACGAAGCGCGTTTCTAGGCCCGCGGCTACCGAGGCTTCTGTCTAGTACAGCAACTCAACCAGCTCGCTGTGGTCGAGGCCACCGAAGTAGTGGTCCAGGTCGAGCCGCTCGATGGCTCCACGCAGGGCATCGGGGCTGTAGGCGATGCCGGTGAGTGCGCGCTCGAGCTCGCTGATCTCACCGAGTCCGAGAAAGTCACCATAGACTTTGACGCTCTCGATCACGCCGTGGTGAACATCGAGACGACAATCGATCTCGCCGATCGGAAAGCGATGCACCTTCTGCAGATTGAAGTCGGGAGACTCGCCATAGTTCCAGTCCCACTGTCGATACTTCGAGTCAGCGAGTTCGTGGACCTTCTGCCACTCGGCATCGGTCAGACGCCGCAGCGGCGGCTCCGACGAACCAAAGATCCCGCGCAGTAGGCGCTCGCGAAACTCCTCGAGGTTCATCGGGGCAGCGAGGAACTCCGACACATTTGCGACCCGGCTACGGACCGACTTCAGTCCTTTGGATTCGATCTTGCCGATCTTGACCGTCAGCGCTTCCTGCACGCGATCGAGTTCCGATGCAAACAACAGCGTGCCGTGACTGAACATGCGATTCGAAGTCGTGAACTGCGCATTGCCACTGATCTTTCGGCCGTCAGCAACTATGTCGTTGCGCCCCGTCAGTTCCGCAGGCACACCGAGTTCGCGCAGTACTCGCACGACCGGCTCGGTGAACTGCTGAAAGTTCAGAAGGTTGCCCGTTTGGAGACGCCGCAAGAAGCTGAAGTTCAAGTTGCCGAGGTCATGGTAGACGGTGCCGCCACCGGAGATGCGCCGAACCACATGGATGCCTTCGTCCTCGACGTAGCGATGGTTGATCTCCTCGAGCGTGTTCTGATTCTTGCCAACGATGATGGCCGGCCGATTCACGTAGAACAGCAGATACGCCGAGTCCTCGAGATCGAGATTGCGAACTGCGTACTCCTCGAGAGCTAGATTCAGATGGGGGTCGTTCGTCCCCTCGTTGTCGATCAGTTGCATCAGCGTTTCTTCCGAGTCATCCTGCCTGCAGGGGGGATTTGAGGGCTGCGGCACCTATGCTTGGGCGTTGTCTTCCAGGCGTCATGTTCCAAACGCAGTGTTCTAGAAGCAATGCTCTAGAAGCAATGCTCTAGAAGCAGGGTCCTGGGGCACATAGTAGAAGTTGCGAGAGTTGCTCCCGCGACCGCCCCTAAGCGTACCGCCAGGCGGGGCTCTCGTCGATGTCGTTGCCTGCCGGATTTGCGCTGTACTTTGTGGCTGTCTGGCTCGGTCTGTCTACCAACGGGGAAAGGCAAATGATGAGGAAGATCGTAATCTTGGCGCTGTTGTGCGGATTGCCGTGTCTCTCAGGCTGCTTCTTGACGAAGATCCTGACCGTGCCGATGCGGACCGCTGGCGCAGCTGTGTCGGTCATCCCGGTGGCCGGAAACAAGATCCACGATGCCATCGACACGGCCGCCGAGGTCGTCGATGAGATCCCGATCTGAGACGAAAGAGGCCCCGATGCCCGCTGCGGATCCGTTGGTCGTGCAAGAGGTCGACATCACAACGCTCGGAATCGACGCAATCGTCAACGCTGCCAACTCGTCACTGTTGGGGGGTGGCGGCGTTGACGGCGCGATTCACCGCGCAGCGGGCCCCGAACTTGTGAGCGAGTGTCGCCTGCTCGGCGGCTGCAAGACGGGCCAAGCGCGCATCACGGGCGGCTATCAGCTTCCCGCCAGGCACGTGATCCACACCGTAGGGCCGGTCTGGCGCGGCGGGCTGGAGGGGGAGCCACAGCTCTTGGCCTCGTGCTACCGCTCTTGTTTCGCAATCGCCGAAGAAGAACAGATCCGGAGCATCGCGTTTCCAGCGATCAGCTGCGGCATCTTCGGCTATCCGATGGCCGCTGCCGCCGAGATCGCGGTCGCTGAGTGTCGCCGCGCGATCGCGACGAATCCCAAGCTACGAACCGTGATCCTCGCTTGCTTCGATCGTGCCGCTTTCGAGGTGTTTCAAAACGCTTCCCAGCGATCCTGAAGGGGTCCTGCTCCCGCTGGGCCACCGCAGGCGGCGTTGACGCCAGCCCAAGCCATTTGCCGAACGCCTCTTACGGACACCGAGTCTGGTGCTCTTGGCGCCCCCCTCTTGCAAACGCTTCGGCAACCGGATATCGAGGTCCGGTTCGGCCTCGCCTGAAGCCGACATATGAAGTAGCGAAACACGCAGAAAACACCCTTTGGAGCCACACCATGAGTGAGATCAAGAACGTCCTCGTCGTCGGTATCGGCAAAGTCGGTTCGCTGGTTGCGACCCTGCTGCACGAGGCCGGCTTTCAAGTAACCGGCCTCGATGCGCAAACGCGCGACGACCTCGCCTACCCTGTCAATGCCGGCGACGTCACGAATGAGAGCGCTCTGCTAGAAGCGCTCAAAGGCAAAGACGCCGTCGTCTCCTGCCTGCCGTACCAGTTCAACATCAACGTCGCAAAGGCCGCTCATGCCAGCGGGCTGCACTACTTCGATCTGACCGAAGATGTGCCAACGACGAATGCTGTCGTCGAACTTGCACCAACCTCCAAGGGTCTGATGGCTCCGCAGTGTGGCTTGGCACCTGGATTCATCGGAATCGTCGGCTCGTCACTCACTCGTGGCTTCGACGATCTGCGGAGTATCGAGCTGCGTGTCGGCGCGCTACCGTTGCACCCGAACGGCTTGCTCGGCTACGCGTTCAACTGGTCGCCTGAAGGGGTCGTCAACGAGTATCTCAACGACTGCGAAGTCGTGATGGACGGCAAGCGGATGATGGTGCCCGCGATGGGACAGTTGGAATCGATCGTCATCAACGGCGTCCGCCTCGAAGCGTTCACAACCAGCGGCGGTCTTGGCACGATGTGCGAGACCTTCGAAGGACGCGTCGAAGAGCTGAACTACAAGACGATGCGATATCGGGGCCACTGCGACTTGATGCGCTTCTTCTTCCAGGAACTGCACATGAAGGAGAACCGCAAGCTGGCCGGGGAGATCCTGACGAACGCCAAGCCACCGGTGAACGATGACGTCGTATACGTGCACGCCGCGGTCGAGGGGAACCAGAAAGGTCGCCTCTTCCGCGAGGAGTTCGTGAAGGCCTACTACCCACTGGAGATCGCTGGCCGCATGTGGCGGGCGATCTCGTGGACGACCGCGGCATCGGTCTGTGCCGTGGTCGAAATGGTCTCCAACGGGACGCTGCCGCAGCAGGGCTTCCTGAAGCAGGAGGACATCCCGCTGGAGCAGTTCCTACAGACGACCACTGGGGGCCTCTACTCGCGGGGTGAGGGGTAGCGGGGCGACGGGTAACACCCTCTCCCAGCAAGAGGCCCGTCGCGGTCGATCTCGCCTGCGTGCGAACCCCTGGGCTCAGATCCAGGCGCTCGTGCGCAGCCGACCTGCCTTTGCATCGCCGCCCCCATCCCTGCTCTAATACCGGCTGCATGCCGGCCTCGCTCCAGCTATGCCCGGCGCCTAACAGAACCAACCCGATTCACCCTCAAAGCAGAGGACCGGACCGATGAACAACACCGTCCACCGTTACGAGCCCCCGGCCAACGAGCCGATTTGCATGTACACCCCGGACTCTGCAGAGACCGCGTCCTTGAAGTCAACGCTGTCTACAATGGCAGCCGAGACGATCGAGATTCCGTGCATCGTCGGTGGCAAGGAGATCCACACCGGCAAGACCCACGAGTGCACTTCACCGCACGATCACCAGCGAGTGCTCGGCCACTGGCACGCGGCGACTCCCGAGGTCGTGCAGCAGGCCATCGACAGCAGTCAAGAGGCGTGGAAGCAGTGGTCCGAGACGCCGTACGCAACGCGCATGGCGATCTTCACGAAAGCTGCCGAGCTGTTGGCCGGCCCTTGGCGAGATCGCATCAATGCGTCAACGATGCTCGGTCAGTCGAAGACTTGTTTCCAGGCCGAGATCGACGCCGCCTGCGAGCTGATCGACTTCTTCCGCTTCAATGCGTACTTCGCTCTGAACAACGTCTACAACGATCAACCTTTCAGCGCCCCCGGCATGTGGAACACGGTCGACCATCGTCCACTCGAAGGCTTCGTCTTCGCGCTGACGCCATTCAACTTCACCAGCATTGCGGGCAACTTGTCCGCAGCCCCGGCCCTGATGGGTAACGTCGCACTGTGGAAACCATCGAGCACCGCTGTGCTGTCGAACTACTATCTGATGAAGCTGATGGAAGAGGCGGGTCTGCCGCCGGGCGTCATCAACTTCCTGCCAGGGTCAGGGCGTGAGATTACGTCGACAGTCCTCGAGTCGCCGCACTTCGCCGGACTGCACTTCACCGGATCGACCGCGGTCTTCCAAGGACTCTGGCAACAGATCGCCGAGGGGCTGCCTCGGTTTCGTAGCTACCCGCGGATCGTCGGTGAGACTGGCGGCAAGGACTTCATCTTTGCGCACGAGAGTGCCGACATGGCCGCCCTCGCGACGGCGACCGTCCGCGGCGCCTTCGAGTATCAAGGACAGAAGTGTTCGGCAGCAAGCCGGCTCTATATCCCGCGCAAGATGTGGCCCACCTTCCGCGATGAAGTGGCTGCGCAAATCGGCACGATCAAGATGGGCGATCCGTCCGACTTCTCCAACTTCATGTGCGCTGTCATCGACGAGAAGGCCTACAACAAGATCACTGGCTACATTGAGAACGCACGTTCGTCGAGTGATGCCGAGATCATTGCCGGCGGGGAAGCAAGTCGTGAGACGGGTTGGTTCATTCAGCCCACGTTCATCGAATGCAAGACCCCCAACTTCCCAACGATGTGCGAAGAGATCTTCGGGCCAGTCGTGTCGGCGTATGTCTATGACGAAGACGACCTCGAAGGCGCCATCGACCTCTGCGACAACGGCAGTCCCTACGCGCTCACCGGCGCGGTCTTTTCGCAAGACCGTTACATGGCCGACCACATCAGCAAGCGCCTGCGTCACGCTGCCGGGAACTTCTATATCAACGACAAGCCGACAGGGGCCGTTGTTGGTCAACAACCGTTCGGTGGCGCCCGCGCCTCTGGAACCGACGACAAAGCCGGCAGCGCCCTGAACTTGATGCGGTGGGTTGCGCAGCGAACGATCAAAGAAACGTTCAATCCGCCGATCGACTACCGCTATCCACACATGGGGTAGAGGTTGGACGCCGCCGTCACGAAGATCCTACGCGAGCGCTTCGGTTTCGAGAGCTTGCGACCGTTGCAACAGCGCATCGTCGACCGCGTCCTCGCGGGCGACGACGCGCTGGTTGTCATGCCTACAGGGTCAGGCAAGAGCCTCTGCTACCAACTGCCAGCGTTGGCCCTCACTCCTGAAGCTCCAGGTGTCACCCTCGTCTTCAGTCCACTGATTGCGTTGATGGAAGACCAGGTATCGGCGCTCCAGAAGAAGGGAATCGCGGCAGCTTACGTCAACAGCACGCTGTCTCGCGCCGAACGCGAGCGTCGCTACGAAGCGCTGGGTCAGGGTGAGTACCAATTGATCTACGCCACCCCGGAGCGCATGGGCAAGCCCGCTTTCGTCGAGGCACTGCAGCGAGTCGCGGGAGGCGTGAAGCTGCTCGCCATCGACGAAGCGCACTGCATCACCAAGTGGGGACATGACCTGCGCCCCGCTTACCAAGACGTCGGCGAGTTCCGCAGGCTGCTCGGTTGCCCACCAACGATCGCGCTGACAGCGACCGCGACAGCCCGGGTGCGCGAAGACATCCGTGCGACGCTCGGCCGTTCGGAAACTGAGATGCCTCTCTTTGCGGCTCCTCTAGATCGACCGAATCTGTCCTTGGAGATCGAAGAGGTCTGGGATGATGACGACAAGTTGCGCCACATCGCAGACATCGCCCAAGAGCTTCCCGGCACCGGGATCGTCTACTTCGCGTTGATCAAGCATCTCGACCAGTTCGCAGCGCGAATCCGCCCGCTGCTCCCCGACCACGAAGTAGCGATCTATCACGGCAAGCTCGACGCCAAGAAGAAGAAGCAGGTCTACGACCGTTTCATCGCTGCCAAACCCACGCGCCGACTGTTGCTGCTAGCAACAAACGCGTTCGGTATGGGCGTCGACAAAGCAGATATTCGCTTCATCATCCACGCCCAAGTTCCGGGCAGTGTCGAAGCCTACTATCAGGAAGTCGGCCGCGCCGGCCGGGACGGCGAATCGTCGCGTTGCGTCCTGCTGTACAGTCAGGATGACCTCGCCATCCAGCAACAGTTCGCCGAGTGGATGAACCCGAGCGCGGAGACCATTCACAGCATTGCGGGTGCGATCGAGCGCAGCCAACACGCAGACTTCGACAGCGAGGAAGTACGGCTCGCAGTGTTTGGCAAAGGGCGTGGCGACAACCGTGTCGAGTATGCACTGATCACTCTAGCCAAACTCGGCGTTATCGAGCCCACTGCCATCGTCGACCGCTACCGCAAGATCCGGCAGCTCGACGATGACGACATTGACGCTGACGAGATCGACGAAAAGAAGCGGGCCGACCTGACCCGCCTCCTCGACATCGTCAAGATGGTGCAAGGGGATGACGTGCGACGCTTTGTCTTGGAGTACTTCGATCTCGAGGCGTCGCTGGGCAGCTGATTCGCCTCTTAGCCGTCCTCGTTGAGCATCCACTCGAAACCCGTGCCGGCCAATGCCGCTGCAACCTCTTCGACGTTCTCGATCAGGTCCCGTACGGGCTGCGGATTGGTGCGACGCAATTGCACGGTGACATCGTGTGGCGGCAGACCGACGTACTCACACAAACGACGGCAGGCGCGTTCCGGTCCTGCCGCCACGTCGTCTTCAAACGTCAGATGCAGTCCACCTCGTTCAGCGATCAGCACTTGCTGCGCCTCGGTGACGCATTGCGTGTAGTGAGCAATCAGATCGACCAGTGGTCGCACGATGCCCGGTCGCAGCGAAACATCACTTGGGTTCAGCACGACACGTGCGCTGCGTGCCTTCTCTCCCGGACGTAGGTGCATCTTCCCTGTCTGGCGTCCAATCCGCAGCGACACGATGACCCGCAGCAGGTTCCGTCGTTCGAGCAACACGAAGTGTACGTTGCGCAAGTCGGACTCCAATCCTTCGACGAAGGACGTCAAAGTGGTGCCCAACAAGTTCAGCTGCGCGAAGCTGGCTTCGAAGCCGTAGTAGGCACCGCCCCGTTGACCGAGACAATCTTGCAAGATCGCGCCTTCGTCGTGACCGGTCAGCTCCTCTAGAGTGCCACCGTTACTCTGATGCTCCTCGATGTACCTGTTGTAGATCTCGCCATCCCAATAGACGCTGGCGTTCTGACCGACGAGATCCCCAACCACAGTGCTGCCAACCCGACCGGTGTGAAACATGACGATGTGGCCGCGGCGGCGGAGCCGCCGAACAAATTTCATCGGCAGCACTCGACGGGCCAACGCAAGCAGTCTCTTATCGCCGGCCATGTTCGCGCTAGTCCTCGAGCATCCATTCGAACGACGTACCGGCCAAAGTCGCAGCCACCTCGTCGAAGTTCGCAATCAACTGCGGTAGTGGGTAGGGGTTCGTTCGCGCTAGCAGCACCGTGCTGTCGTGCTGCGGTAGCTGCAGGAAATCGCAAGTCCGATGATACGCGCGGCGGGGGTCCTCGAGCACGTCATCTTCGTACGTGAGATGCAGAGAGTTACGATTCTGCAGCAGCTCGTGCAAGTTCGCGAAGGTGTCTTGGTACAGCTGCAGATGCTCGACGAGGGGCAGCACCCAATCATCACGTCGGCTGGTCGAAACGCGATTCACATCGACCGCCACAGGGGCTCGCGGCGGCTTCTCGCCTTGCGGTACGTGATAGGAAGCGTTCTGCTTCGCCGCCAGGAACGAGACGATCGTCCGCAGCGTGTTGCGTCGTTCCAAGACAATGAAGTGGCGGCAACGCCCCTCTGTCTCGAGAGCTTCGATGTAGCCGCGCGCGGAATCCCCGAGGATCTCGATCTGGCGCACACTGGCTTCGAAGCCGTAGAAGGCGCTACCGCGCTGACGCGCACGCTGCTTGAGGTACGGGATCGATTCGTACGCGTCGATGCGGCGCAGGTCGCCGTCCGCCGCTTCGAGCTGCTTGTAGAGCTGATCGTAGATCTCGCCGTCCCACCAAATCTGCGGGTGTTGGGCCAGCAGTCCGCCGACTACCGTGCTGCCGCTCCGGCCGATGTGAAACATCACGACGGTACCGCGCCGACGAATGTCGCGAAGCCAGCCGAGGCCGGGCAGATTCTGACGCGCCCATTGACGCAAGCGTGCGAGAGAGCTCATCGCATCAGTATGACGAAGTCCGTCGAAAAAAGGGAAGCCGTTCCGCCGAGCGCTTCACGCTAGCAACCGTCGAAGCTACCGCATCCGAGATCAGCTGTCGGATCGACACCACAGGCTGGAAACGGCGGCGCCGGTGGCGCCGACACCGAAAACAGCGCATTCAAGATCGATACGACGTCTGCCAGATTCACGGCACCATCATCGTCGCGGTCGCATGCAGCCAGGCAGCTGAGGGTGTCTCCGAGGAACAACCAGCCCAACAACGCGGCGGGGTCGGAGATGTCGTTGCCACCGTCGCCGTTGCAATCGCCGCGTGCAAACTGCGGCTCGGTCGTCAGGGGAGTGAAGGACTGCCCATTGTTGATCCCGGCACGAGTGTGCGACGCGGGGCTGACCCACGTGAAGTCCGCAGGATCGTTCCCGGTCCCAGTCAGCTGCAACGACTCACCGACCGGGGTTCCCGAACTCTCGGACACTCCGATATCAACGGTCGTCATTCCCGCCGCCGGTCCGTTCGCTGCGACATGAGTGCCCTCATAGCCGACGAACTGGACGATGTCTCCTGCGCTGTCGACCAACGCTATGCCATCGGGTGCACCGTTCTGGATCCCTGCGATCGGAAACCAAACCGTGCCGAAACCGTTCTGCTGATCAGAGATCACGCCGCTCAGCACTTCGGTGTCGTACGTCGAGCCACCGTTGCCGTTGTAGAGCACGAAGGACATGCCGCTGAGGTCGGTGCCGGCAACGCCGGCGATCTCGATCCCTTCTTGCGTATCGGAACCCGTGTTGTCGTAGTGGATCTCGTTGATCCAAACAATCCCGCCACCAGGTGGAGGGGGCGGGGGGGGTGGCGGCGGACCACCACCGTACAGTGCCGACACCCACGTCGGATCATCGACGAACGGATTGCGATTCCCTTGAATCTGCGAATAGATCGCGTTGTTGCGCGCAATCTCTTTGGCATCGACGGGGTCGAGCGCATGCCACGTAAGCAGCACGTCGAGCAAGCCCATGCAGTCACAACCAGAACTGATCACGCCTGGCGTATTCGTCAACACGAGGTCCGGCTCCCCCGAAACGTCACCGTTGTAGCGCACGTCCATGTAGAAGAGCACGCGCGCGACATCGCCTTTGTCTTGATCTCGCGGCTCGAAGACCGAGCTCGTAAAACTGCACTGCGGCGCTTCTGGGTGGGTCGAACAACCGCTCGTGCAGTCGTCGAAGTACTTGTTGCCTCGGGCGGAATTGACGTTGGCATCGCACGCAAAGATGTTGTGCATATCGCTGTTGGGCGGGCCGCTGTTCACACCGAGCGACTGCGGCCAAACGTGCTCGCGGTTGTAGCCAGGCCACGTGGACTTGGCGACCGACACACCGCTGTAGAGCAAGATCACGTTGTTTGAGTTGTTTGGATCCTGCTGCAGCAGATCGACGCCATCGCGCGCGTCGAACGAGCTACCCGAGTACGGGATCACTGTGTGGTTGTCGATGATGTCGTGCAGGGCATTGCGCAGCGCTGTGCCGGTCAGTCCGGCAGTACCGTTGTAGTAGCCAGGCGGCTGCGCGAACGCAGTCCAGCTCGTAGCCACGAGCAGAAGCGTCGCAAAGACGCACTGCGGGCGGAGTTTCACCATGATCGATCTACCCTATAGCGATCTCCCCTGGTGACCTCGGAGCTCCAGCTCCGGCTCACAGTTACGGGTTGCCGACGCGCGACGGAACGACCGCCAGTCGTTCTGCAGCCACGCGGGCAAGGTCAACAAGAGAGTCATGTCCCAGGGATAACTCTAGCGTGCAGCTGGGGGGACGCAACGCCCGCGCATCGCAAGCTGCTGACAGGCTTGCAAGTCATTTAAATATATTGACTTATAGAGTTATCGGAGCGGCAACATCGTGCCTTGGAGCGGCCGCGCTGGGCGCAAACCGAGGATCGCGCCGCGCGCGCCGGGGGAGTTGGCGTTGCGGGTCGCGCTGCGCGCGTGGGCTGCGCCATACGAGAAACCGCCGCCGCGACAAACGCGATGGCGCCCAGGGTCGAGGATCAATTCACCGTCATCGCTGCGACGATCGCCGCCATAGGGCCCGAAAGTATCACGACACCATTCCCACACGTTGCCCAAAACATCGTGCAGACCCCAGGCGTTCGGACGGAAGTAGCCGACCGACGAGGAACCCACGAAGCCATCGAAGAGCTCGTCGTCACAGACCCAGTTGGACGGTCCGTTGTACTTCGCAAAGCGATCAGCAACGTTGGCAGCACCCTGGAGACTCGCGATCGAATCCCCGGTCCACCAGGGGCTCGTCGTCCCCGCACGCGCCGCATACTCCCACTGCGCTTCGGTCGGCAGCTGCAAACTCAACCGTTGCAACATTGCGACCGAGTCGTCCCAACTGACGGACTCGACCGGATATGTAAGATCGGTCTGTTTGCCTGCCATGTACTCGCCATCGGAATGACTGGGGTTCACACCTGCGATGCGAAGCCACTGCCCTTGTGTCATCGGATAGCGACTGATGAAGAACGGTGCCAAGGAGACTTGATGTGGTGGGCCTTCATTCTCAGCGGCCCACGGATCGAAGGCAGCGGCGGCGTCATCGCCGCTCTGCGCCCCCAACGTGAACGTGCCACCAGGCAGCAGCACGAGGACGATGCCGGTGTTTTCCGTGATGATCCAAGGCCCTTCGCCTTCGCGAACAGTTGTCCGCAGCAGTGGGCGGGCACCACTGGCCACGTGCCAGAACTCCCACAGCCTCGAGTGGGGATCGCGTCGCAGCGGCAACAAACCCAACTGCGGCGTGAGCCCGGGGTGAGTAGCCGCGAGGTCCGAGATTGCTTCCTGCCATGCCGTTGTGGCCGGGTCTGCGCTGACACTGACATCGGCGATCGTCGCCGCCTGTTGTCGGCGCTCGTCGACGTTCGCAACCAGACCGCGCGCTGGATCGCGATCGCCGAACGCCCTTAGTCGACTCACCAATTCCGACAGGACCTCATGCGTCCACTGGTCGTGCGGCTCTGCGAACACCCAACGCGTTCGCTGCTCGAGCGTCGCCGCGACTTCATCGATCTCCGCATGCAGCAGTCCTAGCTGTTGCGTCGCTGCGACGAGTCGAACCCGTTGCTCGTCCGCTGTAGGTTTGTGGGGCCCAGTCTCCGTGGCCGGGTCCTGCGGGTCGTCAGCGGAGACCACACAAGCGAGTTCCGCTTCGATCTGCGCTACTTCCGCCGACAGCTTGTCGCGAATCTGAATCTGATTGGCATAGTGCTCTCGATTGGGATGGTGGGCACGGTCATCGAGGGCCTCGGCATCTGAGAACGGCAACGCCTGCTCCCTCAGCGCCGCGAGCGTCTGCTCGTGCAACGGCAATCGTGACGTCAGCTCGCGGGCTTCCTGCAACCATTGGTCGATCGCTGCAATCCGCTCAGGAAGCGCTGGCCACAACTCCTGCGCTTCCTTCTGCAACTCCGTCAGGCGTTTCGTGTCCGACAGGCGATGCACCTCTGCAAGCCTCTCTTCGGCAATCGCCAGCGCTCGCGATGCCTCCGAACGCGCATCCTCGGCCTCCCGCGCTCGCTCGGCAGCCAACTCCCGCTGCCGCGCTTCGGAACGGCGGGCACGCTGGGCACGCCGCAGCGACTCTGTCGTAACCCCGAGACCGATGACCAACACAACGAGCGCCGCCGCGCCCGCGACCAGTCCACCGGTCTCGCTGAGGATGCCAACCACGATGGCCACCGACACGGCTGCTGCACCGACGACCGCGGGCTTGTTGCGCGCCATCCACTTGCGTAGTCGGTATCCCAGTGCTGGTGCCGTCGCCTGCACGGGCTCGTCGTGAAGGTATCGCTCGATGTCTGCCGCCAGCGCGAGGGGTGACTCATATCGACGCTCGGGATTGGGGTCCAGTGCCTTCAGAACGATCCAGTCCAAGTCCAACCGCAGGGCCCGTACGAGCGCGGGTCCGGTCGTCGATCGCGCCGCCGCAATGGCCACATGCGCAGCTTCGTCGCGCAACCTTTGCGAAGGTCGGGGCGGTTGGGTCTGTTGCAGCGCTCGCTGCAACTCAGCGACACCCAGTGCCCGCAGCTCGCTCCGCTGCACCGGCAGACCGCCCACGAGAAGTTCGTACAAGACGACGGCCAGCGAATACACGTCGCTTCGCGCATCGACACGCTGCTCGGGGTCTGCTTGTTCGGGACTCATGTAGTCAAGCGTCCCGATCACGCGCCCCAATTCCGTATGGAGCGTCTGGTCCGTCAGTCCTTGGCGGGTCGCTTTGGCCACGCCGAAGTCGATCACTTTTGGCACGCCTTGTTCGCCGGTTGTCACCAACAAGTTCGACGGCTTCAGGTCGCGATGGATGACACCTTGGCGATGCGCATGCTCGACGGCGTGACAGATCGGCAAGAACAATTCCAGACGTTCGCGCACTGTCAGTCGTCGCTCGTCGCAGTAAGCAGTGACAGGGCTGCCGGGCACGTACTCCATCACGAAGTACGGACGGCCGTCGTCGGTTGCCCCAGCGTCGTACATGTGAGCGATGTTGGGGTGACTCATCAGCGACAGCGCTCGATACTCGATCTCGAAGCGCTGCAGCACTTCCTGAGTGTTCATCCCCCAACGTAGGATCTTCACTGCGACGCTACGACGAACCGGCTCGGTCTGTTGCGCGCGGTAGACGACACCCATACCGCCTTCGCCGATGACTTCCTGCAGCTCGTACGGGCCAACGCGCCGCTGCACGCTGTCAGTAGCTACTGGGACAGCTGGCGACGTCGGCTCGAGATAGTCGTTCTGGTCATGGGCAGCGAGCATCGCTACGAGCTGTTGCTGCAGTTTGCGATTGTCGTCGCAATGCTGGGCGAGGAAACGGGCACGCTCAGCAGCACCCAGGTTGCTAACCTGCTCGAACAGTTCCATGGCTCGAAGAGACAACTGCGTCATGGTCGGTGCACTGCTTCCAAGCTAGTCTCGTGTGGGCCCAGCCTCACCGTCGATGAAAGCACGAATCCAGGCGCGGCCACCCTTCCAATCGTTCTCGATCGTTCGAGTCGAAACTTCGAGAGCCGCAGCTGTTTCGGCAGTCGTGAGTTCGAGGAAGACCCGACAGCGGACCACTTCGGCCTTCCGCTCGTCGAACTCGCCAAGGGCCTCGATCGCATCGTCTAGGTCGATCAGGTCGGCAGCCGTCTCGATACCCGATACCGCCGGGAGTGGCACTGTCTCAGCGCTGACTTCCTGTCCGGCACGCTTCTGCGCCAAGGCCCGGCGCGCCTGGTCGACGAGTACCCGCTGCATCGCCCGTCCGGCCGCACCGAAGAAGTGGCGACGATTCTCGAAACCAGGGGAACGCGACAACTTCAGATACGCTTCGTGCACGAGCGCAGTCGTCTGCATGCAGTTGCGACGACTCTCGCGACTCAGACGTCCTCGTGCGAGCGACTTCAGCTGGTCGTAGACCATTCCATACAGCTGGGTCCCGGCGCCCGTCTTCCCATCGGAAAGGCGAGAAAGGATCTCGGTGATTTTGTCTTCATCGGGGTCTCCGGGGATCATGGCAGCGACTGTAACACACGCTGTCAGCACCTCCTAGATCGACACTGCCGACGGCCGGGCAGTTGATTCTCGGCAATTTCTCGAACTGCTTTGCGGAAGCCAGCGTGCTCTCGCGCATGAGGGTATGGAGCGTGTCGCCTCGGGCATCGGGTCGTTCGGCGTAGCGCACAGGTTGGACCACCTACGTCGAGTCCTGCGGACGGAGGCTGCGATGAAACAGCTACTTCTTGGCGTGCTGTACTGCGCCCTCGCGACGACAAGCGTCCCTGGCCAAGCGAGCTACGTCTTCTCTGTCCATGACGCCACCGCGCCGCACGGGACGATCTTCACCCAAGACGTTTCCCTGCAGGTTATCAACGATTGGACAGTCGGCGGCTGGAGCTTGAGCGTCTGTCACGACCCAACGGCGCAGGATGTCTGCGGCGTTGCCCACACGCCCTTCGCACTGACGATCAACCCTTTGGCACCACCCTTCTTTGCGGCGGTTGCGATCGACAATGCGGCCACGAACATCCCGGGGTCCACTGACGGCGCCAGCCAGGGCATCGTCGTCGATCAGTGCTCGTTCCTTGGCTTCTTTCCCAATGGCCCCGCTCACACGACCATGGTCGTCTCCTACGTCGCGCTCACCGCTGCGGGTACTGCCGACACCGCAGTGTGTTCCTCGGTTGGCAATCCTCCCGTGGAAGCAGTCGTTGTCTGCTGTGGCGGCGCCTCGGTCACGATGACGGATCCCAGCGTCTCCACGAACAAAGGCACCGTCACCTTCACACCCGCCGTGCCACAGTGGACGTTTTCAGCCGACGACATCTCCGTCGAGTACTCGACGGAGAGCGGTGAGCTCCTGACGAACTGCAGTGTGGATCTTGTGATCGCGAACACTGCGGCCAACACAACTCACCGAGACACTGCGGGCTACTCCGTCAGCCTTGTCTGCGACCCCAGCTTGCTGGTCCCGACAGGCGCAACGATCGGGGCGCTTCCAGCCAGCCTCGACCAAGCGGTGACCTCACCGCCCACGGCGTACGACTTCACCTGTGGTGGGGGTGGCGGTCTCGGGCCTGACATCGTGCTGACGAACATCACGAACAACGGCATCTCGATCCACGTCCAAAACACCGAGTTCCCGTCCCCAGCAGTCTTTCCGTACTGTCTGAAGACGATCGATTGGGGCGCAGGGAACATCGCTGCGACGATCGACTTCGACGTCAACCCAACGGCACTCGCCGACAACCACGTCGGCGCCGCGACTACTTTGGGGTGGGACGACATCGGCGACGGCGTCGGCAACGCGATCATCATGAATTGTCCCGGAGACTATCTCGTCGCGCTGACTTCTGCAGGTGCGATCGTGACCCACGAGATCGACATCTGTTTCGTCCCCGTGACCAACTTCCTTCGCGGTGACTGCAACAACGACGGGGCGATCAACATCACGGACGCCGTATGGTTTATCGATCACTACCTGGCGTTGCCCCCTATTGGCCCGGAGGGGCCGTGCCCCGCTGCGAGCGACGTCAACAACGACACGCTGATCGACATTGCCGATCTGTCGTACCTGCTTGGCTACCTCTTCGCGCTCGGGCCACCACCCAGCGCCCCATTCCCAGCCTGCGGCAACGACCCAACAGCTGACTGCGACGGTTCTATCTGCCCGTAGGAGGGATCGATCACTATGCTACGCATGCCCCTCTGCTTTGTTGTGTGCCTGTTGACGGCTAACTCCTACAGTCAGGGTCAGTTCGTCTACACAGTGCACGGCGCTGTCGGTCGCAAGGGGACTCTGTTCACGCAAGACGTCTCTCTCGGGGTCACGAACGACAGCAGTGTCGGCGGCTGGAGCTACAGCGTTTGCCATGACCCGACACGGCAAGATGTCTGCGGCGTCGCAACGACGCCGTTCGCCGTCAGCTTCAACCCGATCGGACCCCCGTTCTTCTTGAGCGCGGAATTCGACGATGCCGCAACCACCGTCCCGGGATCTACCGACGGTGCTAGTCAGGGAATGGTCATCGGTCCAGGAGGCTTCTTCTTCTTCGACGACAACACCGCTGGTGTCGTTCTCACCGTGACGTACCTGGCGCTGACCGATACCGGCACATCGACGACGGAAATCTGCTCAACCGTTGGCAACCCACCCGTCGAAGCCGTCGTCGTCTGCTGCGGCGGGCAACTGATTCCTATTGGCACACACCTGTCCACAGTCGGCGGAACCGTAACCTACTCCCCGGCCACGCCGCTGTGGACATTCCAAGGAGCCGATCAGACGCGAGAGTACGACCCCGACACGGGTCACCTCGATGGGAACTCCGTGCTTTCGGTCGAGCTCGACATCGCCAACACCGCCGCCAACTTCGAGTACCGCGACACGGCCGGCTACTCGATCAGCATCTTGCACGACTCCACACTGCTGACGCCGGTATCTGTCGATCTCGGTGCGACACCAGCCGGATTGGTACAAGCGACGTTTCCGCAGGTTTTGAACTGTGAAGGGCCCGGTTCGCTGGGCCCAGACATCGTACTAGCGAACATCACTAGCAGTGGCGTGTCGATCCACGTCCAGAACACGGCACTCCCGGCGATCCCAGTATTCCCCTACTGTCTGAAGTCGATCGACTGGGGCGGCGGCGATACGGCAGCTGTCATCGAATACACGGTCGCCCCAGGCGCGCTGATCGGCAACACAACGAGCACCACGACGATGCTCACGTTCGCCGATGTCGGCGACGGGGTCGGGAACTCGGTCACGCTGAGCTCAGGCGGTTCCGGTCTCTCGAACAACGGCACCTACAGCGCACCGAACCTCGTGGCGGTCACCGCCCCCGATGCAGTCGTGCTCGACGATATCAGCGTGAGCTTTGTGCCCGTGGCCGATTTGGACTTCATCCGCAGCGACTGCAACAGCGATGGCGTGTCCAACGTGGCAGACATCGTCTGGTTGATTGCGGGCTATCTAGCGCTGCCAGCCGGGGGTCCCGAAGGGAGCTGCGAAGCGGCGTGTGATGGCAATGGAGACCAGCATGTCGACGTCGCTGACGTGTCGTTCCTGCTGGCGTATCAGTTCGCGGGTGGGCCACCACCACCTGCACCGTTTCCGAACTGCGATGCAAGCACCGGCGCGCCCTGCGAGGCTTCTCCCTGCCCATAGCAGGGAACGGGCGCCCGGTGCCCTTCTATCGCTTCTGTCGTCGGTGGCTTACGACCCGATCTGTTCGAGGCCGATGATCAGCGCACCCTTGCCGGCTCTCTTTGCCGCTGCAGCACTCTTCTTGCGCGGAAACCCGGTCAAGTCGACGGTCACTTTGACCTTGGCCTTGCGCTCCACGAGCTCCTTCGCCTTCCCGAGCAGCGCTGCATCTTCGACGCGGTAGCTGCGGGCCGAGCGGCGAAACAAGACCGCATGGCTGCCATCCTCTAGTGCTTCGACCCTCACGATGGCGTCGGTGAAGATCTCTTGGTTCGGCTCGTAGGGGTCCAAATCTAGGTCGAACGTCGGCTGTGTTCGCGACGCTGCGCCGCCGCTAGCGTCCTCTTTGGTGCGCGCTACAGCGCGAAGCGAACCGATCGTGCGGCTCTTGCTCCCTGGGGTCATCTCTCGCCACGCCAGCGTGACGAAGCCGCGGCGCGCGCCGACCCGCAGCCAACCCTGCTTGTGGATGCTGGTTTCCTGCAGCGCTCCAGCGCGGGCGAGGAAGTCAATGAAGCGGCGTTGTTGGACGGATTCGTAGTAGGCCAAGTGCGCAGTGCTCTGGCCGGATCCAACGCTGTACGTGTAGTACAACTCCGCTGCGCCGTTGTGGTCGAGATCTGCAACCACGATCGAGTCGAGTCCGCCGCTGCCCCAACCGCTGTTCATTGGGAGCATCGTGCCGCGGTCGAACAGATAGCAGCGACCATACAGATGGCCCTTGTTGGCCTTGAAGACCTGCACACCGAGGCGCTTCCAGGTCTGCTTCGTCGTGATCTCCTCGAGCGTGACTTCAATTGCTGGATTCGTCTTCGGTTCCGACTTGAAGACGAACTCGCGGACACTCTTGGCCGCCTCTTCGAGTGTCACGCGCTGCGGATCCGGGACCGGAACGCCGCAACAGAGGCTCGCCACGGACAGGGCCAGAACGATCGGTGTCATCAGATGCTCCTTTCGACTCTAGAAAGGTAGCACGAAGCGCGGCCCCGGAACGTCACATCCGCGTAACAGCGAACTTCACTTCTTCCTCTTGGTCCCCAGCTCGAGCACGCCCCACTGCGTCGGATCGAACTTCAGCCCACCAGGAGAGTGCCCCATCAGGAGCTTCATGTCGTTGGTCCCGTCCGCCACCTTTGGCCACGACGGCGACCGCCCCCCTGTGAAAGCCGCCTGCACGACGCAGATGCGAATCTCTGCACTCTCTTTCTTCCCTTTGCGCCGCTTCTTCCCCTTGGACTTCGACTTCTTCCCTTTCTTTTTCGACTTCGCCCCGAACGACTCACCCCGTAGCAGCGCTGGTGCAATCAGACACTCCATGTCGCCACGGGCTGCACCCATCTTCATTACGTTGGCACGCCAACCCTCTGCCTTCCAGAATTCATCGCTGGGGGCTTGGTACTTGAATTTCTGCACCGGCTGCCAGGCGTCGCTCTTCGGGTCTTTCTCGTAGATCGCCGTGCCCAGTCGAGCCGAGCTGTGTAGCACCAGGACACGGTTCTCGATCGCGAGGAAAACAGACAAGATGCCGGCGTTCTCGCTGCGCACCCCGAGACCGAGCCCCTTCTTGTCGTGCCGCAGAAGGAGCGTCGCGCCGCCTCCGAGCGACTGCTCTTTGGCGCCTTTCCATTCTTTGTCGTCCAAAGCGCCGTCTACTTTCAGCTTCCCTTTCGCGGCAGGCACAACGATCCGAGGAGAATCGCCCTCTTGCGCATCGGCAACCGTTGCCACCAGCCACAATCCGATCAACAGTGAAAACAGCGTCATTGCACGCAACATGCTTTGCTCCTTCGTAGGGGAATCCAACAAACTTCCTTTGCTAGGTGGATGCCGCGGGTGGCAAAACGGGTGAGTATTTCTTCCAGAAACTGCGCGCGATCTTGCACCAACTGACACCAGTGTGTCCTCGTTTGGCATTGGTTTGGGTGCTACGATGTTTGCGCTACGATGTTCGCTTCGCACCCGCGTCGCACGTCACTCCAGTTGCGAGTTACAGGAGCCGCCTAGTTTGAGTCCCCATGAAAAACTGATGCAGCAGGACGAGTGGATTCGCAGCATCGCGCGAGCTCTGACTCGCGACGAGCACGTCGCCGATGACCTCGTCCAAGAGACGTACCTTGCCGCAATGCACCAGCCACCCACCCAAGGTGAGCGGCTGCGCGCGTGGGTACGAAGAGTTCTTCTCAACGGCCTCCGCCAACGCCACCGCTCAGAGGGCCGACGCCGGCGACGGGAAGAGTGCAGCGCGCGTCCCGAGCACACCGTTGAACGGTGCCCGATCGCGGAAGCGGAAGCGCGAAAACTGCTACGCGATTCCATCGCCGAGTTGCCACCGCCATACCAAGATTTGATTCGCGCGCGCTACGAAGACGGTACGAGCGCAGCTGACATTGCGGCGCACACGCATGTGTCGCTGGAGACGATCAAGTGGCGTTTGCGGCGCGCGCGCGCGTTGCTCAGAGAGAAGCTCGAACGTCGCTTCCCCGATGGGCAATGGCCCGCTCTGTTGCTGCCGCTCTGCGCGCTACCGTCGATCGGCTCCGCCGCGAGATCCCCCCGAACTACCGCTGGCAGTAGTAACTGGAGCAGTAGCATCTGGATTGGGCGGCTGCAGGCAAGCACCCTAGCCAGCGTCACCGCGGCCGCCATCTTGATCGTAACCGTCGCAATGCTGCCAGACGGCGAATCAGCGTCGCCAGAAGCAAGCGCGTCATCTCCTGGGACGACAAGAGACGTCGCAATGAGCGCGCACGCCGCCCCCGAACGAACGGCGTGGGGGACGCGTAATCGAGGGACGCCCGCAGATCCGATCTCCGCTGCACGAACCACTCAGCAACACGGGACCTCGCCTCTCGCCCACGAGAGAGACGCGAAAACCACAGCAGTTCGGGGGACGCTGCAGATCGTGAATGACCCAGACTCCGACGAGCAACGAGAAGTCGCAACGTTTCAAGTAACTCCGGTCGACAGCCATCGAGCACCGCTGGCAGCGGTTCAGCACTGCAAATCTGCCGACGGGACCTGGGAGATCCAGGTGCCGACCGCGACGGCAGGGCTGCGCGTCGAACAGCTGCGCATCGGTTCACGCTTCGCCTACGTGCCACGACACCACGCAGCGGTTCCCGCCGATGGCGACATCGACTTGTTGGCGTACTGGTACACGCCGCGAACGCTGCACGTGCACTCTCGAGACGGACTGCCGCTACAAGGTGTGCGGGTGCTGCAAGCCCATCACCTGACGAACGCGCACCCGATGGAAGCGACGCCGTTGCGACAGCTGCATGCCGGCAACTCCCCGCTGCGGCTCCCCGACTACGCCGCTGGCGCGGTCTGGATCGGTGCTGACGGCTACGCATGGCGGCGAATCGAACTCGAGCATGACCAACCCGAAGAACGCGCCGTCGTCTTGGCGCCAGGAACATCGCTGACGATCCAAGCCGATTCCAGCGTCGCCGACCCTTCGGCGGGAGCAGAGATCGCTCTGTTTCTCCGGGAAGGAAGCTCCCCCGCGTCGCGCATTGGTGCCACACCGTTCGCGATGGACGTGGAGATCACCGGCCTCGAGCCGGGGCGCTACGAAGTGCGGGCCGGCTGGCCACCCGACTACGCGCATGGCAGTGCCTGGGTCGATGTCAGCAGTCAACCAGCCGTTGTCGCGCTCGACGTGATACCAGCGCACCAGACACCGCTACCGATCCACGGACGACTGCGTGTCCCTGAAGCGTTCGCACAAAGCATGCAGCTGCTAACGATTCACGACGCGGACGATCCAACTTCGGCGACGGACCATGCGCTGCTCGACAACCACTTACGAGCTTTGTCTCCAGACCGACTAACTGCCGACGCAATGGAGCCAGGCTGGTTCGATTTCACGACTCGGCTGCCCGAAGGACGCTACCGCTTCCGTCTCGACTCCGTGTCGTTGCCGGGCGTGCACACCGTGCGCAGCGGCCACGAGAACACCATCGAGTTGACCCTTCCTCAACTCGCAGACGTCACGTTGACAGTCACAGACACCACGGATCGACAGTGTGCCGATGTCGAGCTGATCGTATGGTTCTGCAGTGAAGAGGGGCAGCGCCCCCTCGCCGGACACCCGGTTCGTCGCAGGCCCACCGCTGACGGTTTTCGTTTCCGCGCCCCGTTGGGGCCGATCACGATCGCGACAGTGCGCACACCCACCGTCGGTCGCTACGTCATTCGACCTGGGCACAACGAGATCGAGCTGGTCGTCGGAGAACGCGTCGCGCAGTTAGAACGGAAGTAAGAGGCGCGGTAGATCGACCTCGAGCGCCGGGACTCCCGGCAGGATCTCCTGCATGAAGTCGTCGATCTCGTCCCGCGTCTTGGCCGAAAGCCTCTCTTGGCTCGCGGAGTCACACGCATCGCAGATCATCGCCTGCTCGAGCACTCGATCGTAGCGGCACACGATCATCTTACTGCGGCTCAACAGTTCCCCTTCGCTCTTTTGGCAGTAGGCGCAAGCATCTCGCGCCACCTCGAGGTGCTGCTGGATCGCGCTGCTGCTCTCGCGAATCACTCGCCAGGACTCTTCAGAGAACTCGCCACTGAGTTCGAGTACACAAACGCCACAGAGCGCGAACTCGACAACGCAGCGCTCCGCGTGGTACGCCTTCACGATGAAGTACTCCCGCCCATCGTGCAGCGTTTCGGTACATGCTTGGCAAGTCGTGAACGGCGCGTCTTCGCACTCTTGGTAGAAGTCTCGGGGAATGGGACCACGGTCGCGCATCCCATCGCTGTGGTCGCTGTCATCGGCAGCGCCGGCTGATTGATCATCGTCGTTGAATTCGATCATGCGTCATCTCCAGCAATCGGTCTCGTCGCGTCCGCTGTCGGCCGCTGGAAGAGCAGCAGTCCATTGCCATCGCAATCAGTCATAGGATGCACAACGCGGGCCTCGCTCGCATGCTTTCCGTACGGTGGAATGATCCACCCCAAACGCCGCAGGATGCGGCTGACGTGACGGCGATGATAGCGTACGCCCGTTCGCGCCTCGACGAACGCAGCCACCGCAGCCAACGACCATTGATCCACTGCCAAGCCACTCGCGCGGGGTGGTGCCAACAGAGCACGTCGCAGTTCGGACTCCTGACTTCGGTCCAGGCGCGCGCGGCGTCCGCGCAGGCGTGCCTCGCCAAGACCTGCGGCTCCAGCGTCTTGCCATACGCGAAACCACTGTGAACTGGTCGTCCGCGACACGCCCAGCTCACGAGCGACCTCAGCACGGGTCGCACCCGCAGCGAACAGCTCTGCAGCGCGCAAACGTTTGTTGGCTCGATCCTCCGACATGCCCTTGATCATGAGGTCTCTGCCACGACAGGGCAATCAACCAGTGTTAGGGAATTGTGCGACCGATACTGTTTGACCCGTCGCCGCAGCCACCGATACTCGCAGAATCGGCAACTAAAAAGGCTCGAGCACGCTTGAAGGAGGGTGACATGATCAACGGTGGTAACGCGACAATCTTCGTTTCCGACATGGAGCAAGCGATCAACTTCTACACCAAGGCCCTCGGCATGAAGCTGCGCATGCGCGCCGAAAATTTCTGGGCCGAAGTGGAAGCCGGGCCGGGACTGATCATTGGCCTTCATCCAGCATCCCCGAACGCCGAGCCCCCCGGCACCCGTGGCTGCGTGCAGATCGGTCTCAACGTCAGCGAGCCGCTGGAGAAGGTGCGCAGCCGGATCGCCGAGCACGGCGTCGAATTCGTCGGTGAGATCGTCGCCGATGGCCCCGGCCGTTTCGCCAACATCAAAGACCCGGACGGCAACCCGATCTACTTCTGGGAACCCGCAGTAGAGTGCGATGGCCTGGCGGAAACCGGCTAGAGAGCCGAGCGCGCTTTCTTCGCCGGCCGAGGGTTGCGCGCATCCTGGTGGTCCCTCAACATGGCGAATCAGTCCCCACCAGGGAAGGTTGCTTGCCATGTCTCATCAAGACTGGCGACGTCGCTACGGTAGCGTCTGCACGGCCTACTTCCTCGCCTGCATCACCGTTACGGTTGCGCACGCCGATACGTCACCGTTTCTCGGTTCCTGGGAGATGGAAACCGACTTCAACTCGCAGCAGATCACGGCCGTGATGACGCTGACCGAACAAGACGGCAAGCTCGCCGGTACCTGGGAGAGCCAGGGGCGATCCATGGATCTCTCGGAATTGTCGATCACCGGCAACACGCTGCGTTTCGTCCGCGCGATTCCCGGTGGACCACGGCTGCAGTTCGTCGGCACTCTCGACAACGGCAAGATCCAAGGTAGCTACGACGGCGAGTTCGGCAATCTTGCGTGCCGCGGTACACGCGCGAGGCCTAAACAGCAGACACCTGAAACGCCGACGCCAGAGGCGCCGATTCACGAAGCGCCCACTCAACAACCCAAGCGCAAACTGCATGATCGCCCGATGCTCGAAAAAGACGGGAAGGTTCTCGTCTGGGCGCGAGAGGACCAGCGTACCGGCGCCACCGAGTACTTCGACATGACGGGCGCACTGATTGACCCGCGCGAGCTGCAGTTCGGCATCGGCAAGGATACGATTGCGTCTATCGATCAACCGGAGTTCTTGGCGATCGACCATCCCCGACTACTAGCCGCAAACGTCAACGACGCAACGCCGGTCCTCGGTGTCGTCATCGATGGCGTCAGCAAGGCGTACCCACTATCTGTGATGCGGCGCCACGAAGTCATCAACGATTACTTCGGGAAGACTCCCTACGCGGTCTTGTGGTGACCTCTGGCCAGCCTCGGTGCCGTGTGCAACCGAACCATCAATGGCAAGACGAGCGAATTCGGAACGACTGGCTACACACACGACGACGTATTCGTGCTGTACGATCGCAACACCGGAGCCCTCTGGTATCCGCTAGAAGATGAGGCCCTTGACGCAGTGACCGGAACTCAGAGGGGTCAGCTACGGCTGCCGATCCTCGCAGAGCCGCATCCAATGACGCTGAAGAAGTGGCGTCAACAGCATCCCGATACGTTGGTTCTCATGCCGCCGCCGGAAGACATCGCCGCGATGAACCGCGGTTTCCTCGGCGTCCGCTTTGCGCCAGACAGTGCCGTCATCGACGCAGTCGTTCGCAACACCGCGGCAGCCGTCAGCGGGCTGCTCGCCGGAGATCGCATCGTCAGCATCGACAATCACCGAGTTGCAACGCTCCGCGAGGTGCGAAACGCACTGCTTAGCAAACAGAGGGGCGACCGTATCGAATTCATCGTCGAAAGAAACGGCAAAGAGCTGCCAGTCGGTGTCCGCTTGGGAGCACGCGGTCGTCCCCGCGCTCGCTTCTGAGATGGCCGGCCCAGGTTGGCGTCAGCTTTGAAGTTGCACGACTGCGAAGATGCCACCAGCGAGCGCGAGCCCCCCGAGCACCGCGCAGGTGATCTTCACCCAGCTCCACGGGCGATCGCCTTGTACCTCGCCGGTCGCTGCGTTGACGATCACTTGGTACAGCTTCTCACGGTAGCGATACCCCATCACCCATGCGGGTAGCAGTAAGTGCTTGTACGTGATCGAGTCGTAGCGGGTCTTGACCGAATGCACACGCTGCGTGTCCCCTCCGATGCGGCTCTTCACTTCGGCGAGAAGCGCTGCATCGATGCGGGTCCGGGCCAGCCCGAAGCCCGACGACAAGCCGATGTCGTAGGTGCGCGCAAGGAACCCAGCAACTACTTGCTGATCATGCGGCACGCAATCGTGTAGCGGCCACGGCTCGAGCGCTTGGACACGTTTGCGACGCAGCCCCTTGCCCGCCAAGATCAAGACGTCGTCGAAGAAACGCTGGAACTTTCCAGACGCTGGATACCAACGCGTGCGGCGCTCCGTACGCCGGTTCTTGCCGCTACCGACGGTCACGTAGTAGTACTCGCCGCGCTGTCCGTCGTAGCGATTGAACGTCAGTGTGTCGTATGTCCAATAAGGGAGATAGACCCCCGAGAAACGGCCATCGATGCCCCGCTTCTTGAAAGCGCTCGGCGCAAACCAGCGACTCTTGACCCAAGCGCCTAGTTCCTGTTTCGCTGTTCGCTCGTTGACCTTGAACGGCAACACGCCATCGACCGGGATGCGGCGCTCCGCCGTAACCGCCTGGTCTTCCTGAATCGGCGAGCCGCAATAGGGACAATCGCGACTCGTCAGCGTGCCGACGAAGGTGACCTGCGCGCCGCACGAATCGCAGCGAATCTCGCGCTCGCCACTTTTGGGAGGTTGCGGGGCAAACGCTGGGTCAGCGCCGGCCTCGGATTCCCCCCCTGCCTCACTGCGCGCAGCAGCCTCCGCCTCCTTCTCGAGCTTCCACTCAGCAAGCTGTTTGAGCATCGCATCGAAGTCTTGCTCGGGGAGTTCACCCTCGGTCGAGAGGTCGATCTCTTTTTGATGGCCGCAGTACGGACAGGTCAGCGTCTGCGAGCCGATGTGAAACTTGAGATCGGCGCCGCAGCCATCGCAGGGAAAGACGCGCCCTTTACCTTCATCAGTGGACTGCCCGGCCTCGAGCACCGGAACATCGGGGTCGACGACCGCACCCGCACCCGGAAGTGGGGGTGCGGGCGGCGGCGCTACTGGCGGCGGCGGCGGGGTTGGTTGCGATTCCTGTGGAGGACGCTCCATCAGTCGCTACGCACCAGGTGGTGGTGGTGGTGGAGCAGCCAGCAGAGACGCAAACTGCGCCACGCTTCCCGCGGGCGTCCACGTATCCATCCCCGCGCTCCAAAGCAACGTCGTGGCGCCGACCTTGCCGTGGCCGATCATCTCCATGACCTGCGCATGAGTGAAGGGACCTAACGTCTGTCCGTTCTGCGCGATGTGCCACGTCTGCACCGGTGGAGCTGGCGGCACGGGAGCCGCAGCCGGTGCCCGTCCCATGCCGTGCATCATCTGGTTCGCCATCGCGAAGCCCATGCCCAGTCCCATGCCATCCGCGGCGCCTCCACCGGCCGGGTTGCCAGCAGCGAGCTCCATTGCGGTGCCCATTTGATACTGCTGATAGCGGTTCAGATCCCCGATCACGCCCATCGAGCTGCGGCGATCCAGCGCCTTTTCGACCTCTTCTGGAAACGAGATATTGACGATGAAGAGCGCCGGTACGTCGAGGCCATATTCATCGTCGACCTTCTCCACGACCGCAGCGCGCACCTTCTCCGAAAGCTCGTTGTAGTTCGCCGCCAGGTCCAACGCCGCGATGCCGGAGCTGCCTAGGAGGTCCGCAAACGTCGTCATGATCGTCGAGCGCAGGAGTTCCGTGACTTCTTCCGCTTCGAACACGCCGTCGGTACCGACGAGTTCGTTCAGCAGTGCCCGTGGGTCGGTCGCACGCAGTGCATAGGTACCGAACGCGCGCAGGCGGATCGGCCCGAACTCGGAATCACGCATCATGATTGGATTCGGCGTGCCCCACTTCAAATCGGTGACTTGGCGGGTGCTGACGAAGTAGACTTCCGACTTGAACGGGCTGTCGAAGCCGTGCTTCCAACCCTGCAGCGTGCTGAGGATCGGCATGTTGCCAGTCTCCAGCGTATAGGTACCTGGTCCGAAGACGTCAGCCAGGCGTCCTTGGTGCACGAAAATGGCCTCTTGACCGGGGCGAACGATCAGCTTGGCGCCATTCTTGATCTGATTGTGGTAGCGAGGGAAACGCCACACGAGCGTGTGACGGGTGTCATCGATCCACTCGATGATGTCGACCAATTCCCCGCGCAGCTTGTCGAAGAGACCCACGGGTCAGCCTCCTGCCGTTTGATCCTTGGGGTTGTGACGGCCCACACCCCGCAGACCGCATCGCCGCGGATGATAACAGAGTGTCTCTGCGCCGAAAGGGGGTTCCGTCGCGGACAGACGCGCACAGGGTGAGACTGACGGAGTGATCATGAAGTTGCCAAGAAATGGGAGAGGCCGCTGCCCTGCGCAGCTACCTCTCCCTGGCGTTCGGGTCAGCTCCTCGCCATCGCCAGCAGCTGACTGAGAAACCACGGTTGTGGGCCGCTGCCAACGAAGTGGAATACGGCCATCACAACCAGCGGAGAACGCCGACGGAATGTGACATCGAAGTTCGAGAAGGTCGTGGAAAGAGCGGCGCTCGACGCCTAGCCTCGGGCCGCCGCGAAGGTGGTCTCGATGATCGAAATGCACTCTTCGAGCTGCTCATCGTTAATGACCAGTGGTGGCGCAAAGCGGATGATGTGATCGTGCGTCGGCTTGGCCAGCAGTCCGTTGTCGCGCAATGAGATGCAGAGGTCCCAAGCGCTCACGCCACCGTCGGGGTCGACCTCGATCGCGTTCATTAGCCCCTTCCCCCGGACATCGCGGATCCACGGGTGGTCCATCTGCCCCAGTCGGTCGCGCAACACGTGGCCGAGTCGCTCGGCATTCTCTGCCAGCTGTTCGTCGCGCAAAATCTGCAGCGCGACCATCGCGATTCGAACGCCCAGCGGGTTACCGCCATACGTCGATCCGTGCTCGCCCGGCTTGATGCACAACATGACCTCGTCGTCAGCGAGCACCGCAGAAACCGGTAGGATGCCTCCAGAGAGTGCTTTGCCCAGGATCAAGATGTCGGGGCGCACATCATAGTGGTCGCAACAAAGCATGCGGCCCGTGCGCGCGAGTCCCGTCTGCACTTCGTCGGCGATGAACAACACGTTGTGTTTCTTGCACAGAGAAGCGACGCCTGGCAGGTAGTCGTCATCCGGCACGACGACGCCAGCTTCCCCCTGGATCGGCTCGACCATGAAGCCGGCGACGTTCGGGTCTTGCAGCTCCTTCTCGAGGGCCGCAAGATCGTTGTACGGAATCACCTGAAAGCCGGGCATGTACGGACCAAAGTCGTTCTTCGCTTCCGGGTCGTTCGACGTCGAAACTGCTGCCAGCGTGCGTCCCCAGAAGTTGTTGTTCGCAAACAGCACCTTTGCGTTGTCGTGCTGGATGCCCTTCTTCTTGTAGGCCCACTTTCGGCACAACTTGATCGCAGTCTCGCCCCCCTCGACGCCGGTGTTCATCGGCAGGACGCGGTCGTAGCCAAAGAACTCGGTGATGTACTTCTCGTACGTGCCCAGCACGCTGTTGTAGAACGCGCGTGAGGTCAACGTCAGACGACCCGCCTGCTCTTGCAAAGCGGCCAGCAGTTTCGGGTGGCAATGCCCCTGGTTCACGGCCGAGTAGGCAGAAAGGAAGTCGTAGTAGCGCTTCCCTTCGAGGTCCCAGACAAACACCCCTTCGGCCCGATCGATGACGACCGGGATCGGGTGGTAGTTGTGGGCGCCGTAGCGGTCCTCGAGATCCATGGCGCTTTGCGAAGTCAGGGCTGCGGTGTCGGGTGTCGTGGGTGTGTTCACGGTGGTCTCCACATGGTCAAGAGTCAGGCGAAGGCGAGTCATAGCCCCCGTGTACGGAAAACCGACAGGTGTCGTCTCGCACGACTTCGCTCTGGCGTGAGTCTTGATTGTGATGCGTCCAGGAGGGGGGCGCAAGAGTAGCACCGGCCACTCGACCGCACTTCTCGCATACCCCGACCCAGTAAGCCCTTGCGGCCTACGAGGATCGTCGCCGATTCGACAGTCCTTGCGAGATGTGTCACAAAGAATAAGGGGGGGAGTACCGCCGCCAGGAACCCTCCGATGCCCACCGATGTCGACCCCAGCGCGACCGCAGCCACCCCTGCACCGCCGGCAACCACGACCGCAGAGGACTCTAACGCTCGCCCCGCCACGGCTCCGCACGACGTCTGTGAGACACCCCGAAAGATCAGCCACCAGCTGCTCTTCGGGATTCCGATCCATGTCTGTACAACCGCCGAGGCTGTCCAAAGCTGCCTGCACGCCGTGGAGACCAACGCCCCCGTACACATCGGCTGCGTCAACGCCGCCAAGATCGTCAAGATGCGTCGCGACTCACTGCTGCGAGACTCAGTGCTCAGTAGCGACCTGATCCTAGCCGATGGCATTGCAGTCGTCTGGGCTAGCCGCGTGCTGGGCCGTCCACTCCCAGAGCGCGTGACCGGCATCGATCTGTTCACGAACCTGTTGGCGGCAGCGGCGCAGCGGCAACAGTCGATCTACCTGCTAGGGGCGACTCCGGACGTGCTCGCGCAGCTGATCACACGTATCACGACCGAGTATCCCGGGGTCAGGATCGCCGGTTCACACCACGGCTACTTCAACGAAACCGAAGAAGCAGACATCGCGCGAGACATCAGCGCGGCGGGCGCCGACTACTTGTTCGTCGGTATCACTTCGCCGAAGAAGGAGCGATTCCTCGCACAATGGCAGGGCCAGCTCGACGTGCGGGTCTGTCATGGTGTGGGCGGCTCTTTCGATGTCTTGGCGGGTGCTGTAAGAAGGGCTTGCGGAGCGTGGCAGAGACTCGGCCTCGAGTGGCTGTTTCGCCTGTTGCAAGAACCGCGGCGACTGTGGAAGCGCTACCTCGTCACGAACACGAAGTTCTTGCTGCTGCTGCTCGGGGAAGTTTTCCGTCGCATCGTCGGTCGCGCATAGGAGAGGGAATGGCAGATCCAGACAAGCGGCCCCTCCGCATCCTCTTGGCGGCCTCCGGTGGCGGCCACTGGGTGCAGCTCAAGCGACTGCTCCCGGCATTCGAGGGGCACGAGTTGCACTTCCTGACAACGGAAGCCGACCTCGAGAAGCAAGTGTCCGCCAAGTCGTTTCGGGTCGTCGTCGATGCAACTCGCTGGAGCAAGATCGCGCTGATTCGCAGCGCCCTCGGCGTGTTGTGGGCCGTGCTTCGCACCCGTCCCGACATCGTCTTGTCGACCGGCGCAGCGCCCGGCTACTTCGCTTGTTGGTTCGGCAAGAAGCTCGGCGCCCGCACGGTCTGGGTCGATAGCATCGCGAACGCCGAAGAGCTCTCTCTCTCAGGACTCAAGGCCGGTAACTTCGTCGACCTCTGGTTGACGCAATGGCCGAACCTGGCAAAGCCAAACGGCCCCCGCTTCGAGGGGAGCGTCTTGTGATCATCTTCGTCACTGTGGGCGGGCAACTGCCTTTCGACCGCCTCGTTCGCACTGTCGATGACTGGGCAGCCGGCAACAACACGGCACAGGTCTTCGCACAGGTCGGCAAGTCCGACTACGAGGGCAATCACATCGAGACGACACAGTTTCTACGCCCCGATGAGTTCGACTCCCGCATGCGAGGTGCGGACGTCATTGTCGCCCACGCGGGGATGGGAACCATCCTGACGGCCCTCGAGTACCAAAAGACCATCGTCGTCATGCCGCGACGAGCGGAGCTCGGTGAGCACCGCAACGAGCATCAGCTCGCCACGGCGCGCAACTTCCGCGAGATGGGCACGATCGAAGTTGCCATGGACGACACGGAGCTGACAGCGACGCTGAGCCAAGCTGGCTCCTTGGACAGCGCGAGCAAGATCGGCCCCCACGCATCAGACAGCCTGCTCAGCGCGCTGCGCACGTTCGTCAACGAGCGCTAGTCGCTCGCAACAGATTCACACACCAAAGGAAACGGCGCCCCGGGTAGTGCCCGGAGCGCCGTGGTTGTCTTCGTGTAAGAGTCTCTTATCGACTACTGCGGTGCGACCGTCGAGCCGACCCACACCGTGCCGTAGTTCGCACGGTAGGTATCCCACATGTTCTCGACCCACGGCCTGACTTGCCGCGAGTACGAACCGACCCCTACACGGGCCGCTTCGATCGCCATGTATCGATCCTGGTAGTCGAAGAATGCGTCGTTGTTCCACAGCGTCTTGGCGTTCATGGCCAAGGCACCGAGGCAGTACCCGCCCCACGAGTTTGCTGTGCAGCAAGTACGGTAGTACCAGTTGTTGTAGCTCGGTGCCCACAGCTTCGAGTCCATGTGCGGCGACCAAGCGTGACGCATGGACCATTCCGGCAGCATGATGTCTTCGGGGTACGAGAAGCCACCGATACCCCCGTTGAGGACTCCGGGGCTCGTCTCGACGACGTAGTAGACCTGGTCGTCTTCAGCAAAGATCGCATTCGAGAACGCGACGTTGCTCATGCCCGAGTGTCCAAACATCATTCCAGCGAAAATGATCGGCCACTTGCGACCTTGCCCGTGCCCACCGTTGCCGTGCCAGGCCCCGGTGTTCCCGCCCGTCTGCTCGACGATTCCCCAGCAGTCGATACCGAGCTGCAGGAACTTCACGAGCAGGTCCATCTTCTGCGAAGCGGGATAGTTCATGCACAGCAGCAGCGTGGCCTCACTAATGTCGACGGCCATGTCACGACCATAGTCGTGCATGTTCTGTCGCGGGTGCATGTAGCGCACCAACCACGACGTGCCGTGGTCGAGCCACGGGCGGGCGAAGCGCGAAGCAACACCACCAAAGCCCGGCTCGCCGCCGATCGGCGCCATCGACGTGGGCAGCAGGTTCAGGTTCAGCTGCGACAGGTTCCAGTTGTGAGCCTTACTTCCCTGAATGTACGGCGGGCGGAACGAACCGGCGGGCGGCGGTGACGGTACGACCGTCAAAATCGCACACGTCTCGAGCGCCGGGCGTCGGTTGCCCAGAGCCGGGTCGATACTGATCGACGAGACCAGCGACGAGTTCACCGGTACATGCAGCGGGTTCGCCGTGGAGACACCGAACGAGACGTTCTTGACGGGGTCGTAGTGCGGCCCGTACTGCGCGTACATCTTGCTGTCGTAGCCCTGGATCGTCGCCGCGCGCGGGTTGATCATCGAGCCGTTCTTGATCCAGCCATTGCCAACGTCCACCGACGGCGGATTGATGTTGACGATGTTGACCGGACCAACGACCCAGTAGTCGCCGTTGGCGTACTGACCCACTTCGTACGGCTGCGAGAACGTCCACGTGATCCCAAACTGCGAAACCGCCGTCACCATACCGGAGACGACACTGCCGCTCGGCAGGACCAGCAGGCTGACTTCGTTCGACTCGAAGCCTTGGTAGACGGCCTTCACGCCACAAGTACCGGCAGCCAGTGCGGTCACCGCGGCCGTACTGCCCGGCGTCACGCTGACGGCACTCGAGTTCGTCAGCTCGAACGCAACCTGATCGGTGACATTGTTCGTCGAACCGTCGGGGTTCGTGACCATGACGGTCATGTTCGACGTGTCGCCGACCTGCATTGTGTTGTTGGTGTTCGACAAGGAGAGCGCAAACGGCTGCGACATCGGCAGGTCTGCGCCATTGATTGCGAGGTCGGCCCAGTAGTGACCTGCTGCGAGGCTCCACAGGCCGATCGTCCCTGAGGTCAGGCGGGCCGGCGTGTCATGGAAGCAGTCGATCTGCCAGCTGGTTGGCTCGCTGCTCGTTTCCGGCCAGAACTTGGCTTTGATGTCGGTGCGATCCGTTTGGTTCGCGACCTGAATCTTGAACTCGTACCAGACACCCGCGTCGGTGATCACGCCACTCGACGTGGTCCCCGTCAACGACTCAAACGGCAGCGGCGACATGCGCAGCTCCCGGTTGCCGATCGTGTTACGAATGCGGTAGTAGGTCGCCGAGTTCGGGAAGTCGGAATAGAACGTCAGGCCGATTCCTGCGAGGTTGTCGTACGTAAGACGACCCGTGAACTCGTAACCCTGCCAGGCGTCGCTCCCCGCACCGGTGTAGTGCGAATGAATATCGGTCAGCGCCGAAGTCGTCCCCATGACGGCCTCGCCACCGTACTCGACAACCGAGAACAGCGAATCGTTCTCAGTCAGCGCGAAGTCGGCATCGGTGTCGATCCAAGAACCACCGCCAACCGTGAGGTCGGCGATCGTGATCGTAACTGCATCCGAGAGGACCCCACCAACGGTCGCGACGAGGTCGCAGGTACCGTTCGTGATCCCTGTCATTGTGATCGGGTCTTGGGCGTCGTTGATCTGCAGTACCGAATCGTCGCAGCTGAGAAGCTCGACCTCGGCGGCCGTGGCAATCGTCGTCGACCCCGTGTCGTAGTTGACGACGACGGTGATCGGCGAACTCTGCCCTGGCGCCAGCGTGGTCTGCCCGACCTGGACGAAGACGTTCGTGACGTTCGCCGTCGGCGGCTGTACGGGTGGCGACACCCAAACGGTGATGACGTTCGAGGTCACCCCGTCTTTGTCGGCCGAAACCGTGGTGGTCCCGATACCAACGGCAACCAGAGCCCCGTCCGTGGCGACGGTGGCCACCTGCGAATCGGAGACGTTCCAGTTGACGCCGTCGGTAAGCACCTCAGAGGTCTGATCCGAGAACGTACCTACAGCGAAGAAGTTGGTGGAATCTCCGACATTGAGTGAGTACGACGAAGCAAAGATTTGCAGGTCCGTCACTTGTGGACCCTGCGCCGTGTTGGAGTTATCGGTATTGGTTACCGGGTTATCCGTTGTCTGGTTGGTGCTGACCGAGTTCTTGTCGGAATCACTTTGGCAACCTCCTAGAGTTACCAGAGCGATCAAGAACAGAGCCAACAGCCGGCAGTGGCCTGGCATTTCGATTCCCCTCAAACGAACTCTCCTTCCGCGGCACCTTCAGCAAGAATCTGGGTGCTTCTCTTCGATAGCCCGGACCTGCAGTACAAGTCCTGGACCAATCGTCCTCGAAAGAGCACGAAACTCGCTAAGAAGGCGGCGGACCGCTTGTTAGTTGATCGACCCAAGTCGTGAGGCTGAGGCACCCAGGCATTTGTGGGCACGGCGAACTTTCCGGGGAAGGCGTTTTTCCCGACAGTCCACGGACCGTGGCCAAGAATGGCGCGCCGTTGGGCACGCGAAGATTTACCGGAACCTAGCTCACTTCACAGTCAGATGATGCCACACACCTGAACACCCTTCAACCCCGCCGTTTGCGGCCGTTTGGCAGCAGATGGCTGCCGGTGCCCAGCACCGGTTCGGCCACTTGGCAGAAAGTCGGCGGTTGACTAGACGTAGGATCTTACCGACGACGCGAGGTCGGGCTACGACGAGTTTGCGCCGGAGTCGCAAAAACCAGCGAAACAGCAGGGGTGGGGCGGCGGAGCTTTGTGGAAAAGGGTGTGGATAACGCCGTCGGTGCGATTGTGGATAACCACCGCAACCGCCTCTATTGAAGTGCTTTGTGGCGCCTCGATCGGAGCTGCGAGTGGACAGCTTCGAGGGTGTGTGTCAGAAACAATATAGAGGGTTGTTCTCTGCGTCTCGCGACGCAGAAACCACCGTCCAACGACCCAATGCCAGCCCCCAACAGCGACGGAGACGTTCGCGGCCATGCCTGACGCCCAGCCCAGCACTCAGCTCTTTGTCAGTGAGCGTATCCGCGCCGTGGCCGACCCTAGCAGCCAGGAGCTGGTGCAGCGTGTCCTCCGAGTGGCCCAAGCTGGGCTGCCCCAGATGACGCTATCCGACCCGCACCGCTTCGTCTTCACGCTGGCCGAACACAGCGCAGCCCCTCCGCAAGACGGCGTAGTGTTACGCCCCCACGGCGAGAGCCTGCGCTACGCCGCCATCGTCTTGCTCGGCGCCCGTTGCATCGATGAAGACGCGCAGCGAGCGATCTTCGGCGGCGCCACCGCGGTTGAGTACTGCGGCCGCTTGCTGAACCAAATCGAAGACGTGCAGAACCTTGGTGACGTTGCTCTGGTCACTTGGGCCGCGGCTGAGATCGGCCACAGCAATCTCGGCAAAGGGATCGGCAAACTGCGCGAACGCCTCCGCGCGTCTGCACACAACGCGACGCTGGAGATCGCCTGGGCACTGTCTGCACTTTCGGCGGCACAGCTCCACGATGACTTCTCCGACGATGCGGTTGCGGTGCGCGAACGGCTGCTGCTTGCCCACGGGCCTCATGAAGGCACGTTTGGGCATCACACCGACGACGGCCACGATCAGTGGTTTCGGCAGCACGTCGGTTCATTCGCGGACCAGGTGTACCCCCTGCAGGCGTTGGCACGCTTCCACCGTGCCTTTGGCGACAGTACTGCCCTGGCGATCGCAAGCGCTGTCGGTGACTCGATCTGCCGACTCCAGGGCGATGGCGGTCAATGGTGGTGGCACTACGATCGCCGCAGCGGCAAGGTCGTCGAAGGCTATCCGGTCTACAGCGTCCACCAAGATGCAATGGCACCGATGGCGTTGTTCGACCTTCACGAATGTGGCGGTCGCGATTACAGCCGCGAGATCTTGCACGGTCTCTCCTGGATGGAGCAGTGCGCGGAGTTTCCGGTTTGTCTGATCGACGACGAACAGAAACTGATCTGGCGCAAGATCGCCCGTCGGGAACCGAACAAGCTGACTCGAGGAGTGCGGGCCACCAGCACGCGCGTCAGCGCCGGTCTCAACCTGTCCTTCCTCGATATGATGTTTCGTCCCCGCCAAATCGATCGCGAATCGCGCCCCTACCACCTTGGCTGGATCCTCTACGCCTGGCTCTCGACCCTCCGGTAGTCGACCAAAGGGCCCCACTGCTCATCTCAAACCGAAGTCGATGGAGCGCGCCCTGTTTCTGTCGCAGTTTTTTCGAGAAGCTCCACCCGGTGGGGTTGGCGACTCGCGCCCACAACGGTAGCCTCCACAAGTTCCCGCAGCTCCGTCGACGCAACGCAGCTCCGTCGACGCAACGCAGCTTCGTCGACGCAACGCAGCTCCGTCGACGCAACGCAGGGCGTCGAAGCAACGACTGGCGCGGGGAAACTGAACAGGTGGCAGTAGCGCGCAAACCAACGCGCGCAAACCAACGCTCGTGGGACGACGGCGGGAGAATCGTGGGGCAGGGATCCAATAAGAACGTCTGCGTCATTGGGCTCGGCTACACCGGGCTACCGACCGCAGCCATCCTCGCGTCCCGCGGGCACGACGTACACGGCGTCGACGTCAGTGATGCAGCCATCGACGCCATCAACGCTGGACGAGCACACATCGTCGAGCCCGATCTGGACATGCTGGTCACTGCTGCTGTTGGCACCGGCAAACTGCGAGCGCACCGAACACCGAGCGCCGCTGACATCTACATCTTGTGTGTCCCGACGCCGTGCGCTGATGGCCACAAGCCGGACCTTCAGTTCGTCGAGGCCGCGGCCCGCTCGATCATCGACTACCTGCAGCCGGGCAACTTGATCATCCTCGAGTCAACCAGCCCCCCAGGAACCACCGAACGTCTGGCCGACCTGATCCACGCGGAGTCTGCGATCCCACGCGGCGAGCTGTATTTTGCTCACGCTCCCGAGCGGGTGTTGCCAGGTCGCGTCGTCCGCGAGGTCGTCGAGAACGATCGCTTGATTGGCGGCATCGACGAAGTGTCGACGCGTCTGTGCGCGGACTTCTATGCAACGTTCGCAACCGGTACCTTGCACTTGACCGATGCCCGCACCGCGGAGACCGCGAAGCTGGTGGAGAATGCCTATCGCGACGTGAACATCGCGTTCGCCAACGAACTCTCTCTGGTCTGCGAAGATCTGAACCTGGATGTGTGGGAGTTGATCGACCTGGCCAACCGCCACCCGCGGGTCAACATCCTGAATCCTGGCCCAGGAGTCGGTGGTCACTGCATTGCCGTAGACCCCTGGTTTCTCGTCGACGCCGCCCCCGAATCGACCGAGTTGATTCGCACTGCCCGCACGGTCAATGACAACAAGCCAGCTCGCGTCGTCGCACGTGTCCTCGAGGCAGCCAACAGCATTGAAGAACCCGTGATCGCCTGCCTTGGATTGGCCTACAAAGCCGACGTCGATGACCTGCGTGAGTCACCAGCGATTGCCGTGACGCAATCACTACACGCAACGGGCCTCGACGTCGTGGTTGTCGAGCCCTACATTCGTGGACACGATGAGTTCGAACTCGTACCGCTAGCCAACGCTCTCGAACGCGCCAACATCGTCGTCGTCCTCGTTGGCCACCGCGAGTTCAAGTCGATCACGCCAGCGACGCTTGGCGACAAGATCGTCATCGACACATGCGGTGCACTGCCCGATCGCGGCGCAGCGGTAAAGGCATAGCATGCAGAGAATCGCAGTCTTTGCCGGCACGCGACCTGAAGCCATCAAAGTTGCACCGCTGGTTCGGGCGGCCGCCGAAGCCGGTGGCTTAGAAGTCGTCTTGGTATCGACCGGCCAACATCGTGACATGCTGCTACCGGTCTTCGAACTGTTCGACATCGAGCCCGCACACAGCCTCGATGTAATGTTGCCGAATCAATCTCTAGGAGAGTTGACCGCGAACTTGACGCGGAAGATCGACGCACTATTGCCCAACCTCGAAGTCGACTTCTGCGTATCCCAAGGAGACACGACGACCGCGTTCGTCAGTTCTCTCGTTGCTTTCTACCATCAGATCCCGGTGGGGCACATTGAGGCGGGGTTGCGCAGCGGCGCTCGCTACTCCCCGTTCCCAGAAGAGATCAACCGCAGCTTGATCTCACGCCTCGCCAGCCTGCACTTCGCTCCCACCGAGCAGTCGCGCCAGAATCTGTTGGCCGAGGGGATCGCCGACACGGCGATCTGTGTCACCGGGAACACCGTCATCGACGCGCTGTTACTCGAGCTGGACCGTCAGGACCGCGCAGCGACGCCTGCAGGTGCGCAGCTCGATACGATCCTTGGCCCCGGTCGGTCGGAGCGTCCGTACGTCTTGATCACAGGACACCGCCGGGAGAACTTCGGCGCCGGCTTCTCGGAGATCTGCTCGGCAATCGCCGAACTCGCGCGTCAGTTTCCCGATCGCGACTTCGTCTATCCGGTGCACTTGAACCCCAACGTCCAAGAACCTGTGCGCGAGTTGTTGGGGACTCGACCCAACGTCCGGCTGCTTCCGCCGCAAGGCTATTCGGAGTTCGTCACGCTGATGCGTCACAGCAGCGTGATCTTGACGGACTCGGGCGGGATCCAAGAGGAGGCACCCTCTCTCGGCAAGCCGGTCCTTGTCATGCGCGACAACACGGAACGTCCCGAAGGTGTCGACGCGGGCACTGTGCTGCTGGTCGGTGCCAATCAGGATCGTATCGTCAGTTCCGTGTCGACGTTGCTGACCAATCAGGGCGCCTACGACCAGATGGCGCAAGCCGTGAACCCGTACGGCGACGGCCAAGCCTCGCAGCGCATCCTCGACGCCATTACGACACACGTCTCCGAAGCACAAACTGCCTAGCTTGCGGCGACTTCTCGTTCCATCTCGCAGGTCAGCTTCTCAGAGCCGGGTCCGCGTGCCAGTATGGTACGTGAAAGTGAGTGACGCCGATGGAACGCGATGATATCCGCCGACTTGCCAACACATCGATTGAGAACGGGCGCCCGGTGCAGTGGTTCGAAGAGCTGTACGCACTCGCTCAACGCGATACGGATGTCGTGCCATGGGCTGACCTAGAGCCAAACCCGCACCTGATGTCTTGGCTTGCGACCGATCACGGCGTGAACCTCACTGGACGAGCGCTGACGATCGGTTGTGGACTAGGAGACGATGCTGAAGAGCTGCAGCTGCGCGGCCTCCAAACCACAGCCTTCGACGTTGCAGAAAGCGCTGTCGCCTGGTGCAAGGAACGCTTCCCGGACACCGCCGTCGAGTACACCGTCGCCGACCTGTTCGCGCCTCCAGACTCGTGGTCGCAGGCGTTCGACTTCGTGTTCGAGTGCTACACGGTGCAATCGCTGCCACTCACGGTGCGTGCTCGAGCCATCGCTGCACTGAGCACCTTCGTGCGACCAGGAGGTCATCTACTGCTCGTCTCGCGCGGACGTGACACGACCGATGATCCCGGCCAATTACCGTGGCCGCTAACGCAAGACGATCTGCAGCCACTGCAGCGGGAGTTCGAAACGCTTACGTTCGATGACTTCCTTGACGATGAAGATCCACCGGTACGACGCTTTCGGGTCCTGCTGCGTCGCAGCGACGAACGCTAGCCGCCAGCTTCTTCACTCGCCGGCGCCGGCGCTTTCAGAATCTGCTCCGGTGTGTATCGGAAGTCGAACAGAAACTCGCCGGCGTCATCGACGTAGTGATAAGCAATGCCATAGCCACCGTCGACGATCCATTTCAGCTTTGGCACGCGACACTCCGTCAAATGGGCCGCCTCGAGGAGCTCCTCGATCGTCGCAAACTGTGGGTGGTCTTTCGTCAGTGCATCGGTAGACATGTACAGAGTCAGCATCTTCGCTGTCGTATCCGCTTCGACTCGCAGCAGCGTCGCATCGTCCCCTTCGGGCCTGGCAGGAAGCCCAGAGTTCTGACTGGCGACCTCAGCCAGCAGCCGCTTCTCGAACGTCTCTTCAGCGCTTGGCTCGCTGCAACCGCCGCTGACCACAAGACTCGCTACGACGACCCAAGACACAAGTAGACTGCGGAACATGTTGCCTCCGGTTGGTTCACCACTGTAGGACGGCTTCAGCCAGCAACAGACTTCAGCACAGGACAACTTCAGCACAGGGCCACGACCATAGCGTCCGCGTCCGAGAAAACACAGGGACTCGTTGCCAGACTGCGGTACGCCGTTCTTGTTCCCGGCACCGCGTTCAACCATAGTGAACGTGCCGGCCACGTCGATGGCAGACAGACCCCAAGCAGAAGCGAGACTGATGAAACTACCCGACGCCGCCTTACCGATCCTCGACCGGGTTGACGGTGGGCGCGTCGTGTTCTTGACCGGCGCAGGGATCTCGGCCGAGAGCGGCATCCCGACGTTTCGGGGCGAAGAGGGCTACTGGACTGTCGGCTCGAAGGAGTACCACCCGCAAGAAATGGCAACCCAAGCCATGTTCCAGCGGGCTCCCGATGAGGTTTGGCGCTGGTACCTGTATCGATTGGGAGTCTGCCGCGGCGCGGCTCCGAACGCGGCCCATGCTGCCGTTGCATCGGTCGAGGAACAACTTGGCGATCGCTTCTGCCTGATCACACAGAACGTCGATGGCTTACACTTGCGCGCTGGCAACTCGCTGGATCGAACCTGCCAAGTCCATGGCAACATCGAACTGCACCGCTGTGTCGATCGCTGCAGCGCAGCATTGCACCGCATGCCGCCCGACTTTGCGCCACGCGATCGCGACGCGCCACTGTCAGCCGATGATCGCCAACGGCTCGCATGCCCTGACTGCGGCGGCCGCACAAGACCCCACGTCTTGTGGTTCGACGAGTACTACGAAGAAGAGCTCTATCGCTCCGAGACGGCCATGCACGCAGCGGCAACGTGCGACTTGTTGGTCATCGTCGGGACTGCTGGTGCGACGTCACTGCCAGTGCATGCAGCTCGAGTCGCGGCGCGCGCAGGAGCAGGGGTCATCGATGTGAACCTCGACGCCAACCCGTTCGCTGAGATCGCGCACGAACTCACGAACGGATTGGCCATCGAGGGACGCGCCGGAGAGGTCGTGCCGGCACTGGCTGCCCGCCTCCGCTAGCACGTTGGTTACGGCGTCGGGTGCAAGTCTTGTAACACCTCGGCGCCCTCCGCCAGCCGCACGATCGCGGCCGGTTCGGTCTCTTCGTCTTCCTCATCACCGCCGGCAGCCGCTTTGATCATCCCAATCCCGCCGCCGCCGCTCATCTCGATGACGTGGAGATCGATCTCATACTCGCCGGCTCGCAAGCCACTCTGCGAGTAGACACCCTTCTCGTTCGGCATCAGGAAACGCGGCTCTCCGCGCTTTCCCTTTTCTATCGGGAAGATCAGCACGGTTGCCGTCTGCGTCGGGTTGCCGTCGGCATTGTAGACGGTCCCGTAGATACGACCGCCACGCTCGAGTACGGCCGGCGGTGCCTGGCGGGTCTCTCCGCGCACGACGTCGACGCCTTTGACGACTCCCTCGACGAACTTGTTGTGCTTGATCTGCAGGTCGACCTTACCGGGCGGCACACCCGTCAACAAGAAATAGCCGTTCTCGTCGGTCATCAGGTCGCTGTCGTCTCCAAACGACGACACCGTGGTCAGTGGATCCTCTGCACCATCGCCACCGATCGTCATTGTCATTCCGATCGACATCGTGTGCTTGCGCTTCTTCTTCTTCCCCGCCTCGACACGAATGACCGATGCGCCTTTGATCGGCTTGCCATTCGAATCGCGGACGTAGCCTTCGATCGCACCGCCGCGATCCAGGCTGATCGCAAGCACCGCATTCTCGCCAGACTTCAACTTGACGATACTCTCGTGGGCAATGTAGCCGTCGGCAGTCACGGTCAGCGTGTACTCCCCGGGCTTGTGGCCACCGACCTCGAACACGCCGCCGGCGTCCTGAAAACGCTGCACCTCACCGCCGCTCGTCCAGCTCGATAGGTCGTCCAGTGAAAAGTCGGGCATCTGGAAGTTCCGCGCCTTCGGAGTCATCTTGATGCCAAAGCTCGACACCGCGATTCCGGTCGCTGCGTCGACCACCGTACCGGACACCGATGCCGCCTTCTGCAGCTGCAAGACCAGATCGGTCGACCCCGCGGAGATGTCCTTCGCCGTCGCAGGTGAGAAGTTCGAAGACTTGGCAGAGACTCGGTACGACTTGTCATCGAGCCCAGCGATCTCGAAGTTTCCATCCTCGTCGCTCTTGGCGCGCTTGGCCCCAAGGTCCGGGAACCCGGCGCTAGCACTGACAGTCGCGCCGGCGACAGGTTGGCCACTAGGGTCGAGCACGCGGCCGGTGATCGTGAAGCCGCGCTCGAGGACGATCGGCGGTGCTTGCGCGGAGTCTTCATCACGGATCGTGACTCGGCCCCCTTTGTACGTCGAATAGCCGCTGCAGCGTGCGCGAATGTCGTACTCACCGGGTTCAACAGCAACGATCTCGAAGGCACCGCTGTCGTCGCTCTTGCCGCTCTTGCCCATGCCAAAGTCGAAATCCATCTCGAGCCCACCCATGTCGATCAGCATCGCCATCGGATCGTCGCTCTTCACGGGGCGCAGCGAAACTCGCGCGCCAGCAACGGGCTCACCTGCAGCGTTGGTCACGATGCCGATCAACTTGCCGCCGCGTGCTAGCGTGATCGTGCCAAGCTCGGTCTCACCCTTGCCAGCAGTGAACGGCTCGACGTCGTGCTCGAGGTGTTGCTTACTCTTGACGGTGCCTTGGTAGAACTCGCCGACTGCGAGGCCTTCGACCCGGAACTTGCCGTCGGCGTCGGAGGTGGCCATCGCACCCATCTCATGCGCATCTTCAACCGTCAGTCGAACACGCGCACCGGGCACCGGCGCGCCGGCCCCGTCGACAACGAGGCCTGTCGCAGCAGTGCCGATCTCCATACGCAGCTCGAGGTCAGTGATTGGCTCGCCATCGGTGATTTGCAGGCTCTCACGGATCGTCGGAAATCCGACTGCCGCAACAACGAACCGTAGCTGTCCGCTGGGGAGGTGGTCGAACGCGAAGCGACCGTCTGACCCTGTCGTCATCTCGCCGACCGGGTCCCCAAAGGTGCGCGTCACCAACACGGCCGCGTCGGCGAGCGGCGTTCCGTCCGGCGCGAGGACGACACCGTCGACACGGCTGCCTTCCTTGAGCATGACCTCGATGTTCGAACTTCCCGACGCCACATCGGCAAGGGTTCCAGGTGCCCAGGATTCGTGCGTCGCCGTCAGGGTCTGATTCCCTGAGCTCAACCCATCGAGAACGAAACGACCGTGACGGTCGGTGGTTGTCTTCACTTGTCCGCCCGAGTCCTTGCCACCGATCGAAATCATGATGGATTGGCCGCCGCTCCCGCCAACCATCATGCCGCCGTTGACGGCGACTTCGGCGTCAGCCACCGGCCGGCCGGTGGGATCGACGACGATCCCTTCGATGCGATGCCCCTCGCCGAGCTGCACTTGCACCGACGCCTCGCGGTCTGCAGCGACTTCGATGCGCTTCTCGATGTGTTGCCGGCGCCCGGGGCCACGCACAACGACCGAATAGGTGCCATCTGGAAGTTCACCGATCGCGAAGTGGCCCGACCGATCGGTCTCCGCGCGCCTTTGTGGATCGTCAATGTCAGGCACCTCGACACCGAGGAAGTCGAGACCAAAGGGCAGGTCGGCATCGAGAAGTTCCGCCGGTGCATTCGAACGCACGGCGTGAACGACCATCCCGGCCAACGGGCGATCGCTCTCATCGGCAACGCGGCCGACGATCGAACCCGTGCCCTTGTCATCGACGGCGGCCACGGATTGCGCTGCTAGGCCGGGCTGCCCGTCGTTGGCAGCCAACACGACGTCAGTCGCGCCGCCGCGTCCACTGGACGAGTCAGCTGCAGGCGCACCCGGGGCCGAGTCGTCCCTCTCCCAGACTGTTGCAGGTGCGATGGCCTGTTCGCGATCCTGATCTTGGCTGGTCTCTGCGGTCTTCCAGACCATCGTCGCGCCTACCAAAATGACGACGGCAACGGCTGCTGCGGTTACTGCCTTGGTACTCATGATCAATCCTCCCGAGATCGAAAGTGCGGATGCTTTCGAGGCAGTCAGCGCCCCGGTCGTGGTAGAGGTGGTCGCGGCTGCGGCTCCAGCGGAAACGGCCGAGGCCGCTGAGATCGCCGACGCCACGGCTTGGTCGTGCATCAAAACGAGCGGAGCCAAGGCCAGACACCAGGTCTTGCGATCCCCGTATTCGTCATCGAGTTGCTCGCGCAACTTCTCGAGGCCACGACGCAGGCGGCTGCGCACGGTAGCGGGCTCGACCCGCTGCTGTTGCGCGACCTGGTCGGTGGTCATCCCCTCGAAGTAGCGCATCACAACGGTCGTGCGATACGGGTCCTTGAGCGCGAACACTGCCTCGACGAGGCGGCGTTGCGTCTCGGCGCGCTCCATGACATCACTCGTCGACGGCAGCGCTTCGCTGCGGGCGACACTCTGCTCGCGACTGCGTCGGTTCTGATCCGTACGCAGTTGGTTCCACTGGCGGTAGCGCAGCACCTTCGACATCCACGCGCGCACGTTCCCCTTCGGCGGGTTCTTCAACGCCGCAAGCAGGGTCTCTTGTGCGATGTCATCGGCGCGGCTGTCGTCACGAACCAGCCCTGCTGCAAGAGCATGGACCCACTGGATCTCTCCGAGCAGTTGTTCGGGAGCGGCACCGTCCGGCGACGCGGGTGTGAAAGACATGACTTCCTCCAATGAGTGCAGTTACCGGATAACTCTCCGCAGAGTCGATTCCGTGCCCGCCTTTTTGGGAGAATCTCACACGGGGCGACAGCGGTTGATGGTAGCGGTGCCGCCGACCCGCGGGATGTGTCGCTTTAAGTCGTTACCTTGCAATTCTTTATAACTGGAATCGCAGCCGCGAGCCACCGTGACAGGAGCGTGTCCGTGGCGTGGTATCGTGTCCTACGGACGGGAGGATTGGTTTGCGCAGAGTTGTGATCGCACTCCTCGGGTCAGCACTCGTGCTGGGTTGTGCCGCGATGTTTCTCGATCGCGGCAACCATCTGGGCGACAGAGGTGGGTCCGCAAGCACGTCCAATCGTGCGCACCCCGCGCCGTCCGCCAACGACACCGGGCGCGCCACGACACACACGACTCCCGAGTTCAGTGTGCTACACGGGCGCGTGCGAGATGCGTTTGGCGAACAGCCAGGCGCGCCGGCGACGGTAACAATCTACGCGGTGCCGAGCGGCCAGCAAACCCACTCGCTGACGACTCGCGCCACCGGCGAATTCGAAGTCCAGGGCCTGCGCACGGGTCATCTCTACGCGGTGCATGCCGAAGTCGGCGATGCCAGCCAGTTGCAGCGTGCACACGCGCTTGTCATCGCCGGGCAAGGCCCGGCGGACTCTACGCAGCCAGCCGTAACGAGCCTCGAAATGTTGCTCCACTTTGTTCGTGGAGAAGGTCGGGGGCCGGTCCACAACCCGCTACGAGATGGCCCGATTGGCCCCATCGTCGGGCAGCTCCGCGATCGCGCGACGGGCGCGCCGTTGCCCGATTTCGAAATCAGCTGGTACGGCAGTTTCAGTACGACCACCGTGCAGGCTCACGACCCAGACGGACGCTTTCACTTCTGGCCGCCCAATCTGTATCGACAGTGGTACTTCTCGATCCATGTCGAGGGCTACGTGGGACGCATGGTCGTCTACTCACCCGCCACCAAGACGCACACGCCCTACGATTTTCGACTCGACCGTGACATCGCCAACATCGTTGTCACTGACCTAGGCACCCTAGGCAAAGACCAAACGACCGACGTTGCCAACGCGCAGATCCACTTTCTACCGCAGGCAGCGTCAGAGCGGCTGGTTTTCGATGCCTCGCTACTGTCGCGCTGTGAGTTTCTGGGCGCAACCGATAGCAACGGTCGCTTGTCCGTACCCCATCCCGGACGCGGAACCTTGATCGCAACCCACTCCGACTACCAGAGCGGCTCCTGCGGCATTCACCGCAACGCACTGCTCGAGGGCACCGGGGAGTGGCTGAACCCAGACAGCTACGAGATTCGTCTCAACAGCCTGCGGCTACGCACCAAGGTCGTCGATCCCGCCGGGCAACCGATCGCTGGCGCCTTGATCGGCTTTCACCCTACGCTGCAAGAGACGAAGTGCCCGCCCCTCGACGCGGAGTTTCTCACAACCCTCGAGAACGTCGTGGCCACCGACGCTGACGGCATCGCTTTCGTGCGACATCCCGATCAGCACGGTTGGCTGGTGGCTCACCACACAAACTTCCTGCCGACGGCCAGCCAGTTGATGCCGCTCAGCCGTTACGGAGACTGGAATGGTAGTGATGGGGGTAGCTTCTTTGCGAGCGGTGATCCCGAAAGCTTCGTCCTTCACCCTGGCGCGACCATCGTTGGCAGTGTCGTTACACAAGATGGACTCGGCGTCGCCAATGCTACTGTCGAGTGTAGGCTACCCGATGACACTGAGGCCATCGTGACAACAGCACGCAACGGCGAGTTCGAGCTCACCAAACTCCCGGCCGGCGATGTCGACTTGAATCTTATTCCTCCATTGCGCGGATACGGTGGCTGCAAACAGACCATCACTGTTGCCGACGACGCAACTCACGAAACAACGGTGCGGGTCCCTAGTCGCGGCGACGGGCGACTGTCGGTGCAGATGGCAACCGGTCAGTTTACTGTGCAATCGGCGCACCTCGCGTTGATCGCGCACGGCGAACAGGAAGATGGATCACGGGCGACCTGGGAATCAGCAGCATCTCGCACGGGTCACTCACCGACCGTACGCCTCAATCGTGTTCAACCCGGCCTGTACAGCGCCACCGCGACGGTGGTCATCGCTGGCGGCGAGCGACGGCGCTGGTTTCACGTGCGAGTGCACTCGGGCGTGCTGTTGCAAGAGCGTGTCACGTTCGGACAGTGCCGCATCTTTGGGCACGTGGACAACGGTCACTCCGGAATGGTGATCGAGCTGTACGAGGACGCGATTCGTAGCGAATTGCTCGCCGGCGAACGCGCAGATCCCGACGTCTTCGTTTGTGAAGGCGTCACGCGCGAGGGCGGCGCGTTCTCGTTCGACCTTCTCGATGACGGCGACTACACCGTGGTCCTCCGCAGCGGCGACACGATTCGCGCCGCAGAAGTGACCATCGGCGAGAACGACGACGGCTCAGACCGCGTCATGGAAGTCGTGATTCCGTTGCGAGCCACCGGCGAGTGACTACTGAGGCAACTTCAGTGGTGCGACGAACGCTTCGCCGTCGTCGACGATCAACATGCCAACCGCTTTTCCATCGGCGCTCGCGACGACAACGGCACCCTGATGCATGTCGTGGCTGAAAGGCACGGTTGGGTCGACCTCCCAACCCGTGCGATGGGACCGCAATTTGCCAGGGTCCAGCTTGATTGGTGAAACTCCGGGCCCAAGGAACACGACGCACTCTTCGGGCTCAGCGAGGGCGCGCAACGCATCGCTTGGCAACACGCGTTCGGTGGTCGTATAGCTGAGCAGTAGTGCCAGCTTTCCTTGCTCTTTCACATTCTCGGCGGTCAGCGCGATCGCTTCCCCCTCGATCGTCAACACCGCTTCCGGCTCACCGGGGGACAGGAGTTCCTTCGGCCCCCACAGACCCGCTGCCGTCGGTAGTAGCCACGACGCGCGCTGCCCCTTGCGCCGCAGCCACTTCGTCTTCCAGCTGACCTTGCCGCGAAACTGGCGCGGGACGATCGCATCCCCAGGCAGGTCCGTCGTGCCAACCGCCAACGGGGGACGCCACTCCAACCACTCATCCTCGACTCGCGGTGCCAGATCAAAGCGATGCCCTGTCGACACAGCGGCGCCCGGAAGGTCGGGAGTCGCGACCGCAATGCCTCCGTCAACGAGCGCTCGCAGCGATTCGAGTTCCATGCGAAAGCTGGTGAGTCCAAAGTGGAACGCGAGCCCGCTGACTTCCCAGAAGCGGCTGTTGTCGCGAATCAGCGTGACATATTCAGGCTCGACGTACGCACGGACTTCGCTCGACGTCGCGTCTTGTGCGAGCTCCACCGACAGCACGGTCCCAATGCGGTGTTGGCGGTAGATCACCGGTGCGCCCGCGGACAAGCTGCCGCGCTGCGGCGAATTCAAAGTGATCTCGAGCCCAGCCGGGTCGAGCCACGTCACTGGGGGCGCCTCCTCGAGCATTGCAAACATCGTCTGCCGCGTGCCATCTCCGGGCACGACTTGGATGTACCGCGGCCCGGCCAAGGTCTCGAGACCACCCACGCCCGACAGGCCAAAGCGTGGCCGCACGACCCACCAAAGCGTGCCAGCACGCGCCAACGCCTTCGCAGATGGTTCGAGACGGACGTCGATCTCAACGCCATCCAGTGTGTCGGAGATCCGAACGCGTTCGACGACACCGACTTCGATACCGCGGCAGCGCACGGTGTTGCCTGCCTTGATGCCGTAGCCATCGCTCATCGTCAGATGTACGACCAAGCCACGCTTGACGAGGTGCGACGAGATCAACACGGCCGCGAGGATCGCTGCCGCCACAACGATCGTGATGGGGAGGATCCAACGACGGCGCTTCTTGACGACCGCTGTGGGATGCGGGTTGTTATTCATCAACGGTCTCCCAGATCGCATGGGGGTTGTAGGTCGCAGACGCGAGCAAGCTCAAGAGAACAGTCGTTGCAAAAGCCAAGACACCAGGTCCGGGGTGTACGCTGACGAGATCCCCCAGCTTCACTGCCGCCACCAACACCGCAACGAGCAACACGTCGATCATGCCCCACTTACCGGCAATCTCGATCCACTTGTAGATCTCGGACTTGGCTGTGCGTGAGAAGGCAGGAATCGGTGCCGTCAACGCAAACAGTCCGGCCAGCTTCAACAGCGGTATCACGATCGAGCAGACTAGAACGACAACCCCGACGGCGATCTGCCCGTGCGCGAGCAAGCTGATGCTCCCACCCCAGATGCTCGCATCCGCGGAGTGGCCGAGCTGTTCGAGGCGCAACACCGGCAGCGTGATTCCAAGTGGAAATAAAATCAGCGCAGCCAAGGAAATAGCCGCGGTGAGGAGACTCGTTCCTTCGCCTTTTGGGCGGGCAACGACCTGGCGACAACGCACACAGCAACCGACCTCACCGGTCGATACCGACGGCAAGTGCTGAACAAGTCCACAGTGAGGGCAGCCACGCAGTGGTAGCTCGGCGCCGGTCGAGTCACTCATGGGCGCATCGTAGTCGCATCTGCGTCGGGGAGAAAGCGGGGGAAACGACCGCCGGCGCGGCCTCCTGAGAATTGGAGACCAGCGCCGGCAGCAGGGCACCTGTTGTCTGGGAAGAGCGTAGCCATTAGCCACGCGCACGCTATCGCCCGAATGGATGATTCTACCCCCACTCGCCTCCGTCGACGATGCGCGCACGGCGGCCCAGATCTGGTGCATGTGCATATTGAGAAAGGGGATAGGGCGTGCCGACAAGGCTCAGGTTGCACGCTCGAGAGTAGGGTCTGTGATACGATTTTCGTACAATGCAGCTACCGCCGGACCGCGCTGGCCACGGCTCATGGAGAAGGGACGGACTCTCGAGATGGTTGCCGCGCAGCCACAACCAGACTCGTCACACGACGCTCCCGCCCACGGTCTGGCGATCGACCCGCTGCGGCGCACCAAGTTCTTCGTCCCGGAAGTGCAGCCCGAGGCTGTCGTCCGCACCCGTCTGATTCGCAGCATTGGCTGCCCACCGCTGGCGCCTTTGACCGTCGTCGTCGCACCCCCAGGGTTCGGCAAGACCACGCTACTCGCGGCAGCATTCGAGGGATTCGGCGCCCGGCGGGCGTGGCTGTCCCTCGACCGCCTCGACAACGATCCCGTGCGATTCCTGCGTCACTTGGTCGGTGCGCTGCTACACGCCGAGACCGGTATTGGACAGCGCGCCGAGCAACTGCTCCGCGGCCCCCAGCCGGTGCCACCAGCCGGTGTCTTGTCCGACCTCGTCAACGAAATCAGTGAGAGCCCGTTTCCGGTCGTCTTGGTCATCGACGACTACCATCTGATCGACAACCGCGTGGTCCACGACGCGCTGGACACCATCTTCGAGCATGTCACACCACAGCTCCGGGTTGTTGTCAGCAGCCGACAGCCACCGCCGTTCTCGATCGCTCGGCTCCGTGTCCGTGATCAATTGCACGAATTCACTGCCGAACAACTGCGCTTTCGCCGCAACGAGATTGCCAGCTACGTACAAAGCTGTCACCCAGCGATCCCTATCGACGAAGCGCTGCTCGACTCGCTCGAGGAGAAGACCGAGGGGTGGATCGGTGCTCTGCGCCTTCTTTGTCGATCTGTCGATGGCGACGATGACCCGGCGCAACGCATCGAGAGCTTCTCTGGGGATCATCGCTACATCGCCGACTACCTCGCCGAAGAAGTCATTGCGCAGCTGCCCGAAGAGGGGCGCAAGTTTCTACGTCGCACGAGCATCGTCGATCGTATGTCTGGGTCCCTCTGCAACGCCGTGGCCGGCGTCGAAGATGGCCAGGAACGCCTTCGCCAGATGGAAGATGACGGCTTGCTGCTGGTACCGATCGACCGCAAGCGTTCTTGGTATCGCTATCACAATCTGTTTCGCGACGTCTTGAGGCACCAGCTGCTCGAAGACTCTGCAGACGAGGTCGCCGCCTTGCATCAACAAGCTGCCACCTGGCACGCCGATCATGGGTTGCTGGCCGAAGCCTTGTCGCATGCGATCGCCGGCGAGGACTGGGAGGGCACCCGGCGCTTGATGGCTCCCATTGAGCAAGAGATGTTGCGCGAGGGACGCTTTCACGAAGTCCTTCACTGGCTGGATGCAATTCCCGCCGAGATTCGTAGGCAGCATGGCGAAATGGCTCTTTCCTATGCGTGGGCCGCGTTGATGTCAGGGACCTTGGCACGGGTGTCTGAACCACTCGAACAAGCAGAAGCGTTCTTCGAACAACAAGAAGACGCGGTGCGCCTCGCTGAAACGGCCGTGATTCGTGGTCACTACGAGCGTTTTCGGGGTGACTCGATCGTCGCTCTCGAGCGGATCGAAGCAGCGATTCCGAAACTACCGAGCCCGTCTGCCCTCCGCTGCCACGCGCTCCTCGGTAACGGCGTTTTGGTCAGCAACGTTCGTAGTCCGAAGGACAGCATCGACATACTGCTTCGTTGTCTTGAAGAGGCAGAAGCCGTCGACGCACCGTTGATGTTCTTTGCGGCAACAAACGTACTCAGCAACCAAGAAATCTACCTCGGTCAGCTTCACCGCGCCGCCGAACGGCTGCGCACAGCTCTCGACCGCGCCGGTGATCATCCGCACTCGCAGATCATCGAGACCCACAGCGCGCTGGCGATGGTGCTCCGCGAGTGGAATCGCCTCGATGATGCCGAAACTCACTACCGCGCCGCGATTGCGATCGCGATTCAGCGCCAGGTGGAAGCCTTCTGGCCCCACTCGCACATCGGGCTTGCGCGCATCCATCGCGCTCGTGGCAAGATCGATGACGCTCGGGAAGAGATGACGATTGCGCTGCGACTCATCAGTGAGAGTGGCTACACGAAAGCAGTGGACACGGTCGGGGCATGGAACGCGCGGCTGTCACTTGAACTCGGTGATCTGGGCGCCGCCCGTGCATGGGTCCGAGAGCGACCCTCAAGAGCGGTGGCCGCCGTAAGTCGCGGTCACGTAGCCGTAGTCAGCGTCAGTGCCCGGGTGTTGCTGACCGAAGGGCGTTACCACGACGCAGCGGATCAGCTGCAACAGTGCGCTGGGGTCTTGCGGGCAGAGGGGCGCTTGCTCGAACTCGTAGAGATCCTCTTGCTCCTTGGCCAAGCCTATGTCGCCGATGGTCAAGAGGACGCGGCAATCGACAGCGCGCACGAAGCAACACGAGTCGCTGCCCCGGCTGCCGCGCTGTGGACGTTCCTCGAGGAGTTGCCGGCGATTGCGCCACTGCTTGGTGCACTTCGCAGTCGTACCTTGTCCGACCTCGAGCGCAGCTTTATCGACGAGGTCGTGCAGGTCGGAGCAGCGACGAACACGCTGCCGAGCGTTCTCAGCCGGCGTGAACGAGAGGTCCTTCACTTGATCGACGAGGGGGGATCAAACGATGACATCGCGCGCGCTCTGTTCATCTCGACGAACACTGTCAAGACGCACATCCGCAAGATCTTCGAGAAGCTCGAAGTGCACAACCGCACGCAGGCGCTGTCGCGCGCGCGAGAGCTCGGCCTGCTCTAGGCAAGTGGCGTACAGATTGCCCAGGCTACAAGTCGGCGACGTAGCTCTTGAACAGCGGGTACAGCTTGTTGAACTCCGACACAGGAAAAACCGCCTTGCCAGCCTCTTCTTGTCCCATGCCGTAACGCATGGCGCGATGCATCCGTTGCGCTAGTTCGACATGCTTGCCGTCGTCGCCATGACGCAAGAAGTGCACCCAGGCCCAACAGATGGCTGAGGGATACGGCTTACCGCGCTTGTAGACCCAACCCTTCAACAGATCGCTGACAACGGGTTCCGTACCTTCGTCGAGATACTTGCGCGCGAGGTTCGCGGTATCGGGGCTGACAACTCCTGGCACCAGCTCCTCGCCAGCGAAGCTACTGACGTAGTACTGCATGTGCCCTTCGCTCCACCACAGAGGAAACGTGCGGTACATCGCTTTAAAGACGCCGTTTATGATGTTTCGCAGCAGCCACCCACGTAGCGAATCGGCGTTCGCGTCCCCGACAGGCGGTTGCACGAAAGTCATGATCTGAGCGCCATCGACACGGGTCGCGTACGGGAGCGACGACCGCGGGATCCGTTGCACCGCTTCTCCGCGGTATGCATCGTGGACAGTACCGCTCGAGAACACGTATACGGTCAACTTCGGCAGCTCGAACGGCTTCGCGCGGGGCTCCTTGTCGGCCGGAACTTCAGCGGGCTTGTCAATCGGCTGCTCTCCGACCTTGTCGTCACCGGCATCGCCTGCATCACCTTCACTGGGGCCGCCTTCACCTGGACCGGTCGCCGGCTCGGGCGGGGGTGGAGGTGGCAACGGGTCCACCTTTTCTGGGTAGTCCGACAGCATGGTTGCAACCAGTTGGTCCAGTTGCCGCTGCCAGCTGTCTGCAACCTCCTGCGACACGGACGTCACAACGTCGAAGTATTGCCCCTTCGCCTCGTGCGATTCGAGCCACAGGGGCGGCAACGAGTCTTTGGCGCGATCGCGATTCGCAGCGACGACCACCGCATCGTCTGCCAACGTACCGCGGACGACAACTTTCGAAACGCTCGCGCTCGAGCTCCCCGAATTGCCATCGCCGAACGTGACCAGGCCACGGCGCGTGAACCCCAACCTGCCGAGTCCCGTCAGTTGCTGGTTCTTGGCGAGCTTCTTCTCCAGTAGCTTCTTGCCGTTCAGCTTGCCGACGACTTTGCCGCGATCCACTTGCAGCTCGAAGCGATATTCCTTCTTTGGCAGCAAGTTGATGGTCTTGAACGCCTTGAACTCATCCTTGCCGTCGATCGTGATGCGCGGGTAACCACCGAACGTCGCAGCGACCGACTTGTCCTCGGCACCGCGAAACTCCAACGAGAAACTGTCGACTCCCTTCGCGACGATCATCGCATACGTGATGTTGTCGAAGGGTACGTTGAGTTGGAGTCCGCCATCGCGCGGCAGCCGCAAGCGGCCGGGCTCGATTTCCGGCTTCTCGGGTTCGCGCTCGCGAAAACCTTCGAGGTTTACGCCAAAGTACTTTTGAATCGTAAAGTCGTCGCCTTGGTCTTCGCTGCGAAAGTCGTACTGTACCTGCAGCCGCTTCTTCTTCAGCTTGAAGCGGCCGTGGATTTCTTTCTCTAGCGCCTCCTTGACGCTGGGAAACGGTGACTCTTCTTCGTCAGCGGCCTCCACCGATCGGTCAACGACCATGACCGTGCACACCAACAACACGAGTGGGAGAATCCACACCCACCGACTTCGAGCGAGAGCAAAGTTCGACATCTAGCTGGCCTCCATAGACAGTCGCACTCCTACAGGCTGCGGGAACAACATTGTGGGCCCTGGCCCGGCTCGCTGAAAGTACTTAGTGCTTTCTCTGCGGGTCCTGTTTGCTACAGTCGGGCAACTAAATGCCTCACGGCGCAAGGAGTCCGATTGCCGAGCCCAGAGCCAGCACCTGATACGGAGTCGCGAGACCCTGACCCTGTAAAGACGAACTCCACACCGTCGCCGGCGCCTCCGGAAAAGGGGCTGCGGGCGTTCCTGCGCCGCCGCTCGGTGCGCATTGGCTTGCGAGTCGTCATCTACGTTGGATTGGGACTACTGTTGCTACGCTGGCTCGAAACGCGAATGACGTTCCTACCGGCGAAGGAATGGTCGCAGTCGTTGTCATCCATTGCGGACTCCGAAGAGGTCTTCTTCGAATCGGAAGACGGCCTGCGTCTATCCGGCGCCTGGTTTCCGCACTCGGCAGCGAAGGGCGCTATCGTCTTCTGCCACGGCAACGCAGGGAATCTCGCGGACCGGCTACACATCGCCAACGCGTGGCGGCGGCAGCTCGGTTACTCGGTGTTTCTGTTCGACTATCGTGGCTACGGCAAGAGCGAAGGCTCGCCGTCTGAGTCGGGACTACTGAAAGACACCCGTGCCGCGTTCGCCGAAGCCGCCCGACTCGGGAGCTGCACACCGATCCTTGCTGGGCGTAGTCTCGGTTCCGTGCCGGCGGTGTTGGTAGCCCGAGAAACGGCGCCTCTGGCACTGATTCTCGACTCACCGATCGCCGACGCCGGAAAGATGGCTCGCAAGATCTTGCCGATCCCGGGGATCGAATGGTTGGTTTCCCTCGAGCTCGACAACCTCAGCAACATCGCTCACATTGCGTGTCCGATCTTGGTGCTCCATGGCGATCGCGACAACGTAGTGCCTTTCGATCACGGCAAGATGGTGTTCGATCAAGCCAACGACCCCAAGCGATTCGTGCGTCTGCGCGGCATGGGTCACAACGATCTGCGAACCGCGGGTGCACCCATGCGAGCCGTCGAAGACTTCGTCGCTGATCTCTAGTGCCGCTGCCACTGTGCTCCACACGAACAGCCCGTCGCCTCGAGACCGATAGGACTGCCCGGAGGCGTTTCGGGGCGTGTCGGTCGCGTCACCGTTGACTCTTGCCGCTCCAGGAAGCGGGGAATCCGCGGGTCGCCGGTCTTACGCTGCAAGCGAACCAGTTCCGTCTCGGCGCGCTCGCGCACGCTGGGGCGAGCGTCGGCGGCAGTAGCCAGCGCCAACAGGCGATCGACCCATGCCCGTTGCATCGCGACCCGGATCCCCAACAACCTTGCTGTTCGACGACGCGGATCTCGCGGCCGTTCGACCACCGCATCGCGCACCGCTGTGAACACTTCCGCGAGGCCCGGGAGCGTCGGGTCGAGCAGCTGTTGATCGTAGATCCGTGCGCATCGTTGTGGTTGCGCCAGCTCTCGGAACACGAGGTCTGCAGCTACCGTCGCTGCTTGCAGGCGATCGAATGCAGGCGCACTCTTCCCTGAGAATCCCTCCAAGCCTGGAAACGAACGCGGCTCGATGAGTTGCAAGACTGAGTCACTCAGATCGAGCTCTTCCGCCTCCAAACAGGCAATCAACGCCGCGAGTGCCTTGCGTTGCGTGTCCCCAGACACCACCCGAGGCCCTGGCTGCCCATCGCCATTGACGCCATGCACGTAGTGGACGCCGCCAATCGATTTGGCCGCGGCAGCAACTTGGTAACGATGGTGAAGATAGACGGGGACCAGCGCTTCTTCCAGCCGCGACGTTGGCGTGCCCGCGGCAATGGCGCCGGCACCAAAACGTGCGAGTGCAATGCGGCGTACCCGCATCGCATGCTGCAGCTCGGCGATGGGGTCGGCACCATTGTCCCAGAGATTCGCCAGAGGGTGGGCAGCACCGGCCGCGCGCGCGTCCTCATCGCTTAGATAGAGGCGCTTGGCGGCGATGCCCTCTTCGAGGATCGCCGTGAGTTCCTTCTTCTCGTCGGCAACAGCGAAGCTCTGATAGCCATACCGGATCGCTTGCAGGTCCCAGCTGCCGACACCAACACCGTAGACATCGCTGAAGTCGAACTGGTCGCCATTCGCGATGCGAATCAGCGGCGCTGGGTAGTCCATGACCGAGGCCCGCCCGTCATAGGTACTCGCCGCGAAGTTGTGAGCCAACCCCAGCGTGTGACCGACCTCGTGTGCAGAGAGCTGCCGAATCCGTGCAAGCGACAGCTGCACAGGATCGTTGGCTGCGCCCGATCCGGTCGCAGCGGCGCCAACTAGCCCTTCGAACAGCAATCGGTCTTGCCGCACTCGCAGTGAGCCCAAGGAAACGTGCCCCTTCACGATCTCGCCCGTGCGCGGATCGACGACGCTACCGCCGTACGACCAACCACGGGTCGATCGATGTACCCACTGGATCACGTTGTAGCGAGCATCCAGCGGGTGGGCGCCGGGTGGCAACACGTCGACGCGGAAACCACCATCGAAGCCTGCGGCCGCAAAAGCAGTAGCCCACCAACGAGCACCATCCAGCAACGCCTCGCGGATCGGCGGAGGCGCGCCGGGATCCACGTAGTAGACGATCGGTGCTGCGATGGAGCCATCGGCAGCGCGCTGCAGTCGGTGACGCAGGATCCAACGCTTCTCGACCTGTGCGGCGATCGGCGCGGCGTAGTCACGAAACGAAATCGCGAAGTATCCCGCGCGTGGATCATCTTCCCGCGGACGATACCCTGGCCCCGGGAGCCGCACGAAAGAATGATGCTGCACGAGAGTGACTGCCGTAGGCGTCGGCGTCGTGCTACGCACATGGCGTCCAGGCTCCTGCGCCGAGAACGTCAACACGGCTTCGAATTCGAGATTGTCGGGAAAACTCAGTGACGCAGCGACGTCGAGTGCAGAGCGGTCCCGGTCCAGTTGGAAGTTGCCTTGATCTGTCGCTCGCAACACACTGCTGACCCCGAAGGCATCGCGCACGATGAAACTGGTCATGTCGATCACGATGTTGCCGTCGCTCTCGGCAACGATGCTCGTGCCCCAGTGCACCGACGTCGCAAACGACTCTGCAACTGCGCGACGTTCCGCAGCCGCGTCGGTCAGCGCGCGGAATGCTAGGTTCGGTTCCTCAAACAGCACGCGATCACCGAAACGCCGGGCGCGGAACAAACGAGCGCGTCCCAGCTTGCCACGATCGAGACCCACCGGATTCGATCCCAGTCCGGTGCGCAGTCCTTGCACGTACAAGAACTCCGCCAAAACGCCAGCGTCGCCGGCTCCTGGCAACTCCAAGAACACTTTGCCGGCACGGGCGTCGCGGTAGGTGCGAAACAGTCCTTCGTGAGTCGTCGCGTCGGCCATTGCGTCCGCGATCGATGGGGGCTGTGTCTCTTGCAACGCGGCGTCAGCGACCTCTTCCGTCGAATCTCCTGACGCCTTCGCCTGGGTCGGTAGCGTCGTAGGTTGACTGGCTGCTGCTTCGTGCTGTCCACGCACAACAGGCGCTAGGAACATCGCCAATAGCAGTGCGCACAACGCTCGGTGAATCACGTCATCTCCTCGACTCTTGCGACAGTCTGTGTGCTCGCTACAGCTCGGCGCCACACTCCGAGCAGAAGTTCGAATTCTCTTCGTTCAGGTTCCGACACTCTCGGCACCGAATCACGATGATCTTCTCTGGCGGGGCGGCTTCCGCAGCGGTATCTGGCGTCTTCGCCTCGTTTAGCTGAGCGTGCTCGAGACCGTCACGTAGCAGCCCGCCGCCGATGCGGGCGTAGGGTTCAAGGTCAGCACGCGCCTTTTCCGCGTCCAGCAGTACACCGGAACCCGCCAGTCCACGGGCGCCGACCGATCGCAAGAAGCCACCGATCACGATCAGGATCACGCCCCCGAACGCGCGCCCACCAAACGACCCGAGGAATCCAAAGGGTCCGGTCCCAGCGTCACGGTCGACGAACACGAACGGCGCCCAGCAGACCAACAACAACCCGGCAATGATCACGAGCAGCCCCAGATAGTAAGTGGCCTTCCGCCCTTTCGAGAACTCTCGCGCCATACCTTGGGCCCTTCCGCCTTCTTGCGTACCAACTGCCAAGCAGCCTGGCGACTCCGCGACGGGGAAGCAAGTGGGATGTGGCGCAGCGCACCGTTCTCGTTCCGCCAGATACCTGGTACAAGCCACTACATAGCGGCACCAGACGCTCGCAGCACACACCAACCGTACACGAGGAAGCCCCGCGCTCGATGACCACCCCTACTCAAGGACCCGCCGCCCCGCCGCCGCGAGCCGGAGCTGCGGTTGCAGCTCTTGTGGCCGTGCAGATCTTGTTCGGTGTGCACTATGGCGTCGCGAAGGAGATCATGGAGGTCATCCCCGCCGCGGCATGGGCACTGGTGCGGTGTGTCGGGGCGGCAACGATTCTCGCGCTCCTCGTCGTGGTGACGCGACGGCGCTGGCCGCGGTCGCTCGCCGATTGGAGCATCTTGGCGGTACTCAGCGTCTTCGGCGTCACGCTGAATCAGATCTTGTTCATCGAAGGGCTGTATCGGTCGACCACCTTGCACAGTGTCGTTGTCATGGCCAGCATTCCGCTGCAAACGCTCCTGTTCTCGGCGCTGTTGCGACAGGAGCGATTGACCGTGGCCAAGCTCTCGGGTGTCGTCGTCGGCGGCATCGGGATCGCCTACCTGCTGTTTGGCCAGGCAGAGTCCCGCGCCGACGACGTCGCGACGACGACAGCAGCACAACCGTTCTGGGACAGCATCGCGGGTGGCGACTTGCTGATGACCCTCAACGCCGGGTCCTTCTCGCTGTTTCTTGCTCTCAGCAAACGTCCAGCACGGACGATGGACCCACTGGTCATGACGGCTGTTTGCTTTGCGATCGGCGCCATTCCGATCGTCTTCTACGGCTACTCGTCTTTCGTCGCAGTTACTTGGAGTGACGTGCCGATCGCAACCTATGGATTTGCCACGTTCGCGATTCTTGGTGCTACCGTCGGGACCTACCTGCTGAACTTCTATGCTCTCAAGAGGGTGTCTGCGTCGCTCGTAGGAATCTTCGTGTACCTGCAGTTCATCATCGCCGGGATCGTGGGAGTGACGTGGCGTCAGGAGTCTTTCAGCTGGCGTCTCGTCGTGGCCGGAATCCTCGTCATCTCCGGCCTACAGCTGCGCCTGCTCCATCGCGACCGAATTGCGCGTACGGCCCAGGCCGAAGCCGAACGAGCCTCTTGACGCAGCCACCAGTGGCGCCGACACTCCAGTCACGTAACTCGCAACCATTCAGGAGAACGAGTTGAACCAAGAAGTCCTAACACCGGAAGAGGCTCAGGGCGGTAGCTCCGGCGGCTGCCTCAAGGGCTGCCTGATCGTCGGCGTCAGCGGCATCGTCTTGCTACTGGCGGGGATCTTTGCTGCTTACCTCTGGCTCAGTGGCTACGTCGACGACAAAGCCAAGGTCTACGAAGACAAGGGGTTTCAGCGCCAGGGCACTTGGTCACAGTTCCTGCAGCTGCAAAACGACATCACCGGCAAGCACCTATACGTCGGCCAGATCGTGCGGCTCCAAGGCAACGTCGACAACGATATTGCGTTCATTGCTCAGATCGTCGAGGTCTATGGCGAGGTCAAGGGCGACATTCACTTCACAGGCCAACAGTTGATGATCAAGAGCACGGCGAAAATTCACGGCAACGTCGAAGTTCAGTTCGCGCAGCAGATCATGCACGACGGGACGATCGAAGGTGAGGTGAGGGGCGACTATCAGATGTTGATGGACCCACACGGCAACTACGTGATCCCAGGGCAGAAAACAGCCGGTGAAGGTGAAGCAGACGACAGCAGCACGCCAAGCGACAATGCGACAGCTGAAGAGAAGAAATAGGGGGCCTTCATGGGGTTCAAGATCGTAGCCATCACCGGAAGCGTCCAGGCCAAGGCCAAGACTCGGGCCGCGCTCGACATCGTCCTCGACGAAGTAACGAAGAGAACCGACATTGAGGTCGACCTGATCGACCCCGGGACGATCAATCTACCGCTGCCCGGCCAGAACGGCGACGAAGGCGCGATCCAGGAGCTGCAGGATCGCGTTGCGTCGGCAACGGGTGTGGTCCTCGGAACTCCGGAATACCACGGCAGCTACTCCAGCGTCATCAAGCTGGTCATCGACAATCTCGGCTATCCTTCGGTCCTCGCCGGCAAGCCGATCGGCCTCCTCGGCGTAGCGGCAGGGGAGATCGGTGCCATCAAGGCGCTCGAGCACCTGCGCAGCGTCTGTTCCCACGTCGGAGCGCTCGTCCTCCCTGGCCCCGTTTCGATTCCCAGCGTGCACCTGATGTTCGATGAGAGCGGCAACTGCACCGACGAGCGGATGGAGAACCGCATCCGACGCCTCGCCGAGACGATGACAAACTACATCGAGGATCACATCTGCCCCAAGATCACGCTTGAAGACATGGTGCGACGCAACGAACAGCAGGGCGGCGCATAGCGCTAGGCAGTTTGGCGCGCCTTACGCTTCGCGTGCACACGCAGATTCAGCACCTCCACGATGAACGAGAACGCCATCGCGGAGTAGATGTAGCCTTTCTCGATGTGTTTGCCCAAGCCGTCTGCGACCAGCACGACGCCGATCAGCAACAGAAACGACAGCGCTAGCATCTTCGTAGTGGGGTGGCGCTTGATGAACGAGCTCACCTTCTCGGCGAAGGCGATCATTACGATGATCGAGATCACGACGGCCGTGACCATCACCCACAGCTGATCTGCCATCCCGACGGCGGTAATCACCGAATCCAGCGAGAACACCGCATCCATGATGACGACCTGCACGATCACGGCGCCAAATGTCGCACGGGCCTTGCCGTGAGCCGCCTCGGGATCTCCCTCCATCGACTTGTGAATCTCGTGGGTAGCCTTACCAATCAGAAACAAGCCACCGATCATGAACACCAGATGCTTTGCCGTGAACGAGTGGCTGCCGATCATGAACAGCTCTTTCGTCAGCGTTAGCAACCACGTAGCCCCGAACAGCAGACCGATCCGCATCGCCATGGCCAACAGCAGGCCAATCTGTCGAGCCGGTTTCTGCTGCTTCTCCGGCAAACGCTCCGTCAAGATCGACAACAGTACGACGTTATCGATCCCCAGCACGATCTCCATCGTCGTCAGGGCGATCAAAGCCCCGATTACTTCGAAGTCCATGTCCACTCCTCATTCGCCCGACAGATGATCCCACAGCCCTTCGCGGCGTTGTACCAACCCAGACGCGGGAACTCCAGGTTCTGGGTTTCCCCGTTGAACCGTACCGACATTCCGGCATCCTAGCGCCATGTTTGAAACGAACGCGCTACGCCTCGCCACCTTCACCGCGTTGCTGGCTACAGCCAGCTGCGCGTTGCTATCTACAACCGGCTGCACAGGGCTTGCCAACAAGTTCATCTTGTTTCCATCGCACCATCCGATCGCGGCGACCGCAGAACGCGTCGTCATCGCCGGAGATGATGAGGTCCCACCGATCGAGACCTACCACCTGCACGTCGGTGATGCTGATGCGGAACCGACAGCCTTCGTTCTGGCCTTCACCGGAAATGCTGGCAGAGCAGAACACATCCCGTTGCGCGTCGCTCATACACTGGACGCCCACACTCCAGGCACGACCACTCTGTCGCGCCGCAACGTTACGATCGTCGGCATGCAGTACCCGGGCTACGGCGAGCGCCCTGTTGGCAGTGCCGACCTCAGCGAGCTCGGAGAGTTCGGCATCCGTGCCTACGACGACTTGTGCAAACGGGCTGGCGACCGACCTGTGTATCTGTACGGCCTCAGTCTCGGCACAACTCTCGCGCTCCACATTGCCGCGACCGCTCACGATCGACCGCCAGCAGGGCTGATCCTCGACCGACCGCCAGAACTGCGCGGTATCATCATTGGCGACAACGGCTGGTGGAATTTCTGGGCGTTGTCTTTCCCAGTTTGGTGGGGAGTACCATCGTCTGCCGACAGCGAACGCAACGGCAAGTTGGTGGGTAGTGTCCCTGCGCTATTCCTACTGTCCGACGCGGACGAAATGGTGCGCCCCGTGCACCAACAACGCGTCGCCAATGCCTACGCAGGACCCAAGCAGGTCGTCTGGGCCAGCTGCAGCCACACTGCATTGATCGATGCAACGAACGCCCCCAACCTGCTGGGTGGGTTGCGTTGGCTGCTGGGCAACTAGTCCCTTTTTCAACCGGATGGTTGCTCGGAGAGTGGCTCAGCAGGTACCGCAGCGGGTGGTTCGGAAACGCGAGCAGTAAACGTATCCCACAGCAATAGGCCCAAGACCGGCACATACTCCAGCACTCGCACCACGGTTGCTTCCTCCCAAACACCGGAGTCCAACTGCCCCGCCTTCGCGACGTACGACATCAGTACCGTCACGGTGATCAGATAGCCCGCTCGGCTACCAACAACGATCGCAAACGGCAACAGCCAAAGCAGGTACCACGGGTGTAAGGTGGGGGTCAAAACGACGAATGCCGCTGTGACCCACAGAGCTGCTCGGAACGGATCGCGCAGGCGCCAGGCAGCCCAGAGGCAGACGACGACCCATGCGGCCTGCATCGACTTGCGGAGGATTTGCGTCGAGGTCAGCGTGCGATCCTCGGGATCGATGCCAATTGCGTAGCCGAGGAAGCGATACAAGACGTCGTTGAAGTACCAACCCTCCGCGTACTTGTCGAGTCCCTCGGTCGCCGCACTCCAGTCGACATCTACGTACGGAATCATCGGAACCAGTGCCGCGAGTCCGACGATCAACACCATCGTCCAACCGAAGCGGCGCACGAGAAACGGCACCAAGCCGAAAGGCAACAACTTGGCGACGCCTCCCAGCGCCAACGCCACAGCGCCAACGATGCCACGTCCCAGCTGCAGCGCCGTGACGGCCACCAGTAAGAAGAACACTGCGACACCTTCGGCGTGCGCGCTCCAGAACGTCTCGATGATCGGTAGCGGATGCCAAAGATACAATACGACCCAGCACGGATTGCGTCCCCGACTGCGCAATGCGCGAACCATCACGACCGCTATTCCCATGTCGAACAGCAAGAGCACAACGCGCCACAAGACAAGGCCGCCGCCAACGTGGGCCACACCTGCGTACAGCAACTGCAAGAGCGGTGGATAGACGGTGGGTATCTCCGGGTGGTTCACGAGTTCTCGGACGTGGTCATCCCAGAGCTCTTCGACGTGGTCCAGGCGCGGATCGGCCGGGGCGATGCCGTAGGGCTGACCTGCGGCCACCTGCACACGACCGTCCCAGAGATACCGATAGACATCGTCGGACAGCAGCGGGTCGTGCCCCAAGAACACAGCCCGCAACAGTACACCCACAACGAAGATCGTCGACAGTGACACGGCAGCCGCCTTGCGCACCAGCGACACGGCGACGACCAGCGAAGGGAGCGCGAGCAACGGCAAGAACGGCATCAGCAAACCGAGGTCGATCGCGCTACCACGCTCGTGCGTGTACCAGCCTAGGCTGCCATACGCAGCGATGGTCAGTGCAGCCAACAGCAAGAAGCCAGGGCGACTGCCCAGGAACGCGATCAAGGCCATCTAGCGACCAAACCCTTCCAGCGATCGAACCCTCAAGCTGGCGCCTCATCGCTACCTGGATCGAGAATCAACGTGCCATCTCGATCGACTCGAAGTTTGGTCCCGGGCGGCAACCAAAGTGTGCTGGATTCCTCCCAGACAATCGCGGGCCCGTCGACGGTAGCGTCAGGTCGCAGCGTTGCTCTCGGGATCAGCGCAGCGTCCACAGACCTGTCGCCGTGGTCGAGATAGACGGGCGTCGTCGTCGGGTTTGCGGTGGTCTCGAACTCCGGCTGCGGAGCTGCGTCCAACGGCGCTTGAAGACTTGCCGCAATACGCACGGTAGTCACTTCGACGGCGCGCTCCTTATCGACGAAGCCGTAGCGCTGCTCGTACTCGTCCCAGAACGGCGCACGAGGATCGACGCCGTCGGGCCACAACACGTCGAGTTCGTGCGATTGCCCCGCGTAGCGCATCGCCAGTTCACGACGCACTTGCGGCGTCCCTGACGTGTCACCCCACTCGTTGCGTAGCGCGTCTCTTGCAGTCGCCGTCAGGTCTGCGGCCACCGCGTCCAAAGATGCAATACCGTCGTCGTCGCAAGTCGTCAAAACGCTCGCACCCACGATCTCAGTAATGGGTGCAAGCAGCATCCCCGTCGCACTCAACACACCAGGCTCGGGAGGTACTCGCACCTCCCGCAGCTGCAGGCGCCGCGCCAGCGACACAGCATGAAGCCCAGCGGCACCACCGAACGGGAGCAACGTCAACGCCCGCGGGTCTACACCCCGCTCTTGCGTGATACGCCGCAACGCGCGCTCCATTTCGGCCTCGACGACTCGCACGATGCCTCTGGCTGCCGCGATTCGTTCCATGGGCTGCAGCTGCGCGGCCAATTCATCCAACGCGTCATCGACTCCGTTGCGGGTCAACGCCATCTCACCGCCCAATCGCAGCCCAGACGGTAGGCGCCCGAGAAAGATGTTGGCATCGGTTACCGTCGCGACGGTGCCGCCACGGCCATAGCAAATTGGACCAGGTACGGCCCCTGCGCTTCGCGGCCCGACCCGCAGAGCGCCACCCGCATCGACCCAAGCTTCGGAACCACCGCCAGCCCCGATCGTGTGCACGTCGACCACCGGCACAGCCACCGGCAGTCCGTCGACACGAAACGCCCGGGTGTGCGGGATCTTGTTGCGTGGCACCAACGAAACGTCCGTCGAAGTACCGCCCATATCGAACGCGACCACTCCATCGCATCCCTGCCAACGCCGACCGTAGTGCGCAGCTGCAACGACGCCACCGGCAGGTCCCGACAACACGGTTTGCACGGCCTGCGAAGACATCTCTTGCCACGGTCGGGCGCCACCGTGAGACGCCATTACGAGCAGTCGACCCGACGGTTCGAGTGCAGCCGCAAGGCGTGTCAAATAGGCTTCCATCACCGGCGCCACATAGGCGCTGATCGTCGTCGTCGAGAATCGTTCGTATTCACGAAGCTCTGGCAGCACCTCGGAGGAACAAACAACAGGAACTCCCAACTCCCTCAAGATCGTAGCGGCACGCTTCTCATGGGCGTCGTGTTCAGGAGCGAACAAGAAGCAGACCGCGATGGCTTCGATACCAGCAGCTCGTAACGGCTCCAAGAGTGCAGTGACTTCCTGGTCATCGAGCGGGGTCAGTACGGTACCTCCGGCACCGACGCGTTCACCAACTTCGAATCGGTCTTCGCGCGCAACCAACGGCGCCGGGGGTTGCCATTGCAGATCGTAGATCCGCGGGCGATCTTGCCGCCCGATCTCGATCACGTCGGCGAAGCCACGCGTCGTCACAAGGGCAGTGCGCACGCCACGCCGCTGGAGCAACGTGTTGGTCGCGACGGTGGTGCCATGAATCAACCGCGTCGGACCAGGATTCGATTGCAGCTCTTTGCGGATTACTCGCGATGGGTCGTCCGGCGTTGAAGGCAGTTTGCGCACACGAACGGCACCGTCGGCACTTCGATAGACGAAGTCCGTGAACGTTCCTCCGGTGTCGATCCCGATCAACTGCATGAGACTCCTGGTTTCCGTTTCCACCGTGCCAATACTACGCGGAATCGGGGAATGTCACAAAGCGCAGCAACCGGATAGAATCCACGGCCGAACCAGTCAACAGATAGGCGCAAGAATCATGTACCGAGAAACGCTCCACTTCGACACCCCAGGCAAAGGGATGCACGAGATCACTCATGACATTGGCGCCGTCGTCGAGCGCTCTGGCGTTGCGGACGGCGTCTGCCACGTATTCGTGCGACACACCAGCGCCAGCCTCGTGATCTCGGAGAACGCCGACCCCAGCGCGCGCCGCGACTTGGAGAACTTCTTCGAGCGCATCGCGCCAGAGAACGACCCGAATTACACCCACACGGCAGAAGGCCCCGATGACATGCCATCGCACATACGCATGGCACTGACCCGCACTTCCGAGACGATCCTGGTCCACGACACGCGCCCGGTACTAGGGACGTGGCAGGGGCTGTTCCTGTTCGAGCACCGGCGCCGGCCGCACCGACGTACTGTAGATGTTTTGGTGCAGGGGTGAGCGACGGAGCGGACTCGGCGCAGCAAGCTTGGGACAGTCCGTTGTTGATCGTTGCCGTCGACGCCGAGTTGCGGCAGCGGATGTTTGAGCAACTCGCGCGGGCCGGGTATCGCGTCGATGGAGTTGGCGCAGGTCCCGCCGCCGAGAAGAGACTCGCCAAGGACCGTTACGCGGCAATCGTCGTTGCCTCTACAGACCGCGCCCTGATCAGCGGTACCACCATCCCGATCGTCGAGGTCGACTCCGATCTCGCTGACCTTGCTGGGCGGGTTCGCCACGCGATCGACCTCCGCGACGACTCGTAAATAATTCATAGATTTACACTTACGTGACAAGGGTCGGCGCGAGTCGGGCGCTCGCAACGTCCATCAGCATTACCAACGTAAGCGCTTCGGTTTGCGTAACATCTGGTCGAAGAAGGGGTGGGGGAATTGTTCCTTTTCGGCCCTCGGTGTGACGGGTACGATCTTGCGTTGAACGTAATGCTGGGAATGCACGCGGAAAATCCACTACTACGCGGAGTTGCGACATGATGCGATTGCTGTTTTCTGTCTTGTTCGCCGCCGGTTTCACCCTGTCGGCAGGCACGCTCACGACTGCGTGGGCCCAACAGGACCTCGACGTCGATCAGGTGAACGCCGACGACGTGCAGGAGGCGGGTGGCGAAACCGAACGCCCGATCGGTCTCGGCGCACTGATGGGCGGCAAGATGCGTCCATCTTTTAGCACCAACCGTAAGAAGACATTCCCGAAGTTCGAGGACGTCATCGAGGGCTATGAGGAAGTCATCTCCACGGCTGACAAGAAGCCTGGCCTGATGCGCATTTGGACGCGCAAGAAGGACAACCAGATGCTGGCCGAGCTGCCACGGAACTTCTCCAAGAAGAAGTTCTTCTTTGCCTGCACGGTAGCCAGTGGCGAGGTGTTCGCAGGGTTGCAGGCCGGAGACCGCTACGTCTACTGGCGTCGCTACGACGACCGCCTCGCCTTGATCGAGCCCAACATCACGATGCGCTCGACGGGCGACAAGGAATCGAAGAGCTCAGTCGAACGCCTCTTCACCGATCGCGTCCTGCTTGACATCCCGATCGTAACAATGCGCCCGCGTGGCGGGCCAGTGATCGACCTGGATGATCTGCTCGTCGGCAAGGCTGGCAGCTTCTTCGGTGCCCGTACGGCACGCGGTATCAACCGCAACCTGGCATCGATCGAGACAGCAAAGGCATTCCCGAAGAACATCGAAGTCAGCTACGAAGTACCCGTCGCTGGCGGCGTGCTCAAGAGCCTGCATTACTCGATCAGTGAGATCCCGAACAAGACCGGCTACAAGCCGCGTAAGGCCGACGCACGCGTCGGATACTTCACAACCAGCTACCAAGACCTCGGCCAGTACGACGGCGAGACCACGTGGAACCGCCGCATCAACCGGTGGCACCTCGAGAAGGCCGACCCGAAGCTGAAGTTGAGCCCACCGAAGAACCCGATCGTGTTCTACATCGAGCACACGACGCCGGTGCGCTACCGTCGTTTCGTGCGCGAGGGTCTGTTGTATTGGAACAAGGCGTTCGAAAACGTCGGCATCCTGAACGCCATCGAAGTGCACTACCAGGACGCCACAACCGGCGCCCATATGGACAAAGACCCCGAGGATGTCCGCTACAACTTCATCCGCTGGCTCAACAACGACATCGGCACGGCCATTGGCCCGAGCCGTGTCCACCCGCTGACCGGTCAGATCCTCGACGCCGACATCGTCCTGACCGACGGCTGGATCCGCACGTTCGAGTTCCAGTTCACCGAGCTCCTGCCGCAGATTGCGATGGAGGGCTTTGGTCCGGAGACGTTGGCCTTCCTGCACGAAAACCCCAGCTGGGATCCACGCATCCTGATGGCGCAAGGACACGAGCAGCAGATGATGCGCGCCGCTCGTCTCCGCGGGCCGCAGGCTTTCGGCGGGCACCCGCTCGCCGCTGCTGGTGGTCAGCTGATGGGTGACAACGAATATGACGGCCTCGTGGGTCGCACCAGCCAGGTCAACGGCCTGTGCATGGCAGCGCTCGGCAAGGCGTTCGACCTGTCGCTGCTCAGCATGTCGCGTGAGATCGCACTCGCAGCTGACAAGGCCAAAAAGGATGGCAAGGAAGAAGACGAAGAGCTGTTGGACGGCATGCCGGCCCGGTTCATCGGTCCGCTGCTCGCCGACCTGGTCGCCCATGAAGTCGGGCACACGCTGGGTCTGCGTCACAACTTCTGCGCGTCGTCTCTGTACACCTTCGCCGAGATCAACAGCGATGACGTCAAAGGGAAGAAGCCGTTCACTGCGTCGGTCATGGACTACAACCCGATCAACATCGACATGAACGACAACACCCAAGGTGACTACGCAATGATCGACATCGGTCCCTACGACATGTGGGCGATCGAGTACGGCTACACCTTCAGCAAGAAGCTCGACAAGATTCTTGCTCGCTGCACCGAGCCGGCGCTGCAGTACGCTACCGACGAGGACACGTCGGGTCCCGACCCGCGCGCCCGTCGCTACGACTTCGCCAAGGAACCGCTCGACTTCGCCAAGTCGCAGATCAACCTCGCGAACTACCACCGCGAGCGCATCATCGAGCACTTCGTCAAGGAGGGCGATAGCTGGGCGAAAGCCCGCCGTGGCTACGACCTGACGCTGTCGACCCAGATGCGCGCCGTCAGCATGATGGCCAATTGGGTCGGTGGTTCCTTCGTGCACCGCGCCAAGAAGGGGGACGGCGACCGTCCACCGATCGAGCCGGTGTCTGCAAAGCGACAACGAGATGCCATTGCCTTTGTCATTCAGCATTCGTTCTACGACGAAGCCTTCGGGATCACGCCAGACCTGATGAAGCACATGTCCGTCGACAAGTGGTTCGATGGCGGCGGATTCTTGAGTGCCATGCGCGACGCTACCTACCCGCTGCACGATCGCGTCATGGGGATCCAAGCGTCCGCACTGACGATGCTGATGAACCCGACCACGCTCGGCCGCGTCTACGACAACGAGCTGCGCGTCGAAGGTAGTGAAGACTGTCTGACGCTTCCTGAGGTCTTGAACCTCGTCACAGATTCGGTCTGGGAAGAACTGACGATGACATCTGCGGGCGGCAACTACACAGTTCGCAGTCCAATGATCTCGAACCTGCGCCGCAACCTTCAGCGCACGCACCTCGATCGCCTGATCGACCTGGCGCTACGCAACAAGGGTCGCACCGCGGCGTACAAGAGCATCGCCAGCCTGTCGTCGCTACACCTGCGCAAGCTCGAGCAGATGATCAGCGACACGCTCAACGCGCACGAGTCCGTCGACGACTACTCGAACGCACACCTGACCGATTGCCAAACACGGATCAAGAAGGCGCTCGAAGCCAGGTTCATCGTTCAGTAGGAACGCGGTCAGTAGGAACGCGGTCAGCAAGAACGCGGTCAGCAAGAACGCGGTCAGTAAGAACGCGGTTCTGGTAGGGCTGCCAGAGAGCAGCCCCAGAGCGGCAGGCGTCGCCACGAAAAACGCCGGTTTGCCGAGAAGGCGAGCCGGCGTTTTCCTTTTGGCTACGGATAGAGGTCCGTGCGCCGGTCGGGCAGGGTGGGCAGCTTCTTCTTCGCATCCGCGAGCAGCGTCGGATCCAACGATGTGGTCAAGAGCCCGACATCATCTCTCGCGTCGAGCGTGAGCCCACCCCACGGATCGACGAGCAACGAATTACCACCGAACTCGACTTCACCGTACTTGCCCCTGCGATTGACGCCGAGCACGAAGCATTGGTTCTCGATAGCGCGAGCGATCAGCAGCGTGCGCCAGTGGTGGACGCGAACCATCGGCCACTGGGCGGGGACGAACAACAGGTCAATCCCTGGATTCTCCTCGTCGCTGGTAACGACCTGCCGGTAGAGCTCTGGAAAGCGTAGGTCGTAGCAGACCGACAGTGCGCAACGAACGCCTCGGACGTCGAACGTTGTTGGCAGCTCGGGGCCTGGTTCGAGGAAGCGATCTTCTCCGAGAGGCGCAAACAGATGCGCTTTTCGGTAGCGCGCCAACTCCGCGCCGCGATCGAAAACGACGGCACAGTTGTAGAACTTGCCGGCGTCGCCACCCGGGACAGGCTCGAGCAAGGAACCACCCAAGATGGCGAGACCGGTGTCGCGCGAGAGATCAGCCAAGAACTCGAACTCGCGCTCCCAGTCGTCAACCTCCGCAACCCGCGCCAGGTCGTAGCCGCTACACCACAGTTCCGGCAGCGCCAACACATCGCAGCCGCGGGCCGCGGCATCTTCGGCTGCACGAGTCACTCGCGCTCGATTGCCATCACGGTCGAGCTCCGGGAAGTCGTCCTGGAGGAAGGCAATCTCGATCGTCATCGATCAGCGGGGGTATTGATTGAGAAAGCTGTACACGCGCTCGTGCAAGAAGTCTTCGACCTCGCGCAATTCGTTGTTCACCTGCGCGAGATCCTGACTCTGGACCGGCGCCTTGAACGTGCACCAGTCTTCGAGGAACAACGACCGCGGGTCACGAACGTAGTTCTCGATACGAATCTGATGAATGCCGCCTTTGGGATCGGTCGGCGGAAACTGCAACCGAAAGCCGTGAATCTGACCGGGACGACCGAATGGGCCCCACTCCTCAGCGGTCAGGTGAAACAGGTTCTCGGCGAGGAACTGCGAGCCATGTTTCCCAGGGGGGGACCCAGCGAGCGCCCGCAGCGTGACGTTGCGCGCTACGAACACCGGCACTGACAACAGCTTCGTCGTGACCCGCACCACCTCCTCCATGCGTCGGAGAAAGTTCTCGAGGCTCATGTTGTTGTGCTCTTCGTGGAATCCCATCCGGTCCCCAGCAAAGGTCAGCCGCGAGAAAGAGCCGGGTTCGGTTCCTGTCGTTTCCAGTCGAGCACCGTTCGCGGTGCGAATGAAGTTCTCATAGCCGCACGAACGGGACACTTCCATGTAGACGTCACGCAGTTGCTCCGGCGTGTGCTGGACAGGGATGTGCAAGAGCTCGAGGATACGGGCAATCGTTCGCGGCTCACTGATCATTCGTCGGCCGCCGCATCTGCATCCTTGTCGTTTGCGTCGTCATCGTCGCTACGTACCAGCCAACCAGCATCGCGCAGACGCTCGAGAGCCTCGTCCCAAGCCCCGGACTCGTAGTCCTCAGCCTCGACGCTGACCAAGCCGGCGTCGTTACTGAAGTGCCGGCAACCGACCTCCTCGAGCACTTCACACAGTTCTGTGGCACGCGCGGGCAACAGCCGCAGCTGCACCGTCGGGCGAATTTCGACCCAATCGAGGTCCTTGCCCCAATCCTTCAACGCAACGAGCACGGGATCAGGGAGTGCGTGATCGGCCGCGGATTCGAGGACGCGCTGAATATCAGTGAGCGACAGCCCAGAACGGATCCCTTCGCGGATGGTCTCGCGCGTCACCCGATAGCGACGTACCTGTTCTGCGGATGTTCTCTCGGCGAAGCGCGCCAACGTCATCTCGAGGTGCATGCCGCGCAAGCCATCGCAGAACAACATGATCTCGAAGTTCGGATTCACGAGGATGCGGCTGTCGCGAGGCTCGCGCTCGATTCCTAGGACTTCTTTGCCGAGAGCTGTCAGTCGGAATCCGACGAGGCGGCCGTTCTGGCTACCTAGCTCACACATCCCCAGCAGCAATAGACGATTCACGACCCAATAGACGAGGTCGCGACCCAGCGCGTGGAAGTGGCAACTCAAGCGCTCACGCGAGAAGTTCTCTTCACGCTTCTGGCGGAGCGCCTGCCGCACTTCACGCTCTTCGAGTTCCAGCATGTACGTCGACACGACCAGACCAACGAGACCGCTAATCGGAACCCACTCTTCGCTGACGTGTTCCTTCAGAACTTCTATCAAGATGCGACGCATGGTCTCCTGATGGAAACTCCAGCGCGCGCCTTGCTTCTCTTCCAGGAACTGTTTCAGCACGACGTGCACTTGTCGCGTCAGGTCTAGCTTGCGCCACAGCCGAAATCGTTCCCCGTGGATCTCGAGGCGACCTGCGTACTTCTCGATGATTCCCAGTCGTTGCGACAACACCAAGACCGTCTGTACCAAGTCACCCTCGACAGCGTCTTGCAGACGATCGATGTGCATCATCTGGCGCAGACTCTCGTGCAACCTCTTCGGCACCCGATCCCCGCGCGTCAGTTGCGCCGGCTCAGCCTCGAGTCGCGACGCCAAGCGGTCGATGTCAATGTAGAGATCGACCCCCCCCTCGAGCACAGTGTCTGGCTCGGGTGCGCGCTCCAAGGCACCAAGGCAGTGGCGCGAAACCCACTCCTGAAAGACCACTAGAGCGGGCTCTTCGACTTGAATACCGAAGTCCTTTAGCGAGACCGAGCCGACTGTGCCGATCCCAGCCTTCTCGAGCACTCCGCGCCACTCGTCCGGAAAGACCTTTTCGGTCCCACCACGACTCGCAGCCCGCGGCTCCTGCGTCTCTACGAGATCCAGCGTACTCTGTTCGAGATCCCCAGCGACCTCAACTTCGTCGCCGGCAAGGAGCTCCTGTACTCCAGCCGTGTTGCGCTCTGCGAGTCCTTGGTTCGCGACCGCGACACGCACCAGCTTCTCGAGGCGCGGGATCCCCAACTTGCGGATTCGTTTCTCGAGACTCTGGCCGTCGAAGTCGATTTCGAACGGCAGCCGCTTCTGGCTCATCTGGTCGGCGGCTTCGGTCTGCTGACCCGCGCCGTCGAAGACCTCCTCGAGATGCCCAGCCAACTCCGCCGGGATCTCGTAACACTCCTGTGACGGAGTCGTATTGCGCGAGCGACCGATGAAACCGCGCTCGAGCAACATGCGGCCAGCGTTCTCGACTTCGACCGACGACGTCCCTTGCAGCTCCAGCTGCTCATGAACATCCCCACACTCCGCACAATGATCCGGTGCGCGGAGCACAGATTGCAGCAGCGTGCGTTGCACGCGGCTCAACCGCGCCACTCCATCCTCGAGACGCGTCCCCTCTGATAGCGCCTCTTGGATCCTCGTTTCCAACTCACCGCGAACGGTGAGCATCGATTCCCCTGGAAACCAGAACTGATGGATCGTCTGCAGTTCAGCTTTCCGGCGACCGTGCAGATAGCTGCGAACGTTGATCACAATTGCAACTCCGCCTCGTTCTCCTCGACGTCGTACTGGTAGCCCTGCTCTACAAGGAATCGCTGGCGGCGTCCGGCGAACTCTTGATCGAGTGAGTCGCGCGTCACTAGCGAATAGAAGAATGCAGAGCGCCCGTCCGACTTCGGCCGCAGGATTCTACCGAGACGTTGCGCCTCCTCTTGACGCGAACCGAATGTCCCAGAGATCTGCAGTGCCACTGTCGCATCGGGCAGGTCTACCGCGAAGTTCCCCACCTTCGAAACGATCAACACTGGGATCTTCCCGTCGCGGAAATCTTGATAGAGACGATCTCTGTCCGCTTGTGGAGTTTGCCCAGTGATTACCGGAGCACCTGTCTCGAGAGCCACCTTGCGGAGTTGGCGCAGATACTGGCCAATGATGAGAGTGCGATCTCCATCATGACGCCGCAAAAGACTCTTGAGGCAGTGTAGTTTCCCCGGATTCTCAGACGCCATCCGATACTTGTAGCGTCGATCCGCGCCATCATAGTCGCCTCGAAGTTTCTTCGGTAGATCGATTCGTACTTCGACGCAGCGCACGGGTGCTATGTATCCATCGGCTTCGAGATCGCGCCACGGTTGTTCGTAGATTCGTGGCCCGATCAACGTAAACACTTCTTCTTCGCGCCCATCCTCGCGCACCAGAGTGGCGGTGAGGCCAAGGCGGCGGCGCGCTTGGATCTCTGCTGTAAACCGAAACACCGGCGCCGGAAGCAGGTGCACCTCGTCATAGACGATCAGCCCCCAATCGTGTTCGGCGAAGAGATCCAAATGAGTAAGATCGTCGGTCTTCGAGCGACGGTGCGACATGATCTGATAAGTCGCTACCGTGATGGGACCGACTTTCTTTTCTTTCCCGGTGTATTCGCACACATCGTCAGGTGACAGGTTCGTGCGCCGCAACAGCTCCGACTTCCACTGCCGCACCGCTGTCACATTCGGAGTCAGGACCAAGGCCTGTGCTTTGAGACGCGCGATCGTAGCCACCGCGACGATCGTCTTCCCCGCACCGCATGGCAACACGACGACGCCGGACCCACCGCCGCCGCCCTGATCACCAAAGAAGGCATCGACGGCTTCCTCTTGGTAGTCGCGCAGGGCGAACTTCTCGCCATCGGCTGTCTCTGGCAGCAGTTCAATGTCGAGCCGTCCTCCGTCGTGAAAGCCAGCACGATCTGCAATCGGGTACCCGATACGGATCATTGCGACCTTCAAGATGCCTCGGTGGGCCCGATCGATACGGTAGACACCGGCTGCGATCTTGTCGTTGAGATAGGCCTCGACAGACATCCGGTCGGCGAGTTCCTCGAGTAGCCCATCACCGGGCTCCGTAACGCGCAGGACCAAGTCGCCATCGACGTCGACGAGTTCGATGCGACCGAACGCCGCCATCGAGTCATCGATTTTCTTGATCAGCTCCCTGGGTACCGGGTACCGCGCATTCTCCTGGAGCAGATCGACAACCTGGTCGCGGGTCCAACCCGACTGTGCAGCATTCCAAAGAGTGATCGGCGTGATCCTGTACTCGTGAAAGTACTCTGGGCTCTTCGCCAACTGGGCGATGGTCGCGAGTTTCGTCCGTAGCTCACGGGCCGTGTCATGCACGACCTCGAGCAGCAAAGTACCGTCACTCTGAACAATCAGTGGGCCGTTGGCAGCGATCATTCCGATGCGCTCTCGTCAGCGCTCGGCGGTGCCTCCTGATCATCACTGACTGCTGCGTCCGCGGCGCCGTCTGCGCCCTCCGCTCCCGCGGGATCCTCGTCGTCTTCCGACTCGACCTTCTCGGCACCGCTGACGACGTCACCTTCGTTGAGACGGATCAGTCGCATGCCTTGCGTGTTGCGTCCGATCGGCCGGATATCACTGGCGGAGATACGCACCAGTTTGCCACCCGCCGTCATGATCATGAGGTCGTCGTTGTCGGTCACTGACAACGCAGTCATGACGGGGCCGTTGCGGTCGTTGGCTTGGATGTCCTTGAGACCCTTGCCGCCCCGGAACTGCCGCCGGTACTCCGTGAAGAGCGTGCGCTTGCCATAGCCGTTCTTACACAGCGTAAGTAGCGCGCCCCCTTCGTCTTCAGCAACCACGACTGCCATACTGACGACCTTGTCGCCGTCGGTGAGGTTGATCCCCTTCACTCCTCGAGAGACGCGTCCCATTTCGCGCGCATCTTCCTCGTTGAAGCGAATCGCCATGCCATTGGCACTCGACAACACAACGTCGTCACCCGCCCCGGTGAGTGTCGCTCCAACCAGCTGATCATCGTCGAAGATGTTGATCGCAATAATGCCGGTCTTCTTCGGGCGGGAGAAAGCGTTGAGTGCGGTCTTCTTCACGTAGCCCTTGCGGGTCGCGAACATGACCATACGGTCGTCGAACTCGCGCACCTGGATCGCTGACAAGACCCGTTCGTCTTTCTCCAGCGGCAACAAATTCACGATCGCACGTCCTCGCGACGTACGGCTCCCCTCGGGAATCTGATAGACCTTCAGCCAGTAGACTTTGCCCCGGTCAGTGAAGTACAGCACGAAGTCGAGGGTGTTGGCGACAAAGAGACTCTTGATGAAGTCTCCCTCTCGCGCGCTACCGCCAGTGATCCCCTTGCCGCCGCGCCCCTGGGCTCGATAGGCCGCTAGCGGCGTGCGCTTGACGTAGCCCATCTGGGTTTGCGTCACGACCATCTGCTCTTCGGCAATCAGGTCTTCGACATCGATCTCGTTCTCGATGTCAGTGATCTCAGATCGGCGCGGGTCCGGGTACTTCGCGATCAGTGCTTCGACATCCTCGCGGATGATTTGAATCACCCGCGCTTCACTGGTCAGGATCTCGCGCAACTCTGCGATCTCCGCCATCGTCTTCTCGAGATCCTCTTCGATCTTCTCGCGTTCGAGGCCCGTCAGCCGCTGCAGACGCATCTGCAAGATGGCGTCGGCCTGGATGCGTGTCAGAGAGAACTCAGCTCGCAGAGACGTTCGCGCGTCGTCCACTGTACGAGAACTCCGAATCAACTCGATCACCCGGTCGATGTTGTCGAGTGCGATCAAGAGACCACGCAAGATGTGCGCTTTGTGTTCGGCCTTCTCCAATAGATACAGAGCACGGCGACGAATGACCTCGCGACGGTGGTCGCGGTAAGCGAGGAGTAGCTGCTTCAGGTTGAGGGTCCTGGGGCGTCCTTTGACGAGCGCGATCGCCTGGATCCCGAAACTGCTCTGCAGCCCTGTGTGCTTGAACAGTTGGTTCAACACCACCTGATCGTTCTCACCTCGCTTGAGTTCAATGACGAGGCGGATTCCGGTGCGGTCCGACTCGTCGCGCACGTCTGAGATGCCACTCAGGCGCCCTTCTTTGACTCCGTCGGCGATGTCGCTGGCCAACTTCGACTTCGACACCTGATACGGAATCTCAGTCACGATCAGCCGCTGGTGGTTCTTCTCTTCTTCAGTGTGGACCTTCGCTCGCAGCGTCAAGACGCCGCGCCCCAGTGCATAGGCACGCTTGATGCCGGCACGACCACAGATCAAGCCGCCCGTTGGGAAGTCTGGACCAGGGATCACTTCCATCAGCTCGGGGATTGTCACCTCAGGGTTGTCCAAGACAGTCAAGATACCCTGACAGATCTCGCGGGCATTGTGCGGCGCGAAGTTGGTCGCCATGCCGACCGCGATCCCCTGGCCCCCGTTGACGAGTAGGTTCGGGAAGCGGGACGGAAGCACGGTCGGCTCGCTGCGGGTCTCATCGTAGTTCGGGATGAAGTCGACAGTGTTCTTGTCGATGTCGTCGAGCATCTCGAGTGTCGCCGACGTCATGCGTGCTTCGGTGTAACGCATGGCAGCAGGCGGATCGCCATCGATCGAACCGAAGTTGCCCTGACCGTCGACCAGTGGTTGCCGCATGTTGAACGGCTGCGCCATTCGCACGAGCGTCGGGTAGATCACGGACTCACCGTGCGGGTGGTAGTTACCCGAAGTGTCACCAGCGATCTTCGCGCACTTTCTGTGCTTGGATCGAGGACCGAGATTCAGATCATGCATCGCAACTAGGATTCGACGCTGTGACGGCTTGAGGCCATCGCGCACGTCTGGCAGGGCTCGTTGAATGATGACGCTCATCGCGTACGTCAGATACGAACCCTTCATCTCCTCTTCGATGCTCAGAGTCTGGGTAGATGGATCGTTGGTCATGCGCTTGTTACCACGTTTCTCGAGAGGTGGATCCGCGCGCGGAGCCACCCAACGTTACAGAGACAATCGCCACCCGAAGTGCCCGTCCGCACTCGCGGAGGCACGCTGGCGCTCTCTCAAAAAACTGCATGAGAGCGCTCCATTGGATGGAGCAAGTTTCCCTCTTCTGGGTTTTCTTCTCAAGCCTACCCGACGACTTTATCCGGCTTGAACATCGCACTCGCGTTGACGTACGAGCACGGTAAGGAGTGAGTTCAACGGCACTGGGATGCGCGCTTGTTCTGCACGCCTTGCAACCTCACCATTGAGAGATTCGATCTCAGTGCGACGACCCATTTGCAGGTCGACGAGGGTGGAACATCGATTGGTTGCCGTTGCGGTGCAAACTCCCACAACTCGTGCGAACAGATGATCGAGTTCGAGCGCTATCCCCTCACAATGGGAGACTTCCACAAGTTCTCCACATATTGCCCGCATTGTAGGCTCCAGGGGCAGCTGTAGAAGGGCACCATTGGGTATCTGCAGCAGCGCAGCGATCGGGTTGATCACGCAATTGACCGCTGCTTTCTGCCACAACATCTTGCCATAGTCAGGCGCCAGCTCCGCTTGCAGCTGCGCTTGTTGCAGCAAGTCGACAAGCACCGGCAAGCGCTCCTGCGCCGAAACAGCGTCATGCGGGGCCGCCAACTCGAAGAAGCCGGTACCGGTCTGCTGCACCGCGTGATCGCCTGCTGCCAAGAGACCAAACGCGTGAGTCCCGGCAGCCACTTGCGCAGCCGGCCAATGCTGACCGACGGCCTCGACGTTACCGAGACCATTGGACAGCGGCACGATCACCGCGTCCCTACGCAGGAACGGAGCGGCCTGGAGCGCTGCAACTTCTGTGTCGTAGGACTTCACGCAGCTCAGAGCAATGTCGAAGGGGGGAGTCGAGTCTTCGCTGCCAGACCCTGCGAGCAAGACGTCGCAGCGCACTTGCTCCTGCCGACCGTCGATGGCGGTCAACTCGATACCATGTCGTTGGATTTGACCCACACGCTCCGGGCGATGATCGAGGAGTGCCACAGGAATCTGGGCCAGCGCCATTCGCGCCGCCAGAAACCGACCCACGGCTCCGGGACCGACGATCAGCACTCTCACTCGGAGTTGGTCCCCCCATCGCGAGTACCACCCGTTTCGCGAATCCCACGCTTCTCACCGAAGCGACTGAGCTCTTCGTCGGGCATGTGGAAGCTCTCCTTCTCATTTGGAAAGCCTCGCTCTTGAACATCGCGTGCGTAGCTGCGCATCGCAGCGACCATTGCGTCTTCGATCTCTGCGTAGCGACGCACGAAGCGTGGCTGATAGCCGCTCTCGATCCCCAACATGTCGTGAAGCACGAGAATCTGCCCATCGCAATCGGGACCGGCACCAATGCCAATCGTCGGTACTGGGATCTCTGCGGTAATGATCTTTGCAAGTTCCTGCGGAATGCACTCGAGCACTACGGCGAAAATCCCGGCTGCAACCAACGCCTTCGCTTCTGCGACCAACGTGATCGCGGCCTCTGCATCGGTCCCTTGCACACGCATCCCACCTTGCTGCATCGCAGCGGTCTGCGGCAGGAGGCCAAGGTGTCCCATGACAGGGATCCCCGCGGCGACGATCCGCTCGATCGCCGGGACAACGGCGCTCCCCCCCTCGAGTTTGACCGCATCGACGCGACACTCTTTCACGAAGCGTCCCGCATTCACGACTGCTTCCTCTGGTGAGACTTGGTAACTCATGAAGGGTAGGTCACCGACCACGAAGGTCTGCGGAGCTCCACGGCGCACCGCTTTCGTGTGGTGAATCATCTCGTCCATCGTGACCGGACGAGTGTCGTCGTAGCCCAGCACGACATTACTGACAGAATCCCCAACAAGAATCAGAGGGATCTCAGCCGCCGCGCACATCCGTGCCGACGGTGCGTCATAGGCAGTCAGCGTCGCAAAAGGCTGACCTTCGCGCTTCCAACGACGGAAGTCGTTCACATTCGCTTTGTCCATGTCGCTACTCAATCAAGGTGTGTGCGAATCTCTGCGACTCATCTCTCCGCGAATCATCTCTGCGCGACCCCATTGGTGCGCCAGATACACCAGGGCCAAGTCTACCGCTAGATGTCGAGGTACCGTGCCTCGAGTGCATGCTTTTCGATGTACTCACGTCGCGGTTCTACTTGGCTTCCCATCATGATCGTAAAGATCCGGTCCGCCGCAACTTGGTCCTCGATCGTCACTTTGAACATCTTGCGCTTCTCGGGATCCATCGTGGTTTCCCACAATTGATCTGGGTTCATTTCTCCCAGACCTTTGAAGCGAGTGATCTGGACCTTGTTTTTCATCAATGAAATCAGCTCTGTGAGGATTCCATTGAGATGCTCGATCGGTATCTCGGTTTCGTCCACCTTCAACACGCACAGTGGATCAGGGCGTTCTTCCTCGTCGTCGGAGAAATTGAAGTCTGGAATCGCCAAAGGATCCTTCGCTTCGGGAGCGAACAGATTCAACACGTTGAAACCGAAGCCCTCGAGCTCTTTCAGAGTGTTCGTTGCTGCCTCCGCGCCGTGAGCCTCGTAGACGAAGAAGTCCGGAGCATCGGGATCGACGGTCTTGGCATCGCTGTCGTCTTCGACTGTCATGACAGACGCTGTCGTGATCTCGTCGGCGTCCCCGATTCGTGGTTTGCGCCCCAGTTTGGACTCTTCCGCTTCGAGGAACGCCCGATACTCTTCCTCGTTGCGGAAGTAGATCGTCTCGTCATCGCGAACAACGCAAAACGACGGCAAGTATTTCTTGTCCGCCCACTCGGAACGAATCCAAGTGTCGATCTCCATGCCGCTCTTCTTGTACTGCGATCTCAGTCGCGTTGTTTCGCGCAAGACATCGATGAGCTTTCCAAGCTCTGCTGACTCGAGGACCTTCTTTTGACCTGGAATCTCGAGACTCGCGCCGTTGAGTCCTAGATCGACGAGCATCGCGTTCAGCTCTTTGTCGCTCTGGACATAGGTTTCCTTGCTCTTGAGTTTCACGCGATACAGCGGCGGCTGCGCGATATAGATGTTCCCGTTCTCCGCCAACTCTGGCAGCTGCCGAAAGAAGAACGTCAGCAGCAGAGTTCGGATATGAGAACCATCCACATCAGCATCCGTCATGATGATCACGCGCGAATAGCGAAGCTTTTCGATGTCGAACTCCTCGGGGCCGATCCCGGTCCCGAGCGCAGTAATGATCGTCTGAATCTCTTCGTGCTTGAGCATCTTGTCGAAGCGGGTCTTCTCGACGTTGAGGATCTTTCCTTTGATCGGAAGGATCGCCTGCCACATGCTGTCCCGACCCTGCTTCGCCGAGCCGCCAGCCGAGTCTCCCTCGACAATAAAGATCTCCGTGTTGTCGCGGTCCCGACTGCGACAATCTGCCAGCTTCCCTGGCAAACTACCCGAGCTCAGCAGACCCTTTCGACGCGTCAGATCCCGTGCCTTCTTGGCTGCCTCGCGAGCGCGAGCCGCTTGCAGCGCTTTCTGCACGATCGCTTTGCCGATTCCGGGGTGCTCCTCCAGGTACTGACCAAGATGCTCGTTGACGAGTGCCTGCACGTACCCGTCGACTTCGGTGTTGCCGAGCTTCTCCTTGGTCTGCCCTTCGAACTGGGGATTCGGAATCTTGACGCTGATCACAGCCGTCAAGCCCTCGAGGTAGTCACGCCCATCGGGTGGTGACTCGTTCTTGAAGGCATTCGATTCTTTGCCGTACTTGTTGAACGTTCGGGTGATTCCTGATTTGAAACCACTCAGGTGGGTACCCCCGTGCGGCGTGTGAATGTTGTTGGCGTACGTGTAGATATGATCGTAGGAGTAACCCGAGTTGTGCTGCATCGCGACCTCGAGGGTGACTCCCTCCATTTCGCGTTCGAAGTGCACGATCTCGTAGGCCGGGTCTTTGTTCTCATTGAGCTCGGCGACGAACGAACTGATGCCCGTCGGGAAATGAAACTCGACACTGCGTTCTGTGCGATCGTCGGAGAAGTGCACCGCAAGACCAGCATTCAAGTACGCCAACTCGCGCAGCCGCTTCGCCAGCACATCGAACACATAGTCGACGGTCTCGAACACTTCGGCGTCCGCCTTGAACGTCACCTTCGTCCCCGACTTGTCGGCGGCACCGATCTCTTTCAAGTCCGACGTCGGCTCACCGCGCGCATAGGTCTGGCGGTGAATCTTGCCGTCACGATAGACCTCGACCTCGAGCCACTCGGAGAGCGCATTCACGACGGAGATACCGACACCGTGGAGTCCACCCGACACCTTGTAGGTGTCGTGGTCGAACTTGCCGCCGGAGTGTAGTTTCGTCATGACGACCTCGAGCGCCGACATGCCCTGATCTTCGTGATAGTTGACCGGAATGCCGCGACCGTCGTCGATCACTGTAACGGAGCCGTCGGTGCCGATCCGAACTTGGATCTTGCTCCCGAAGCCCGCCATCGCCTCATCCACGCAGTTGTCCACGACTTCGTACACCAAGTGGTGTAGTCCATTGGGACCAGTACTGCCGATGTACATCGCGGGGCGCTTGCGGACTGCTTCCGCCCCCTCGAGAACCTTGATGTTCGAGGCCGAGTAATCGTTCTCGGACTTGGAGCGTTCGTCGCTCACTTTCGTTCCCCTTCACTTCCCCGGTGGGACCCGCTGGTGACTCCACTAGTGGATCCTGCTGTGGTTTCACATCGCTGGTGAGAACCACTCGCTTGAAACTTGATGTCGCTAACTCCCGAGAGGCCGCCGTCGTGGAGCCCCCGGAGCAGGTCTTTTCGTGCAAACGAACGTAGCTCAGCCAACAGTGGCGCTGCCGCGACGTCCACGAACAACACTCCCCCGCGATAGCGAGTCACGCGCGTCAACTCTGCGAGTGGATCACCAACCACCTGTTGCCAGAGTTGTTCGACGCTCTGCAAACCGTCAGCTGCCTCAGCTATTGGCACCGGACGTGTCGCGCGTTCTTCTTGCTGAGTAACGCCAGAATCAACGACCTGTGTAGTTGCAGTGATCGCCGGCGCCATGCGCGCGAGCACTTCACGGAGCACACTCGAGAGTGCGATCGGTTCGTGTTCGGTATCTGCGCCGCTGCCGATCATCACTTGCCTACCGTTCAGCGGTTTTGTTGTGCCACGAGAGGCATGACGATGTGGCGGTAGTTCATGCTCTCGTTCTCGAACTCGAAGATCCCGGCCGTTCTTTGATTCTGAAAGCGACCGCGGATCGTGTCGTCGTCAACGGCACGCAGCAGGTCGATCACGAAGGCAGGATTGAAGTTGATCGCGAGTGCATCCTCACTGCTCTCAACAGGCTCTATGCCAAGTTCAACTCGAGACTCTCCAACATCCGCTGCGCGAGTGGAAAGGACCAAAGACGGGCCTTCGAAACTGAACAGCACAGAGTTGGTTTCTTTGGTTGTCATGAGTGATGCTTGTCGCAACGCAACCATGAGATCGTCACAGGAAAACTCGTAGGTGTTGCCGCCGGGAGGGGGCACGGCCTTGCTGTACTCCGGGAACTTCCCCTCGACCAGTCGACAAAACAGCGACACGTTGTCGGAGTTGTAGGTCACTTCGTTGTCGCCCAGGTGGAGCGCTACCTCTTCTGCATCTTCGAGTCCCAAGATCCGCACCAGCAACTCGACCCCTTTGAGAGGTACGATGTACTGCGAACCAGACGCGACGTCGCTTTGGCCGCTAGGGAGCATGCTTTCTGCAATGGCCATGCGCTTGCCATCCGTGCTGACCAGTCGCAGCACATCGTCGCTCCGCTCGACCAGAACACTGTGCATTTGAAAACGGGTCGTGTCCTTGGCCGCAGCGATCGCAGTCAAGCGCAGGCAGCGTAGGAGTGTTTCGCGTCCCACCCGCACCGACGGCGTCGGTGGATTGAACGACAGCTCCGGGAATTGCTCCGATTGCTGCGTTGGGACCTTGAACAGGCTCCGCTCACTCTTCACTTCGATCGTGCCACCGTCGGCTGCGAGAGAGATCTGCACCTGCTCATCGCGCGTTTCGCGCAGAATGCCGTTGAGACCCGACACAGCGACGGCTGCGACTCCTGGCTCCGCCACCTCGACCTCGTCGATTCGAACGGAGAGACCGGCCTCTAGATCGGTTCCCTGGACAACCAGGTGATCTGCTTCGGCCTTCAGGAAAACGCAGAGGAGAATCGGACGGGTTGCGTTGGCCGGAACGACACCCGCAACCAACTGGATCGCTTCCTGCAGCGAGCGTGTCTGGCACAATACCCTCAACGTAGCTCCTTATTTGTACTTACGGACTCTGATTCGAAGAAGATCCGCTGCGAGCGGCACGAACCGCGCCATTATAGGTGGATGAGCTGTCCCTGCAAACCCCAAACGCGCTCTAGGAGCAGCTGTAAACCGATACAGTACAGTCGGTTATAACACCGACCCGATTACGTAGTTCGGACCGTCTCCAGACCCTCCAAGACCTCCCTTGGAGGCTCAGAGAAGAGATGTTTTTTTATTAGTTTAATAACTCTCAAAAAGCATCTTCATCTACGCTGTTGGTGATGTGGATAACTCTACACCGATCCACGTAAATCCTTTATTTGCTGGATTATGCGCTTCTATTAATCCTTCTCTCTTTGTGGAAAACAAGTTCGGTAGCTTGGTGTCGATTGCGGTCTCGGGGCAGGTTGTTCTCGAGGCTCTGGAGAGGGCGCGGACCCCGTCCGCGAGTCACCCGACGACTCTTCGCCGCTTTTCCGAGGGGATCTCCGTCACTTTTCCACAGGTTCTCGTGCTGCGGGAGGGCTCCGATCGGGGCTTCGCACGACAGGGATCGGCCTGATTCAGTGGCCGCAGCGAGCCATCGAGAACCGCCAACAGACCGTTCCACCGATGGATCGTATCCGGCAGATGTACGCCTCTTCGATAGCTCATCGATAGCTGGCGTGGACCAGGACCACTACTGCGGCAGTCACTACCACGGGGAGATTGCCGCAGACTTTGGACTCTTAGTTAGAGACCGAGCCGGCGCTCGATCGCGCCCACAGCGTTGCGAATGCGCATGTGCTTTTGCATCTGTTCGCGAATGCGATCGATCGAGTGCAACACTGTCGAGTGATCCCTACCGCCGAAGTACATGCCGATCTCGCCGAGCGACAGGTCAGTGTGGACCCGTGCGATGTACATACAGATCTGGCGAGGGACGACGATCGACCGGGTCCGTTTGCGCGAGTGCAGATCTGCAGGGCGGACGTCTGAGAACTCTTCCAACACACCCTTCTGGATGTCGAGCAAACTGATGCGACGCTCTTCCTTACCGATCAAGTCCGAGAGCGCTCCTCGAGACTCGTCGATCGTCAGCGCCTTCTTCTCGATTGTGACGAGAGTGTGCAGACGCAAGACGGCGCCTTCGATTTCGCGGACATTCGTGCGGATCCTATGGGCGACGAACTCAGCGACGTCTTCAGGCACGTCCATCCCCAAGTTCTTGGCTTTGCGGAGCACGATTGCGACCCGAGTTTCATAGCTCGGTGGATTCAACTGTGCTACGAGGCCGAGCTTGAAGCGTGATACCAAGCGCTCGCTCAAGCCCGCGATCTCTGATGGCAGGCAGTCCGAGGTCAGAAGGATCTGCTTCTGTTGATTGTAGATCGCGTTGAACGTGTGGAAGAACTCTTCCTGTGTCCGTTCTTTGTTGGCAAGGAATTGGATGTCATCGATCAAGATCGCATCGGCATCCCGGTACTTGCTCCGAAAGCGATCCAAGTCGTTGTTGCTGACCGCTGAGATGAAGTCGTTCGTGAAGCTAGCGCAGGAGAGGTACACCGTACGCTGCCGAAACTTCTGGTGGAACGTATGGCAGACCGCCTGCAGGAGGTGGGTCTTGCCCAATCCAACTTGGCCATACAAAAATAGCGGGTTGTACGACTTGCCTGGGTTCTGTGCGACCGCGAGACAAGCTGCGTGCGCTAACCGGTTGGAGTGACCCGTTACGAAGTTATCGAATGTGTAATCCCCATTGAGTGGGATGTTGTCTGGAAGGCTATTGTGACCGGCTGCTGGTGACGGGATTGCTTGCGGGTCACCAACGCCGGAGTTGTCTCGCACCGGACGCTCGAGGGCGGGTCCCACCGGTCCCGGCCGCGCCTCAGTAGTTGCTGCGGGACTCTCGGGCAGGTCGCGGTCTTGCGATCGATAGCTGCTTGGCCCGTTACTGCCGGGGGCACGTGGCGCATCCCAGTTGCGCTTGCGCCACAAGGCTTCTTCACTAGCCCGTGGCGGGGCTGCCGTCTCGACTTCGACCTGCGTCATCGTCTCGCGCTGCGTTGCCCCTTCCGCTGCATCCGCACCGTCCCCATGTTCGGCGAGATGGAACTCGACTTCGACACGCGGGGAGTGAGTCACTGCTTCCACGGCCTCGTAGATGACGGGGAGGAAGCGACTGCGCAGGTACTGCTGGTAGAAGTTGTTCGGAACCACGATCGAAACTCGTTCCGGAGATTCGAATACGAGTTCGAGCTTGCGAAACCAGGTTTCGAATTGATGTTCGGTCAGGCGGGCGCTGATTTCCCCTTTGACGGCCTCTTCGAGGGAGCGATCACGGTTCTCGGAGCAGATCATCGTGTCTCCTCCGGGGAATCTGTCGTCGGAAGCCGGTCGCCGAAATGGCCATAGCCCAGATAGTGGCTAGCGGTGTAAATCATGAACCATCCCCAGCGAGGATCATCGGCTTCACTCGCATTCCACACGGCTTGGCCGCGTGACTCTGTCCTGGTTTTGACCTCACCTCAGCGCCAAGGCGGCCGAGACGAGATGGGCAGCGCACAAACAGAACACCCAATGCAGAGCGAACAGACCCACATCAACGGCGGGCAGGGATGTACGAAGTAGTGACGGTGCGGTTGGCGTGTTTCGGACGGAAGAACCTGAGGTTATGGACCCACTCAGGTGGTCCAAGAAACACATCGACACGGCACTGCCAAGGGTACTTCACGCTCGTGAAACAGCAGAGCGAGTTAACAACTTCGAAAGGGTTGCTGAAGACGGACACGATTCACAACAAATACTCGCTATCGGCCTCCAACGTCATGTTTCTGCAAAGGATTCCCGGATCTTAGTGGGTGCATTCCAGAACATCAAAGCAATCAACGCGACTCATGGAAAGTTTGTGGAAAAGAACAACACGACGTTGTCGCACTTCGCATCTTGTGGCTTGTTGTCTGCGCGATACACCCTCGACGGAAACGCGATGCCGTAAGGAACTCGTACGGTGCGACAACCGCGACAAGAGAAGTTTCGACGTCGATGGATGGCACGGTCCAAACGATGCGAACAACATAATGATGGAAGCGGTGGAGACCGCGAGCGAACTGTTGCTGTAGCGGTTGCAGATGATGATGCAGCGCGATGTTGTTGCGGCAGTGCCGAGTCGAGTGAGCACTGGTGCTTGCGAGGGAAGTGACGATACGAAAGGAAGAAGAAGATGGGTGAAGAAGGGTGGCGGAGAGGGCGGGATTTGAACCCGCGGTAGGGAAAAGACCCTACACTGGATTAGCAATCCAGCGCCTTAAACCACTCGGCCACCTCTCCTGCGTCGCTTCGTGTCACTCGCTGTTTGCGAGGTCCGGCAGCGAACCTGCGGATTGTAGCGAGAGATCCAAAGGGAGCAAGGCAAGTTGGTAGGGCCTGGATCGAAGATTCTGGCGGCAACGACCGCAGCTGCGAGCTGAATTGCTCTCGCAGCAAACGAACTCGCGCGGGTCACTTACAAGGGCTAGAGAATCATCCCTGTGATCGTCGCTTCGAACACCAAATCGTTGCCGACGAACCCTTGCGTACTCTGCTTTGCGACATTGCGTCGCACTCCCAGAGTTTCCCCCAAGACGAGCAGCTGATCGCCGGGATGAACTGTGCGACGAAAGCGCACGTGATCGGCGGCAGCGAAGCCGATGATCTTGTCGGTCTTCAGTTCACGGCCCATGTAGAAGGAAGCCAGCTGGGCAGCAGCTTCGAGCATCATCACCCCGGGAAGCACCGGTCGCTCTGGAAAATGCCCGCGGACCCAGAACTCATCATCGCGGATCTGTTTCACGCCACCCAGGACGCCGGCATCGGTGTCGTAGTGCACGATGCGATCGAGCATGGCCATCTCAAAGCGTTGCGGATTCTGGGCTTCGATCTCTGCGCGGTCGAAGACCGTGGCGCTCAGATCGATCGAGGCCAGGTCGACCAAGGTCGGGGGTGGCAAGGGCAACACTCCTTACGGCGTGGTGTAGACAGCTCTCATTTCTGGAAACCAAGTTCTGAGACGCTGTCGAAGGTCCAAACGATACGTTTCCGGGAACTCTCGTTGCTAAGTCCGCAGTCTAGACCGTTTGCGACGACGCGTCAAAACCCCCTGAGGCCCAGATCCTCTGTGAGTCCTTGCCCTCGGTGTACTCTCCCTCGGCTGGCTGACTTCCTGTGTCACTCTCGCTACAATCGAGAAAGACCCTCTCCATCAGCCCCGGAGGAATCGATGTCAAAACTCGCGATCGCTACTGAGAAGCGCCAGACCTCTGGGAGCAGCCCACGCTCCTATGTGCTCATGCGCCTCAAAGGCCTGATCGATGCGCCGAACTTCTTTGCGTTCGAGGCATCGCTCGAGAAGCTGGTCCGCGCTAACGAGAACTGTGTCGTCCTCGACTTCCGCAACGTGCAGTACATCAACAGCACCGGAATCTCGTCCATCATCCGTTTCCACTCGACGATGACCGAGCGCGGGGGCCGCCTATTGTTGATACAAGTGTCTAGGAATGTTGGACTTACGATGCACCTACTGGGGGTGACGAGCATCGTGCCCTTCCTGAAGAACTTGGCGGAGGCAGAGGAGTATCTCGAGACCAGCAGCGATGAAGTTCCGGTCCCTGCGGGGCTCGATCTCGAAGGGGAGGATGTCCGGCAGGTCCCAGTCCTCGCCGAGGCACCGCTCGAGGGCTCGGTGGGCTCAGTGATCGTTGCCGTGCCGATAGCGAGCCCGTTCACGAGTATCCTGCGCAATCGTCTCTCGCACTTGAACGGCAACTATCACCTCGTCCACTCGATCTCTGAGGTGCAAAAGGGGCTGACGCGGTGGGAGCCGGACCTGATCGTTCTCGATCATCGTCTCGACGGCGTCGATGAGTTCATCGAGACGCTGAAGGTGGACACCCAATTCTCGCTGACGTCGGTGATCGTACTCTACGAGAAGGGCGCGAATCTGCAGCGTTTGGAAGGGTTTCGAGTCTGGGAGAACGACTATCTGATCGATCCGTTCGAACTGATGAACTTGTTTGCGCTGACCGAGAGCGAGCTGCGTCGAGTTCCGCGCGACCGACAAGTCTTCGCGCAGCAGGTGCACTTTCAGTTCACATCGGCGACGGATACTGTCTCGCGCGGACTGAATCTTGCGAATCGTTTGATCCAGCGCCTGGGCCTGTCCGACACGGATCGCACGGCGCTCTACGCAGCGTTCAAAGAAGGTGTCGACAACGCTGTGCTCCACGGCAATCGCCACCACGACGACGCCAAGGTGACCGTCAATTTCCTTGTCGACCCAAACAAGGTCACGTTCATCATTGAAGACGATGGGGCTGGCTTCGACTACGAATACTACTTGTCGCAGATTGACAGCGATGAGGCGTTTGAGCGTGCCAAACAGAGGATTCGCTCGGGCGGCCGTGGTGGCCTGGGGATCCTACTGATGCACAAATGCAGCGATCGACTCGAGTACACAGGCGCCGGCAATGTCATTCGGATCGAGAAGAACCTGCCGCCAAAAACGTAGCAGGAGTTTGGGCAGTCCATTACTTTGCGCGTACTCAGTAACGACAACCCTCGCAGAATGGACAGCCCATGAACCTCGATGCGACGAGACAACAACTTGCCGATCGTCTGCGGCAGACCATCCAAACTGGAGAGATCAAGCTCGCCTCCGGTCGAACCACCGATTTCTACTTCGACGGGCGTTTGGTCACACTCGACCCAGCTGGGCTCAAGCTGGTTTGCGAACTGAGTCATGCCGTGATCGCGGGCGATTGCGATGCGATTGGGGGACCGACATCCGGTGCCGATCCGATGGTGGTCGGGATCGGTTTGGAGTCGCTGCAAGCTGGGGCGCCGCTGCGCACCTTTTTCACCCGTTCACAGGCCAAGGCGCACGGCATGCAGCGGCAGATCGAAGGGCCCGCCCTGCAGCCGGGGGATCGTGTTGTCCTCGTCGACGACGTCGCCACTAGTGGTGGATCCTTGATCAAGGCGGCCGCCGCCGTCCGCGACGCCTGCGAAGTCGACCTGCAGAAGGCTCTGGTGATCGTCGATCGCGAGGAAGGCGCCGCGGAGGCGCTCCGAGAGGTCGGAATCGAGCTGGTGGCCCTCTTTTCCCGCTCCGACTTTCGCTAGTCAAAATCGCGCCATCCGCATGTTGACAGCCGGGGGGCGCTCTCTAGAATACTCCACGATCCTAAGCCAGCACCAATGGCTGGGAGCGAAGACAACCAGACGATTCCGAGCGGGTGTAGCTCAGTGGTAGAGCACGACGTTGCCAACGTCGTTGTCGTGGGTTCAAATCCCATCACCCGCTCCATTTTTGTGTCCCGAGGGAAGCGATGTCGGCATTTGCCAGGGGTCGTTGGCTCGGGACACAAAAATGGTTTTCTTGCCCGTCGCCTGACGGCATCGGAGCGAGGGGGTGCCCTGGTGGGGACCTTGTCTCGCCTGACGAGCATCGCAGCTAGCGGTGTTCCGGTGGGGACCTTGTCTCGCCTGACGGCATCGCAGCGGCCGCTGGGTGAGGACCTACCGTGCGCATTCTTGCTCCTCGAGTTGTTCGAGGAGTTTGCAGTGTCTCTGGGTCGTCGGGACACAAAGATGTTTTCTTGGCCCGTCGCCTGACGGCATCGGAGCTAGGGGTGTCTCGGTGGGGACCTTGTCTCTTGGCGATTTACTCATCCGGGGCGGGTGCCCTGTGGTGGGGCGTCGTGAGACTCTGGACGAGACTACTCTCGGGTGCGATTCTCCCACCAGGGGTTCTTCCTCGGGTACGGTGCTGGTGGTCGGGGTTGCTGATTGTGTCGGTCTGAGTGATCTGTGACGCCATTTTTGGCTGCGGCGTGATGGAGCCCACTGCTATTGCTGCAACTTGAAACCACAGCGTCGTTTCCGGCGTACTGCGGTCGTTGACACGTCATCCGGGGGGGGCTAGCATCTCCGCGGCGTGCGTTGGTTTTGAAATTTTTTGAAGTCGAGAGGTTCCGGGCGCATGAGTGAGTCGCCGCAAATCACTGTAGAGATCGAAGATGACGGTCCCTGCAAGAAGCGAATGAAAGCTGAGATTCCCGCCGAGTCGGTAACGGGCGAGATCGATGCGAACTACAAGCAGCTTTCGAACACGATCCAGATCCCGGGCTTTCGTAAGGGCAAAGTCCCACGCAGTTTGTTGGAGCGGCGCTACGCGGATCAGATCGCGACCGAAGTCAAAGAAGAGATGATGAGCTCTTCGTTTCACGAGGAGGTCGAGAAGCTCGAACTGCGCATCTTGGGCGAGCCAAAGTTCGATAACATCGAGTTTACGGTCGGTGAGCCCTTCCGTTTCGAGGCGAGTTTCGAGGTCCACCCCGAGTTCGACATGCCTGACTACAAAGGACTTGCGGTCGACGGGCAGGAAATCTCTGTCGCTGATGCCGATGTTGAGAGGGAGCTGGAGTCGATCCGGCAGCAATCTGCGACCTTCGAAGATCTCTCCATGGGTGAACAGAAGGAGGACGACGTCGCTGTCGTCGATATCACCCTCAACGACGGGGACGAGGAGCTGTTCAACCGCCCCGAAGTGTATCTGAAGATCGGCGTCGACCGTGTCGATAACATTGTCGTGGAGGAGCTTACGCCACAGCTGCTCGGGGCAACGACGGATGATACGCTGAAGTTCGACGTCGAAACACCGGAGGATTTCCCAGCAGACCTGCGCAACAGGAAAGCGCAACTGAATCTGGTCCTTCGCAGCGTAAAGCGTAGTCAACTCCCTGAACTCGACGATGAGTTCGCCAAGCGTTTGGGCACCGACTCCGCAGCGGATCTGCGCGAGCAAGTGCAAAAGTCGCTGGAAGCTCGTCGCAAGGTACAAGAAGAACAGCGCCAAGAAGAGCTCCTTGTGGAGCAGCTGGTGGGCTCCGTCGAAATGGAGCTTCCCCAGTCCCTGGTGGACCAGCGCAAGGCCGAGCTGCAATTCGTGGAACGCGTGCGTGCGCACCGCGAGGGCAAATCGGAAGAGGAGATCGAGAAGCTCCTGGCGGAGAACACCGAAGTCGACGATGCTGCACACTCAGAAATGAAGCAGTTGTTCGTCCTCGATCGGATCGCCGAACAAGAGCATATCTTCGTTACTGAAGACGAAATGGCTGGTCGCTTGCAGCAGATCATCTCTGCTAGCGGCGACGATCCAGAGAAGGTGATGGAAGAGTACCGCAACCCCGGGCGCCTCGAGCAACTGCGCGTTGGCTACCTACGAGAGAAAGTGCGGGCTTTCCTTCGCAAGAACGCGTCGGTGTCAGGTGGTGCCAACGGTGCTGCTGCCACTGAGAGTCCCAAGGACTCCGACAACGCAGAGGGATCTGAGAGTTAAGGAGCATTGAATGCAGGGGAACCTGGTCCCGTTCGTGATCGAAAAGACCGGGCGTGGAGAGCGTTCGTACGACATCTTCTCGCGGCTGCTGAAGGATCGAATCATCTTCATTGGTGACGCGATTCACGACCACACGGCCAATCTGGTTATCGCTCAGATCCTGTTTCTCGTGTCGGACAACCGTAATCAGGATATCAACATCTACATCAACTCCCCGGGCGGGAGTGTGACTGCCGGACTTGCGATCTACGACACGATGCAATTCGTACAGTGCGACATTGCGACGTTCTGCATCGGGCAGGCCTCGTCCATGGGCGCCGTACTTCTTGCTGCCGGTACTGAGGGCAAGCGCCACGCGCTGCCGCACTCGCGCATCATGATCCACCAGCCGTGGGGTGGTGCCCAAGGCACGGCTCTCGACATCGAGATCCAGGCGCGCGAGATTCAGCGCAACAAGGATGTCCTCTGCGACATTCTGTCGCGCCACACGGGCAAGCCGTCCAATAAGGTCGAAGAAGACTCCGATTGGGATTTCTTCATGTCGGCCATGGAAGCCAAGGAGTATGGTCTGGTTGACGAAGTGATTGAGTCGCTGAAGGCAGAATCTAAGGAGTAGCGTGGCAGGGAACGCCAGAGGGGGCAGAAAGCAACGGCTCGAACGCTGTGTTTTCTGCGGCAAGAGTGCCCATGATGTGGACCGGCTGATCGCCGGTCCACCGGGTATCTACATCTGCAACGAATGCATCGAGCTCTGCCATTCGATCATCACCGAGGACGAAGCGCGTCGCTTCCAGCACCGTCGCTCTTCGTTTGAGTCTCACAAGGAGATCCCCGCCCCTCGGGTGATCTTCGATGAGCTCAACCGTTACGTAATCGGTCAGGAAGAAGCGAAGCGCACCCTGTCGGTTGCGGTCCACCTGCACTACCGTCGTCTCTTCCTCCTCGACCAGATCGACAAAGATCAGGTCGAGGTGGAGAAGTCGAACATCCTGCTCCTCGGTCCAACTGGATCGGGAAAGACACTACTCGCACGCAGTCTTGCGCGCTTCCTCGACGTGCCCTTTGCGATCGGCGACGCGACGACGCTGACCGAAGCTGGCTACGTTGGCGAGGATGTTGAGAACTTGCTGTTGAAGCTCCTCATGGCCGCAGACTTTGATGTGCAGCGCGCCGAAGAGGGGATCATCTTCATTGATGAGATCGACAAGATTGGCAAGGCCACCCAGAACGTTTCGATCACGCGTGACGTGTCGGGAGAGGGTGTGCAGCAGGCGTTGCTGAAGATGCTAGAAGGCACGGTTGCCAACATCCCGCCGCAAGGGGGACGCAAGCATCCCGAGCAGCAGTTCATTCAGCTCAACACGTCGAACATCCTGTTCATCTGCGGTGGTGCCTTCAACGGGATCGAGGACATTATCTCCGAGCGAGTCGGGACCAAGCGTCTCGGCTTCATGGGGGAGAACCAAGATCAGACCGGCGGCGGCACTCAGGTGGATATGAAAGACCCCGAGCAGCGTGGGCGTATTCTCGCGCAAGCGTCGGTCGAGGACCTGCTGCAGTACGGCATGATCCCTGAATTCATCGGTCGTCTGCCGGTGCTCACGACACTCGCACCGCTCAGCACGAAAGACATGGTCCGCGTCCTGACCGAACCGAAAGATGCGATCACCCGGCAGTACCAAGAGTACTTTCGCATGGACGACGCTGAACTCGAGTTCTCTGACAAGGCTCTCGAGCTCGTTGCCGAGCGCGCCATCAAGCGCGGCACCGGTGCACGTGCACTACGCTCGATCATCGAAGACCTAATGCGCGACCTCATCTTCGATCTCCCCGACAGCGACGTGAAGCAGTACGTGGTCACTCCCGAACTCGTCCGCCGCCTCGACCAGGCGCCCGAAGACCGCCGTGCCCCCGCCGCCGCGAAGAAGAGTGGCAAGAAGAAGAAGGCCACAAAAAAGGCCCAAGCCCAACCCAAACGCAAGAATACGGCCTAGGCGCCCAGCGTCGTCGAGCCCATCCCAACGACCCCAACGACCCCACCGAGCGCCCGAGAGGAATCTGCGGATGTGGCCCCCAAGCGTCCTGGGGGTTGTCTCTTGTGGCAGGGTTGACCGCTCTGGGTTGGGTCGCTAAGATCTTCGGCCCTGTACGCTAAACAGGTTGTACCTTGAAACAAGAACGGCGAAATGCCGGAGCCGTCGGGAATGGCTTCAGGTCGCCGCAGGAGAGAGAACACGATGAAGAGTGGCATCCACCCCAACTACAAGGTGACCAAGGTCACTTGCGCTTGTGGCGCGGCGTTCGAGACGCGCTCAACGGTCGAAGAACTGCACCTCGATATCTGCAGTGTCTGCCACCCGTTCTACACCGGCAAGCAGAAGTTCGTCGATACGGCAGGTCGGGTAGAACGCTTCCAGCAGCGTTTCGCTTGGAAGGATGGCAGTTCTTCCGAGATGCTCGAGGCTGCGAAATCCGGGCGTGACGAAGAGATCAAGAAGCAGCAGATCGAGGAGCAGGCCAAGCGCACCGAAGCGAAGAAGCGCAAGGCGGAACGCGAAGAGCGCCGCAAGAAGATCGCCGAAGAGAAGAAGGCCGCTGCGGCAAAGGCTGCGGAAGAGAAAGCCAAGGCCGAAGCCGCGGCTCCGAAAGCCGAAGCCCCGAAAGCAGAAGCACCGAAAGCCGAGACGCCGAAGCCCGAAGGGGATGCACCGGCCGCCGACGCCTAGCCCGACATCACGAGCGACACGATCACGGAGAGGGTGGCATTGCGCCATGCTCTCCGTTGTCGATGGTCGCCTGCACATCGGTATGTAGGGATTCGGAACCTCCGACGGCGTCGAAAGAACAACGACGCAACACACAGTCTTGGATGTGAGGCATTGGGATGAGCACCGGTGACGACAGCGGCTTTCTGGAAGCTGTGATCGAGGGCACCCTGCGCGAGAACCTCGACGGTATGAAGTCTCGTTTCGAAGAGCTCGAGCAGAAGATGAACGATCCCGACGTGCAACAGGGCGCGGGCTTTCAAGATCTGTTGAAGGAACACGGCGCAGCGCAGGTGCAGGTGGGACTCTATCGCGACTACCTTCGTGTCGAAGAGGAACTCGCAGATGCCCAGCAGCTCGTCGATGGCGATGATCCCGAGATGGCGGAGCTCGCAGCAGCCGAGCTGGAAGAGCTGCACACGCAACAGAAAGCTACGGCCCGCAAAGTGCGAGAGCATCTTCTCGATCAGCAAGCCTCGTCAGGCAGTGGTACTGCGATCATCGAGATTCGCGCCGGTACCGGCGGTGACGAAGCGGCGCTCTTTGCCGCCGACGTCTTCAAGATGTATTCGTTGTACGCCGAACGTTATCGCATGAAGATCGAGGTCTTGAGCTCCAGCGACACGCCCCTCGGCGGCTTCAAGGATGTTTGCTTCGCGGTGAAGGGTAAAGAAGCCTTCACTCGATTGCGCTTCGAGAGTGGGGGACACCGCGTGCAACGAGTCCCAGAAACGGAGACGCAGGGGCGCATCCATACGTCCGCAATCACGGTCGCGGTGCTGCAGGAAGCCGAAGAGTCCGACATAGAGATCGTCGAGAAGGATCTGAAGATCGAGACGTTCTGCGCTTCAGGACCGGGTGGCCAGAAGGTCAACAAAACGTCGAGCGCTGTACGCATGACACACATCCCAACCGGTACCGTCGTATCGATCCAGGATGAAAAGTCGCAGCACAAGAACCGTGCCAAGGCGATGCGAGTGCTGCGCTCGCGGATCAAAGAGAAGCAAGACGCAGAACGGCGTGAGAAGGAAGACGAGGTGCGTCGTGGGCTGATCGGGTCCGGCGACCGCAGCGACCGGATCCGCACCTACAACTTCCCGCAGAATCGCATCACAGACCACCGAATCAACTTTAGCGTGCACTCGCTCGAAGCGTTCATGCAAGGCGACATCGATGTCATGATCGATCGCCTGATCGCACACGACCGCGAACAACGCGTCCAGTACCTGTAGCGATGACTGCCGCTCCGCGGACGATCGCCGAAGCGCTTCGGGTTGGAGAGCAGCAGCTCGCGGGCACTAGTGCGACCGCTCGCTTCGACAGTGAATTGATCCTCGGCTCCGTGGTTGCGATGACCCGTTCTGAGTTGCTTCGCGACGGCGCCCGCATCCTGACCCTCGCCCAACAACACCAGTGGCGTGCCCAGATCGCCGAGCGCGTCGGTGGCCGCCCGATCGCACAGATCCTCGGCGAGTGGGAGTTCTACTCACTGCCGCTGTTTGTCGATGAGCATGTCCTGGTGCCGCGGCCCGAGACCGAGTTGCTGGTTGATTGGGCCAAAGAGATCGACTGTGAACAACCCATCGCAAATGTCCTCGATGTTGGGACTGGCAGTGGCTGCATCGCGATCGCTCTGGCGACGGAACTGCCGGCGGCGCGAGTCGTGGCCATCGATATCTGCCCGGACGCGCTGGCCATTGCCCGTCGGAACGTGCAGCGCCACGCCCTAGTGTCCCGGGTGCATCTCGTTGCGGGTGATCTCATGCAGCCACTTGCCGCAACCACTCGCTTCGACCTCATCGTCAGCAATCCGCCCTACATCGAACCTGGTGACCCCGCGCTCGAGGAGAACGTCCGCCGCTTTGAACCTGACATTGCCCTCCATGACCGCCTAGACGGAGACGGTTTGGGGTACTACCGTTGCGTTGCTGCGGCCGCCGGCCACTTCGTGCCTCCGGGCGGCAGCGTTCTCCTGGAGGTGGGAGAAACGCAGGCAAGTGCCGTGATGGCGCTCTTTGACGCGACCCAGTGGCGAACCGAGGTACGCAAGGACTTGGCGGGGATCGCGCGAGCGGTGCGAGCCCGGCGCCGATAGGCAGTGGATCTCGATGACCGCACTTCTCCACAACTACGCCGGTATCGCTTCGGTCTACGACGCTCTCGGGGCGGCGTACAGTGGTGGAGCGATTGGTCGCTGTAAGGCGGCGGCGCTCGCGTACATCGAACCTCAGCACCGAGTGCTCTTTGCCGGCGGTGGTACCGGGCAAGAGGCCGTTGCTGCTGCGCGCACAGGGGCCGACGTCACCCTTGTCGATCGTGCCTGGCCGATGATTCGTCGCGCGCGTCGTCGTTGCGCACTTTCCGAAGTCGAGCACGTCGTCGAGGTATTGCACGAGGACATTCGCGATCACCGGCGCAGTCATCACTACGACGTCGTGGTCGCCAACTTCTTCCTGAACGTGTTTTGCGAAGCGGATGTCGTGTCGATGCTGCAGCACCTGCTGCAACAGATGCAACCCAATGGACGCCTCATCATCGGTGACTTCGCGCCGCCGGACTCCTACAGCCAGCGCCGCGCTAGCATAGCCCTGCAGTGGGCGTATCACGCGCTCCCGATGGGAATCTTCCGCGTCCTGACGGGGAGCGCACTACACCGAATCTATGATTTCTCCCCGTTCGTTGACGCCGTTGGAGCGTCTTTGATCGAAACCCGGGATTTTCAAGCGTTTCGCTATGGCCCCGCTTGGTACCGATCGATGGCGGTGATGCGATGACCGTGCGATCGTTGCACTCCACAGTCCCGAAGTTGCACGTCGAGCTGCAGCGACAACCCCGACTCTCCGCATGGTTGTCTAGGCTGTTTCAGGCCAAGTTGTTTCAGGCCAGGCCATTTCAGAATTGGCTGTTTCGATCGCGGATTTGGGTTGCTGGCGCCGCCGCTGCGCTGACCGCGTTCGTCGAGTTGCAGTGGCACACGGCGCCTTTCTCCTTGAGTGCGTTCTTCTCACTACCCGTGGCGATCGTTTTCTGCGCGACGGTCCTGATCTACGGCGTCGATGACCTCTGGGACGGGCTCAAAGAACTGGATCGACAACCCCGGCTTGCCCAGCCACTACTCGTCGTCAGCGCGTTCATCGCTTTGGTCATTGCTCTATGCTGGGCTCCTCAGGCAGTAGTGTGGATCGTCGTGCCAGGACTCATTGCATGTCTTGGCTACGGGGCGCCGCTGTTTGGTCTTCGTTCCCGCATCGCTTCTCAGATCCTCTTGGACGATCTCGATGGCGGCACGCGCAAGCAGCGACGATCAGGCTGGAAGGTGCTTCCCGGTGTGAAGTCTGCGTTTGTCGCCGTTGCCCTGACGACCGCGGCTGTTGCGATACCTTGGCTCTGCTGCGAAGCACGGCCGCCTATCGAGGAACTTATCGCCGCAGTGGTTTGTGTGTTCGTCATCACCGTGAACAATGCAACCCTGTTCGACGTGAGTGATCTCCGTCGCGATCGCGTCGCGGGGATCCCAACGCTGCCGGTCTTGATCGGCGCAGCGAGGACGCGGTGTAGTTTGATCACGCTGCATGTAGTGGCTCTGCTGGTTTTGTTGCGGATCTCTAGCGGCGAAGTTGTGTGGGTCGTGATGGCAAGTGCTGCATTGGCAGGCGTGCCGGCGATCACCCACTCGCGCCGGCGCGCCGACATTTGCATCGACGGCTTTCCGTACGCGGTGCTGGCTGTGGCGGCCGTGGCCCAGATGGTCGCGTAGCGCCACGAGCTGCGAACGGCTCCCCCAGAAAGAAAGACAGCGGCTGGTTCGCGCCTGCAAACCACCGCTCGTGCGGATATCAGGTTGTGGGGAGTTTCCGGGAGCGTTCCCGAGAGGACATTCCCGAGAACTCAGCGGAGCGAGGTCCGCGTGCCGTTGGGGTCGACGAATGCGCACGAGAACGAGAATGTCTCCTCGCTGAGCAGTGCGTCGAGTTCGTCGTTTAGCAACGCGAGCCACTGCGACTGCGAGTCGTCGCTACTGGAGCGCTGCCGTTGGACGGCGACGATACGTCGTTTCCCATTGGGGCTTCGTTCGGTCATAGATCCTCCTTTCGCCCGAGAGTTAGTTATCTGGCGCCCGCTGCCCTTGGTCCGTAGCAGACCGTTGCGGTCCCGGTCGGTGCAGCGGCGCCCTTCCACTTTGTTCTTCGGTAGAAGCAAACCATCCCCGCATAAAGGTATTGTGAAGGACGCAAGAAGCTTGGAGGACGAAGAGGTGGACGAAGGGGTTAGGACAGGGAACGAGGCCTAGTTGCCGCCCTCGCGACGGATTCTCCGCTGCTCCTTCTCGACGCCGAGGTGCAGTGCCCAGTTGCCGAACTGGATCTGCCAGCCGGGGCGCCTCAGCAGCGCGCCGGTGATCGCCCGCCGCAGATAGCGCCAGGTGACCCGCCAGGAGGTGCCGTGCTTCCACATGCCCAGGCGCATCAGCGTCTGCCCCTGGCCGTAGTAGAATTTCCACAGATAGCGCAAGTTGCAGTTCTCCATCGGCACACGGTGGCCGACCCACGCGTCCGGGATCCAGTACCCCGTGTCGCCGCGCTCTTGCAGCTCCAGGAAGATGCTGGTCTCGCAGCCACGCACATGCGACGTGCCGACGCGTCCGAGATTCTCATTGAAGCGCGCGCCCTCGCGAAAAGCCCGCCGACGAATCGCCATGTTCGGGCCGAAAGGCTGCTCTTTGTCAGACAGGCGGCGCGGTTCGGGACCGAGATCGAAGCGCACGAGCATCGCATTGAAGAACGGGTCACCAGTGGTCGCCCACTCGGGCGGGTCGCCGATGAATCGCGTTTCGATCTTGCCACCGAAATACATGCTATCGGGATAGTCGTGCGATGCCTTGCGGTACGCCTGTAACCAGTTGGGATCCAGCACCACGTCGTCGTCGGTGCACACGATGAGCTCACCCAGTGCCGCTTTGAACCCGGCGTTACGAGCTCGCGACACACCTTGCTGTGGCTCGTGCACGACCCGCACAGGTAGCCGATCTTGATAACTTTCGGCGACCTCACGCGTATCGTCGGTCGAGTTGTTGTCGACGACGATCAGTTCCCAGGTCAGGCCGTTGGAAACATCGAACTTGCAGCATGAGTCCAGCATCTCTTTCAAGACGCCGCTGCGATTCCATGTCGGGACGATCATAGTGATGTCGGGAGCCGAGTCGTTCACGGGAAAGCTCTCTGGTTAGGCTTTGACAGAGTCCGGCGCCGGGCCGAATCGTCGCACCAGATAGTGCCACAAGCCAAGGATCTCAGCGCGCGCAACTTTACGGTGCTCTGGTTTGCTGCGCGGCGAGATCGCGGCGCGCAGTCGGCGGTGAATCTGGGGGAGCATCGCTCGGCCGTAGAACTTGCATCGTTGGCCGAAGCTGAACTCACGTTCCACCCACAGCATGCGGTTGCGCCAGTGGTAGTAGGAGCGCAAAGCCCCAAAGGTTCCTCCATCGAAAGATTGCGAACCTTTGTGCCAGACCTTCGCATCGGGCACAAGCACGACGTCGAAGCCGCCAGCACGCGCTCGAGAACACCAATCGATTTCTTCCCACAGCAAGTAGTAGCGCGGGTCCATTAGGCCAACCTTGCGGAAGACTTCGGCGCGCGCCAAGAAGGCGCAACCGCACGCCCATGGAATCGACGTGACGCCGTGGATCTTGCTGTCGGCTTCGGTCTGATTGAGATCGGTAATGTAGAAGTGCCCAGTCTTGCTGCGCCATTCAGCGCCGCCGTATTGGATCTTCTGCGGTTCTTTGTAGTCGAAGACACGAGCGCCGAAGACACCAGCTTCTGGGTGCGCGTCGGCAGCGGCCAGCAGTTCGCGCATGAGCCCTGGATCGACGATCACGTCGTTGTTGAGAATCAGCACATAGTCGGCACCCAACGCCAACGAGTGCTCGATCCCGCGGTTGTTGCCTTCGGCGAAGCCGAGGTTCTCCCCGTTTTCCAAGACATGCAGGTCGGGGAAGCGTTCGACGATCCGGGCCATCGAATCGTCAGTCGAGCCGTTGTCGACAACAACGGGGAAGTGACCATCCCCTTCCATCTTCGTCAGGGATTCGAGACATTCGATCGTGTCGTCTGCGCGGTTCCAGTTCAGGATCAAGACCGCGGTGCGACGCGAGGTCGCCTTCGGGGCTTCGACCCCTTCAGGTGCTCTAGATATCATGAATCAGTACCCCGCAATCGATGTCCGCGTTCGAGCATGCGCCGAACCAAGCCGTTCCAGACCTTGCGGAGGCCGGTGACCTTGCGGAGGCGGCGGTGGCGCAGCTGCAAGGCTCGTTCCTCGGCTGCTCCGAACAAAGGAAGAGAAGGCAGCGGGTTGCTGCGGTCCCAATCCTCTCCATCTATGTAAGTGCACAGTTCGTCGGCGGACGGCAATCGTAGTTCATCCTGCCGAATCACCGCGCGGGCGCCGTGCCAACCCTTGTTGTCGAACTCTTCCTGGCTGTAGGTACGCTTGCAGTACTTCTGCACGGCCAGGTCGTAGCTCAGCGCAATGTAGTGGCGCAGCGCGAATCGTTCCGGTGCCACCTTGAGGCCGTCGAACTGCACGTGATGTCCACCGGAGGACACCAGGTCGATCTCCTGCCCCGTGTTCTTCCACGCGCGGATCTGCACGACCGATCCATCTTGTGGCCGCAGGTAGCAGTAGTGGCGCATCTCTGCAATGTAGTCGCGACGATTGAAGTCGTCGCTGGGCTTGGTCGGCAGAAACACGAACTCGTCGAAGTCGACAGCGGTATAGCCGGCAGCATCCACTGCTTCTAGCCCCTCGGCGAGCGTGCGATACGGCTTCGGGGCTTCGCGCACCTCGTCGGCGTCTTGGTTGATGTACCAGTCGGCACCAAGCTCGCGATGCAGCTCTTCTTTGCGCTTCATCAAGACGGCGAGCTCGAAGACACCACGCCGTGGAAGGCGCTCGATCCCGATCACGCCGCGCCCTCGGAAGCTCTCGGCGATCGCGCGGGTATCGTCCGTCGAGTCGTTGTCGATGATGTAGCTTTCGACCCCCTGGCTATGCAGGTGCTCTAGAGATCGCGCTAGTCCATGCCCTTCGTTGTAACAACAAAAGAGCGCAACGATTTTCACCGGTGATCCTCCGAAGCCTCAATGGAGCCTGAAAGCAGGCAGGCGAGTGGCTACTCGTGCGGAATTGGGAACATTTGCCAGTCGAGAGTGTACCAGCAACCGCCCGATCGGGAAGCAACGGCTTGCGCTGCTGGCGATAAGCTGCGGATTTGGAGCTGGTTGTGTGGGCCCGCTTCTTGCCGAGGTCGCGCGGCGCGGAGCCCGAAAAAGGGGAGGGCGCATTTAGCCGGAGAAAGGCGGCGGAGGAGAGAGCGCCCAGGCGGGCATCGTGCTCCACTCCCCCACCGTTTTCGTAGCTCTAGGAAATGAACCTACTTCGCGCCTTGCTTCTTGTAGGTAATCTTCATGGTCAGGCGATCTTTGTCACCCTCGCCGCCCGCGATGTCGTAGGACGAATACGTAATCTTCCCTTGGTCCTCGACCTTTACGACCGAACGCGTCTTCTTCAGGTTGCCTGACATCATGTCCGGCATCATTCCGACCAGGCTCAGCGCGTCGGCCTTCTTGTTGCCCCGCGAGATCGTCATGTACGGGGAGTGACAATCGATCCACACTGAGACGTGCTCCTTGTTGATCGTGTCGTAGCCATGGATCAAGCGACCTTCGAATGGTTGTCCCATGAATGTCGACTTGAAGTCCTCCTGCAGGTAGTAGCCGTTCATGATCATTGTGCGTTTTGCGGTACCGGTCATCTCCTGCGGAGGCTGGCCCGGCATCATGTGCAACTCACCGACGAACGTGTAGTCCCCACAGGTCTTCGCCAGCTCCGCGTGCTCGACGGCATGCTGGCCTGGCTGGCC